>CAJBPB010000258.1 GCA_903957365.1 uncultured Bacteroidota bacterium
TGTATCTGCAAAATGTAATATGCTGTTCAGGTTATTTCTCATTTGAATAGTAATTATCAGTAGTTGAATGGATTATTTTAAAACTGTATATCAGGTTTTATTCATTATGGAGGTTTCTGATTTAAAAATGAACCGCTATATATTGATCCTGAAAAGGGAAGAATAGTAAATATTGATGCTGACAATAGGTAATGTTATATTGTTGTTAATTCCCATTATAGGAATTATTATCATTTCAGGAATACTTTTCAAAAATAGTACAAGACAGATCGATTCATTATATACCTGATATTAAGTTTAATAATTAGTTTGGCACGATAATTAACAAAGTATTGTAAATCAAACTAAAAAAATGAAGAAAATAATACTTTACTCCATCATTCTGTTTATAACTTTCACCGCCTGTAAAAAGGATGATTTTATCCCTGCAGATGCTACACAGATTATTACAACAGAGGATTTGAAAATATCTGATACATTTAACTGGAAAACCACGCGCGACATCAATCTTACTGTAAGCGGCAATGACAATGGTGTTGTTGAAATCACGAATACGGACAACATCCCTTATCTTAAGTTTTTTTTGCAGGCAGGTGTGTCATCAACAATGAAACTTACCGTTCCAGCATTTGAAAAATCGGTTCAGATTAAGTTCATGGGACAAAATATCAAACTTGAATTGACAGATACTGACCTTTCTTATCAATTCTAAAGACAATTTTCAAGTCAGGTAACTGTTTTGTTGAGTGATTAACTGTACCGGACTGTTCATACTACTTTTGACCAGTTTTTATACATTGTACCTGTAAATCAAAGATTAAGAAGTTTTAACCATCTATTAAGAAATCGGATCATCCATCATTTATAATTGACCTTACAAAATATGAAGAAATTAAACAGAGTTCTATTTTTATTAATGTTACAGATCATTGTCTTAGACGCTGCCGCATCCAAATGGTATGTTAATGACGCATCTGCTGCCAATGATATCTTTTGCAGTGCAACAGGAACAACCAGCGGAACAGGAACTGCTTCCGATCCCTGTCTTACATTGAAGATTGCATTAGATAAATCAAGAGAAGGTGATTCAATTTTTATTGATGCGGGGACTTACAACGGAGTTGGTAACCGTGACCTGAAAATTACCACACTGAATCTGTATGTTACTGGTGCAGGAATGGAGAAGACCATTTTTGACAACGAAGATGCAGGAACAACAGGAAGATATTTTGTTAAAATTGAGAGTCCGGTTACCATGAGTAACCTCAAAATTACACGATACGGAATTCAAAACTCATCCAATCCGGCACATGCCATTGAGGTATATGAGAATATAGGACCGGTGGCAATAAATAATGTACATATCGATAACAATGGAAGAACAACAGGAAACTATGTTGTTGAAATTAGAAATGGCGCCAATGTTGTTTTCAATGGCGGCGGACTAAGCTGTAATAAAAACTGGGAGAGTGCCGGAGGAATAAGGATTGGTCTGGGTGCAGAAGTTCAGATGAATAATTACCTGTTTATTGACAACTACAGAAATGCTGATGGTGCCGTTGTCCGCATCAATGGCGGAAATGTTGAAATAAATCATTCCAGGTTTGAAGATAACCATGGTGGTGGCGATCTGGCAGGCACAGCCATTTATATGGGTTCAGGTGCATTGCTTGTTGACAATACACATTTTGAATCAAACTTGTATAATATCTACAGCAATAATATCGGAGGTTTGATCAGGATTGCCGGTGGAACCGCAACCATTTCAAATTCAGTAATTAAGAGTACAGCGAATGAGGTATCAGGCAACAATGCCTACGGCGCGCTTGGTGTATCAGGAACCTCGGTCGTGAATGTCGAAAACTGTTTATTCACTGGTAATCTGACAGGAAGAGGCAGTGATATTTATAATAGTGGAGGCGCAATAACAATTACAAACAGTACATTTAACTCGGCTAATTACCAGATTGCTTCGAGAACAGGAACAATATCGATCAGCCAGAGTGGAAATCCGACAATTAACCCATCCTATAAAACAGGTGTAAGTTTAGTCAATACAACTGCACCATCGAATGTCCCAAATCCGGAAATTCCTGATTATACAGGAAGCTGTCCTGCTATCGTGATATTGGTAAGTGGACCTGATGCCACCGACGATGTGCAGACAACGGATATGAATACAACAGTAGAAATTGACGTTTTGGCGAATGATATTGCAGGTGATGCAATTCTGAATCCTGTCAGTGTGACTTTCGTCCCGGCTACCATTCCTGATCCTTTAACCGTGGGTGTCTTTTCAGTGAATTCTGTTACAGGCATGGTGACTTTTGTCCCGGCACTTGGTTTTACCGGCACAACCGACATTGATTACCAGGTTTGCGATATAAGTGGATTGTGCGACATTGCCAAAATTACTGTTAACGTAACTGTTGTGACTGGTCCAACCGCAAATGATGATACATCGGTTACACTTGTTAATACGGAAGTTGAAATTGATGTACTTTCGAATGATATTGCAGGTTCGAAGGCTATTAACCCTGAAAGTGTGACTTTCATAACTGAAACCATTCCGAATCCTGCCACTGAAGGTAATTTTACTTTTAATCCATCCACGGGTCTGGTTACTTTTACACCATCTGCAGGATTTACCGGAACTGTAACTGTTGATTATCAGGTGTGCGATTCATCTTCGATGTGTGATACTGCAAGCATATCGGTGAATGTAATCGTTGGATTAAATAATCTTTACCCTGCGACAGGTCCAGGAACGCTGGCTTTTGAAGATCTCTGGCCAGCACGTGGCGACTATGACTTCAATGACCTGGTGATCGATTATCAGTTCGAAATTATTACGAATACCGGTAACTTTGTTCAGCAGGTGGTTGGCACATTTGTTATCAAGGCATTTGGTGCTTCGTATGAAAACGGTTTCGGTTTCCAGCTGTCTGACAAGATAAATCCGGAAGATGTGACTGTTACAGGTTACGATCTTACCGAAAACTTTATTTCACTTGATGTCAATGGAACAGAAGCCGGTCAAAGCAAAGCGACCATCATTGTTTATGACAATTCGTTTGCACAAATGCCACATCCGGGAAGCGGAATTGGCGTAAATACCGAATTGGATGCTCCTTATGTTGCACCAGTGACATTAACGATTCAAATGGCTTTTAAACCCAACACATATTCATACAACGATCTGGATATAAGTAATTTCAATCCTTTTCTGATTGTCAATAAAAATCGTGGTGTTGAAGTCCATTTACCTGATTTCCCACCCACTGATCTGGCTGATGCGGCTCTTTTTGGTACCGAAGCTGACAATAGTAATGCTGCAGCAGGTAAGTATTATCTTACCGAAAAAAACCTGCCATGGGCTATAAACCTCTATGAGCGTTTTGATTATCCGATCGAAAAGCAGGATATCCTTTGGGTACATCTTAAATTTGCAGACTGGGCTGAAAGCAATGGTGTTTCATTTCCAGACTGGTACAAAAATTTGAATGGCTACCGCAATGATGAACTGGTTTATCCTGAACAATAATAATTGCATCCTGTAAATTTTAAGAGGCTGTACCTGCATGGTACAGCCTCTTTTTGTTTACTGCTGACAGGCCTGCTTCATTGCTTTGCTTCTGAACCTTCGTGTATTCATGTTTCTGAAAAACTGTCTGGATATTATTTTTGAGTAGTTTTTGAAGAATTATGCTACCTGACAAGGCAAAACTGAGGTTAATAACAGCGCTGTTGCCGGAGAATTTTGCAAAGTATGAGGGCATCATTCACAATAAAATACCAAAGGATAGTTTTAAGACATTTATTAAATGACCATGATTTTTTTAAAATCTGTAACTTTAATAGTGTGAAAAGTAATGAATATATATAATTTGTTAAATTGATCCGTTTGATTGGGCAGATGATTTGAAACTTATCTTAAATTTGCAACAATTGAATAAATGATTCGTTTCCGGTTTTCGGATTGTGATAATTGAGTTGTCATTATTGAAGGAATAAGGAATTGGAAGATGCATTGAAAAAGTTATTTTGTTTGTCAGTCTTCAGATAACAGTATTTATTCAAAGTTGATCAGATAGTTGTATTTCAGTTATTTCATCACATTGAATTAAACAAAAAATAAACCATGAGTACAGATTTTACATCTGGTAAGAATATTGATCACCTGAAAATACTAATCGTTGACGATGACCTCGCGTCAAAACTTATACTCAAGAGGCCACTCGAAAAACAGGGTCATGAAATACACATTGCGAAAACAGGTTTCGAGGCAATCGAAATATGTAAAAACAATCCTGATCTCAATCTGATTCTGATGGATATCCGAATGCCTGAGATGGATGGGTATGAAACCACGCAGAAAATCAGAGAGTTTAACAAAGATGTGATCATCATTGTGCAAACATCCAATTTCTATTCAGGGGTAAAAGAAATGGCAATTGAGTCAGGTTGTAACGGATATATTGCAAAACCGATCAATTTTGTTGAATTGAATAATATCATACGTACATTTTTCAACTGAAAAATAGTCACTTGTGTTCGTTCTTTCATTTTGAATTCTCCTTCCAAGTATTTTATTTGGATTTTCATAGTATCAATTTCTAAATCATTTTTATGAAAAAGCTTTTCATTGCCCTGTTTGTAACGGTATTTATGCTGTTGCAGGGTGTCTTCGCGCAGCAAAGTCAGGATCTCACAAGTCCTATCCCAACCAATCCGAACGTAAAAACCGGAACCTTGCCCAATGGCCTGAAGTATTATATTGAATACAACAAAAAGCCTGAAAACAAAGTGGAACTCCGTCTGGCTGTCAATGCCGGTGCCATCCTCGAAGATGATAGTCAGCAAGGTCTGGCTCACTTTATGGAGCATATGAATTTCAACGGATTAAAGAATTTCCCAAACAACGAACTGGTACATTACCTTCAAAGTATCGGAGTTGCATTCGGCAATGACCTGAATGCCTATACCGGTTTTGATGAAACAGTATATATTCTGCCTGTGCCAAGCGATAAGCAAGGAAAACTTGACAGTGCCTTTATGGTATTGGCTGACTGGAGCGGTGCTTCACTGCTTGCTCCTGACGAAATTGATAAGGAAAGAGGCGTAATCCTTGCCGAGAGCAGACTGGGCAAAGGCGCCAACGACCGTATGATGAAAATATGGTTGCCTGTTATGTTCAATGGTTCAAAATATGCCAACCGTCTTCCCATCGGGAAAGACTCCATCATTGAGAATTTTGATCATTCAGTATTGGTGAAATTCAATGATGACTGGTACAGACCTGATTTGCAGGCAGTGATTGTTGTAGGTGACATGCCTGTTGATAAAGCAGAGAAACTGATTATTGAGAAATTCAGTGATTTTAAAAACCCTGAGAATGCACCTGAACGGCCTGAGAGATTTATTGTAAAGCCTTTTGCTGAAAACCAGGCATTGGTTGTGAGTGATGTGGAAGCCAACCAGACCTCAATCACAATTTCAGGAAGTGCACAAGTCCGTAAACCTATGGCAACGCTGGCTGATTACCGCGAGAATATGATTGATAATTTGTGTTTCAGTATGTTAAGATCACGGTTTAACGAACTGAGAAACTCTGCCAATCCACCCTTTATCAGTGCTTACGCTTATTTAGGTGGCGGATGGGCCCGTGGTTATGAAAATTATACCGCAGGTGCACGTTGCGGAAGCGATGGTATTGAAAAGGCCGTTGAAGCTTTGGTTACTGAGAGTGTACGTGTGAAGAAATATGGCTTTACCGAAGATGAACTCAGCCGTGCCAAAGCTGCCATGCTTTCCAATTATGAAAAACAGTTTAACGAGCTTGGTAAAACAGAATCGGATCGTCTGACCGAGGAACTGGTCAATAACTTTTTCGAAAAAGATGCCATTCCGGGCATCGAATGGGAATATAATTTCGCTAAAAATAATATCGGTGACATCAAACTGGCCGACTTTGAAAAAGTTCGCGGACAAATAGATATCGATAACCATTTCTTTGCATTTGTTACCACCAAAACCCAGCCCGGTCTGCCTACAAACGATCAGTTGAAAGCCTGGATTGAATCAGCTTTGAAAAAACCGGTTGAAGCTTATACCGAGAATAAAATCGCTTCTTCACTCCTTGAAAAAGAACCTGTAGCTGGTAAAATTATCAAAACTGAAAAGAATGATAAATTAGGTACAACCACCTATTATCTGAGTAATAAGGCCATTGTCACCATCAAACCAACTGATTTCAAGAACGATGAAGTCATTTTAAGAGGTTCACGTCTGGGTGGTTTCAGTCTTTATCCGGGTACCGACTATCAGAGTGCGCAGTGGTGCGGTAAAATTCAGGAAGATATGGGATATGGTCAGTTCTCCAATCCGGATTTAACCAAGTTTTTATCTGGTAAAATAGCGAATGTTACCCCAAAAATAAATGACTACAACGAATCTATTGATGGTAAGAGCAGTGTGAAGGATATGGAAACCATGTTCCAGCTTTTGTATCTGAAATCAAGCTCACCACGCAAAGACGAGGCAGCATTTCAATCTTCGGTCAGCCGATCGAAACAACAGCTTGAACTGCTGAAACAAAACCCGCAATACTTATTTATCGATTCAGCTTTTAATACATTTTACCAGGGTAATGCACGTGCCCACATGATTCAAAATGTTTCGGATTTCGATAAAATCAATATCGGAAATGCGGTTTCTTATTATGCAGAACGTATGGGAAATCCCAACGGAATGAATTACACAATTGTTGGAAGTTTTACAGAAGAACAGATATTGCCGTTCATCCTGAAATATATTGGTGGAATGGTGTCAGCCGACATCAATAAGGGTATCAAAGACATCGGATTGTTTCCAATGACCGGCAACCATAGTTTTACTTTACACAAAGGAACCGAACAACAGGCCATGCTGATGCATTTCATTACAGGTAAAATGCCTTTTAATGAAGATGATGCCTTTATGCTGGAGCAGCTCAATGCCGTTTTGAACAACAAGGTAATTGATACTATCCGCGAAAAAATGAGTGCCATTTATGGAGGAGGATGCAACGGATCACTACAGAAATACCCCAGAGAAGAGTTTTTGGTACAATCCTATTTCCCTTGCAGTCCCGACAACATCGAAAAGGTAAACACTGCCTTCCTTGGACTTATTGAGAGCACAAAAAAAACCGGTGGTATTACAGAATACGATCTGACACAGGCAAGAGAGCCAGCGCTTGAAAAGAACAAAGTTGATTTAAAACTGAATGATTACTGGCTGAATGCACTCCAGTCATCTTATCTCAACGGTACTGATCCTGAGCGTATTTTAACCAGAGAACAACGATTGGAGCAGATCAAACCTGAACAACTCGTCGAAACAGCCCGTAAATTCTATACCGATCCATCTATTTTTAAGGCTGAGTGGTTGCCTGAAGTAGCTAAATAGAGTTTGTTCATAATGTCCGATTTCTTCGTTATTCTCGATCCTCAAATCAGTCATGTACCTCAGTACACTCCTGATTCTCAGCTCATCGATACCTCGAACCCGAACATTCTGAATCAAACTCCCGTCTTTTTGGACAGACAATAAATCGAAAAATCTGTCTGTAAAGTCCGCTCTCATCGTTATGCTTGAGCCAAAAATGCTCACTTCGACAGGCTCAGTGACCGCACTTCGACAGGCTCAGTGCATCGCTTCGGCAAGCTCAGTGCATCGCATTTACCAAAAGTAAACTCCGCTTTTTGGCTCTGCACATGCCTCGACAGCGAACTTTTTAGCCCAGATACTGAGATTATGGACAAGCTAAAAAATGTGTCGGATAGCATAGGGGAGGGGAATCCCTTCTTTTTCGACTGGTGATTTATTCATAAAAAACGCAGAATGAACATTCTGCGTTTTTTTTATGGTATGAATACAATGAAATCCTTAAAACTGTCTGGATTTTATTGTTGCTTTGTTTTTAACGATATATGAAAGCTGAATTCTTATTAAAATGCCAAAGGATTTATTTTAGATAATTTCAAAACAACAATCTGATTATTCGAAGTGTGAAACGATACAAATCAATACCACACTATAATTGAAAATTTGTAAGTATCTATCCCATTTATCTGGATAAAATTTAATTCTGTCTTCATGGAATTTTATTCTGTCTTCATGGAATTTTATTCTGTCTTCATGGAATTTTATTTCGTCTTCATGGAATTTTATTTCGTCTTCATGGAATTTTATTTCGTCTTCACAGAATTTTATTTCGTCTTCACGGAATTTTATTTCGTCTTCATGGAATTTTATTTCGTCTTCACGGAATTTAATTCTGTCTTCACGGAATTTTATTTCGTCTTCACGGAATTTTATTTCGTCTTCACGGAATTTTATTTCGTCTTCATGGAATTTTATTTCTTCTTCATAATTTAAGAAAACTTATTGGTTGAATCAATAGGTATCGTTTTATAACCTGTTTTTTGTTTGTTAGTCTGTCTGGATTTTGTTCTTGAATAGTTTTTTGAAGATTTAAGTCCTGCCAAAAGACAAATTTTAGATTATTCCTGAACGGTTGCAAAATATCAATCAGGTTTTTGCTAGATCGGAAAGCACACGTCTGAACTCCAGTCACTAATGCGCATCGCGTATGCCGTCTTCTGCGTGAA
>CAJBPB010000259.1 GCA_903957365.1 uncultured Bacteroidota bacterium
GTATTAGTGAAAAGGGACTCGTTTTTATTGCCAATAATGCTGGATTACTTGTATTGGATGGCTCAGGCACTCATTTATACGAATTGCCAAATCACCTGACTGCCCGTTCTGTTGCAGCCATCGGTGATAGAGTCTATACCGGATCTTTTGAAGAATTTGGTTATTGGGAAAAGGCGGTGGATTCTGACTGGACTTACCATTCACTGGTGCCTTTGATAAAGAATTTCACTTTTCATAATGATGAAATATGGAAGATTGTCGAGCATAAAGGAAATATTTACTTTCAGAGTTTTGGCGCTGTTTTTTGCTACGATCAGCATTCAATTGAACCATTAAATGTTCCTGGTACCATCATGTTTTTGCTTAAAAGTGGTGACCGGATTTTTACACATCATGTTCAGGGAGGCCTCTATGAAATCATTGATAAACAATTGGTTATGCTTCCTGGAAGCGAAATATTCAACCAGACTGAAATAAAAGCAATTTTACCGCTGAGTAAAAATGAAATGCTGATCGGAACCAGTTCAAAAGGAATTTTCATTTATAATGGTGAACAATTCAGGCCCTGGATTTCTGAGGTTAGTAACTATTTGATTGAAAGCACTATAAACAATGGAATTAGGGTAGAGGATAAGCTGATTTTTGGAACAATTCTCAATGGAATATTCATTATTGATCTTCAGGGGAATATTTTGAATCACCTTCATAGTGGAAATTCAATTCAGAATAATACAATTCTGGCTTTGAAAGGCGATCATGAAGGAAATCTTTGGGTTGGAATGGACAAGGGATTTGACTATGTTTCGTTTAACTCACCGGCGGATGTTTATAATGAATCAGGATTGAAAATGGGAACGGTTTATACGGCAAGTCTTTTTAAAAATGAACTCTATGTCGGAACGAATCAGGGTCTTTATTATTATTCAGTAGATAAGGATGGCAGGTTTATAAATTGCCGCTTTTTGCCAAACAGTCAAGGTCAGGTATGGTTTTTAAAGATCATTGATGGTCAGTTGTATTGTGGAATGAACAATGGTACTTATGTAATCGATAACCATCAGCTTATTCGTGTCAGTGATGCAAATGGTGGTTATAATCTTGTTGCATCTGGTGTTCAGGGAAGCGAAATGTATTTGCAAAGCACCTATAGTTCGCTTGTTGTTTTTGAAAAGAAAGGAAATATTCTGCAAAGAGGCAGATTTCTGGATGGTTTCATTGCTCCGGTGAGATATCTGGAGATTGATCATTTAGGAAATTTAATTCTGGGTCATTCTATTACCGGAATCTATCTTTTGCAGCCAGATGCATCGTTTACAGATGTTTTACAAGTTAAAAAATTAACAAAGGATGATGGCCTGGTATTTTCAACAAACCGTGTCATCGAGGTGGACAACAGAATTGTATTTCCAGGTGGTGATTCGCTTTTTCAATGGGATGCAATACACTCTAAAATTATACCTTTTAGTGAGTTGAACGAGCAACTGTTTGAATTTAAGTCATCTACAAATATTATTCCGGTTCCCAACAACAGATACTGGTTAATCAACCGTAATGAAATAGGTCTGTTTGAGATTCGTTTCGGAAAAGCTCAGTTACTTTATCGTATAATTCCTGATGCTTTTGGCATTAATATGGTTGAAAACAATGAAAATATTGTCGCCTTAAATGACAGTCTGCATCTGGTTTGTATGGAAAATGGTTTTTCAATCCTGAACATGCAAAAGATGAATAAGTTGGTTGAGCGTTCTGATTCTCCGGTTATTCAAGAAATAGTAATAAGTAATGGTTCTGAAAATGTTTCATCAGGTGTTTGGGAATCAAGAAATTACCTGAATAATAAGTTCAATAACCTTACGATTTCTTTTGCCTCATTTGAACCCATTGGTAAAAAAGTGTATTATAGGAGTCGATTACAAGGATTTGAAAAAGATTGGAGTGATTGGACAACCAGTACAGAGGTTGAATACAACCGGTTACCGCCTGGCGATTATTTGTTTAGTGTTAAAACACTCACAAACAAAGGAATAGAAACACAAAGTACTGAACTCGCCTTTACGGTTTTACAACCCTGGTATCTTTCTTTACCGGCAATAATCTCATACCTGGCAATTTTGGCTGCTTTCTTTATTTTGTTAAGAATAAATTTCAGAAGAAGAAGATGGAAGCACCAGGAACAGATTCTGAAACAGGAGAATGAGAAGATGCGGGGTTTAAAGGAAAAAGCGGAGGCTGAAATGATCAGGGTGGCAAATGAAAAACTACAATCCGAAGTTTCTATGAAAAATATGGAGCTGGCGAAAAACACAATGTCGGTAATTCGCAAGAACGAAGCTTTAATTGAAGTAAAAGATGAACTTGAAAAACAAAAGGAAGAATTGGGTTATCGGTTGCCAAATAAATACTTTGAAAGTGTAATACGTTTGATTGATAAGAATATAACCAGTGATCATGATTGGGAGATGTTTGAGAATCATTTTGACCAGGCCCATGAAAATTTTTTTAAAAAGCTAAAATCGCAATATCCTGATCTTACCCCACATGATTTTCGACTTTGTGCTTATCTTAAGCTAAATCTTTCTTCTAAAGAGATAGCTCCGCTTTTGAATATCACAATACGTGGTGTTGAGGAAAAACGTTATCGATTGCGCAAACGACTTAATCTTGGATCAGATCAGGGCCTGACTGAGTTTATAATGAAATTCTGATTCATTTTTTTCTGAAGAAATCTTTTTTAACCAATTGTTAAAATGAACCGATGATTTGCTTAAAGAGTATATCTGATATTCCGGTTTTTTTTGTCTAAATGAATGCTCTGATGGTTTTATAAGTTTATTATAATTTTGCATGATTTAAAGTATTTAAAATTAATTTATTACAACATAAATAATTTTCTTGGATGTGGTAAAATTGAGGTGTAAAACTCATCTTTTTTTGTTTGAAGTAATCAAATTGATGCCGGTTAAGGAGGTTTTTCTTTTCTAATACATTACTTTCGTATTAAATTCCGCAATCGATTGAATTTGCATAATTTTTAATTTTTGGCAGAAAATAATTTTTATTTTATCTTTGATATCGGCTTTTATTTGATAGTGAAAATGGCAATATGCGCACAATTAATAAATAAAATTCATTTAACCTTTAAATCATCAAATCCAATGTTATGAAGAGACATTTACCACACAAACAAGTAATTCGCTGGGCCAAAAGTATGCTTTTGGTTTTGCTGGCCTTTGCGGGTACTGCGGTATTCGGACAGGGTCGGAATATTAGCGGTACGGTAACAGATCAATCAACGAGTGAGTCATTGCCCGGAGCTTCAGTTGTTATCAAAGGAACTTCCAAAGGTGTATCAACCGATATGGAAGGAAAATTTACTGTAATGGTTGATCCTGGTGAGAATACTTTAGTGATCAGTTTCGTAGGTTTTGAGACGGCTGAAATTACTATCGGAAATCAAAACAATTTGAACATACAGTTGGTTCCGCTTAAAACATCACTACAGGAAGTAGTGGTTGTTGGATATGGATCAAGTAAGGTGAAGGATTTAACTTCTTCTATTACAACAATCAAATCAGACGAGCTGATCAAGACACCATCTTCACAGCCAATGCAGGCCTTGCAAGGTAAAGTGGCAGGTATGCAGGTGGTAGGAAGTGGCAGCCCGGGTAGTTCTCCAACAATCAGAATCCGTGGTATTGGTTCGTTTCCGGGAAGAGACAATGAGGCTCCTCTTTATGTAGTCGATGGAATGTTTTTCGATAATATCGACTTCCTGAATCCAGCTGATATTGCGTCCATTTCAGTTTTGAAAGATGCTTCAGCCGCTGCCATTTATGGTGTAAGGGCTGCCAATGGCGTTGTTTTAATTGAAACAAAGTCTGGTTCCTATAATATGAAACCTGAAATTTCCTATAATGGATATGTAGGCGCTCAAATTGCCCAGAATGTTGTAAAAATGGCTAATGCAGAGCAATTTACTGCAATGGCCATGGAATCAGGATCGGCAGCAGATATTTCCTTTATTGAGAATGCGATGCAACGATATGGAAGAAGTCGCGAAAACCCTTACATACCTGCAGTTAATACCGACTGGTATGGCGAAATAATGCGCCCTGCTGCAATCAATAACCATAGCCTCGATTTCTCGGGCGGTAATGAGATTGCACGTTATTCAATAGGAGCAAATTATTTCTCTCAGGATGGCATCCTGAATATGCAAAATGATTATGAGCGTCTGAATCTCAGATCAAAAATTGACCTGAAAGTTACTAAATGGCTTACAGTTGGTGGAAATCTAATTTACAGTAATGCAACCAAATACAACGAACAGGGCAGTGCATGGACTCAGGCCTATTTCGCTGTACCTATCATGCCTGTTTATGATGAGTTGAATACCGAAGCATGGCCTGAAAAATATGCCAATGCGCAGGATCTTGGATATCGCAGCGGTCAGAATCCTTTCCCAACCATGGATCTGAACATCGACCGGATGAAAATCAATAAGATGCTTGCTAACTTTTATATGGAATTCAATCTGATTCCAAAAATGCTGACTTTTAAGACTACTTACAGCAACAATAACAGTTCAATCGATCAGAGGATTGTTAATTTACCTTACTTTATCGGAAATAGTTTTCAAAACCCGGATGCAACACTTACAAGGATTTACTCACTATATAATAATAAGATATGGGATAATGTCCTCACATTCACAAAGGAATTTGGATTGCATAATGTAACTGTAATGGCAGGTACTTCTTTCAAAGATGAAGGCTACCAGAAACTTTCAGCGCAAGGTAAAAATTTCCCTACTGGAATGGAGCAATCATGGTACATTAACCAATCATTAACTGTTCCGGCAGAAGGCGTTTGGGATGACGGAGGAAGTATGTATGGAATGTCATATTTTGGAAGAGCCGCCTATAATTTCAATGATAAATACCTGCTTTATCTCACAATGCGTGCTGACGGAAGTAACAAATACCAGCAAAAATGGGGTTATTTCCCAACAGTAGGTGCAGGTTGGGTAATATCTGAGGAAAAGTTCCTGAAAGGCAATGAAAACATACCGTATCTGAAAATACGTGCCAGCTGGGGACAGCTTGGAAACGACCATATTCAACCCAGTGACGGTACTTATACAACAGGTTACCCAACCACTACGCTTGGAGGAGTTGTTTATACCGGTACTGTTGTATCGAGTTCATATTCATCCCTCAAATGGGAATTAACGGAAGAAACAAATATCGGTGTTACATCCAAATTATTTAAAGACAAATTATCTTTAGATCTCGATTATTATGTCCGCGACACAAAAAATGCAGCCATTCCTGTTCCAATTCCAGCCTCAGGTGAAAGTGTACTGAAACCTGTTGGTATTATCAGAAACTCAGGAATTGAACTGGCACTGAACTGGACAAACAAAGTTAGCGATAAGCTTAGCTATAGTGTCGGTGGTAATATTTCAACCTTGAAAAATGAAGCTGTTGATCTTTACGGTAAGGAATATCTTGAAGGAGGAACAGCAGAATTCCGTCAACGTACTTATGTCGGTGAAGCCCTGATGGCATTCTATGGCCGTGAAATTGCAGGTGTTTACCAGAATCAGGCTGAAATTGATGCCGATCCTGTAGCAGTAGCCAATAATCTGGTTCCAGGCGATTTCAAGTATAAAGATCAGAATGGTGACGGTGATATTAATGATGATGACCGTGTATTGCTTGGTTCATACTTCCCGAATTTCATGTATGGTGCTAATATTGGGATCAATTATCTGAATTTTGATTTTTCGCTTAGTTTATATGGTCAGGAAGGAAATAAAATCCTTAACCGTAAACGTGGTGAAATCATCTGGACTTCGGATGGAAACATGGATGCAGATCTGGCAACCAATCGTTGGCATGGTGAAGGCACATCTGATATTTATCCTTCTTCTTCTGGTTTAAGAAGAGGCTGGAACCAGAAAATGAGCGACTATTTCGTTGAAGATGGCTCATTCTTCCGTATTCAGAATATTCAGGTTGGCTATACAATCAAAAACAATACATGGCTCGGTGGAGAATTCCCCGAAACCAGAATTTCATTCACCGCAGAACGCCCGTTAACCTTGTTTTCATACAATGGTTTTAGCCCTGAAGTTGCCAATGGTTGGGATTATCAAACCTATCCGGTTCCTGCTACCTATACTATCGGCCTAAGTGTTAAGTTCTAATCATCTAAAATATTAACAAATGAAACGAAATAAATTTCTCATATTAATTACACTTTCTGTAATTGCAGTTCTAACCATTTCAGGATGCTCAAAAAAGCTTGATGAAATTCCTGAAAACCGCACCATTACTTCAGAAACCGATTATACGATCAGTAGTGACATGATCAGGCCATTGATTGGTACTTACACTGAATTTAACAATACAGAATGGGAAGACTTTCCTCTTATTTCCGTTCGTGGCGATGATGTAAATGCTGGTGGTCTTGGCGACCAGCAGGATTTTGCAGAAACAGATTTGTATAACTATAACAAAGACTACTGGATGTACAATTCCTTGTGGCAGAACTATTACCAGAATATGTTATCGGCGAACTCAGCCATAGAACAAATTAATCTTTACAAGGATAATGGTGGAAATGCAACCCTTGCTGCACAATATATTGCTGAAGCAAAGGTGCTGCAATCATGGTGGCTGTTTCAACTGAGCCGTACCTGGGGCGCATTGCTTATTCCAACAAGTTCAGATCCGACAACATTGTATGTCACACCTTTGTCATCCAAAGACCAGGTGATGCAATATATTTCTGACAGAATGGATGAAGCAATCCCTGATCTTTTAGCTGTAAGACCAAACGAACGCGCTGACATCCCTGGAGGAGTAACAAAGTTCACCGCATTGGCCATGAAAGCATTAGCAAATCTGGAACTGAAGAATTACCAGGGTGTTGCAGATGCAACAGGTGAGATCATTGGTTCCGGAAAATTTCAACTCGAATCTGATTATTATGAATTATTCAAAATTCAGGGTAAGCTAAGCAATGAGAATCTCTGGGAGATGCAGTATTCAGATCTTGGACTGGGTGCAGGTGACAACTATAGTTATCTGTTTGGATTCTTTGGTCCTCAGGGCTGGACACCAGCGGTTACTGGCGCCGGAGATGGCTGGGGATTTTATGAACCTAGTCTTAAATACATCAAATTTATGCTTGGCAGAGGTGAAACAATACGTCTTGAAACAAGTGTAATATTCACCAACCGTGGTATTACTGAAATTAAAAGTGATCCGAATTTTGCAAATCTGCCTGCTTGGATAACAAATACAACCCGGTCAGGTGACATATTTAACGATTATGCGCGGGCGATGTTTGCCAGCGGAAAACATTATCTGCCATCGAATCAACTAACACCAGGCCGCACTGACTATGGTACAAACAAAAATTTTACTTGTATCAGATATGCTGAAATTTTACTCATGTATGCCGAAGCACTTACACAAGGAGCTTCAGGATCAGCTGGATCAGCAGATGATGCTGTAAACATTGTCAGAACAAGAGCCGGATTATCTGAATTGTCGGGTGTAACAAATGCACAGGTGATGGATGAAAAGTATGCTGAACTTGCGATGGAATGGGGAACACGATTCTATGATATGGTTCGACTTGGCAGAACAGCTGATTTGAGTTATGATGGTAGAACCTTTTCAGCGGAAAAGACTTTCCTTCCTTATCCGCAGTACCAGGTCGATCAATTACCTGTTTTAGGTCAATAGCCTTACATACAAACATTTAAAAATTAAGAAAATGAAAATACTCAAATATTTATTCATTTGTTCAATGATAACAGTGTTGTCTGTTTCATGTAACAAAGGGCTCGACCCAATCACATCGATCTCTCCGGGTACTGATGAAGATGTACCAGAACTTGTCATCGAATTTCCTACAGAAGGAAAAGTAATTCGTTCAACTGATGAAATCGGTACAGCAACTTTTGAACTGGTAGCAAGTGATGACATCGAACTTAAATCAGTCGTTGTTCAGCTTGACGGAGTGGAAATTGGTAATTATACTTCTTTCCTTGATTATCGTAAAGCATCGATAGCATTGGTTTACAACAATTTATTGGATGGATCACATGTGCTTTCAGCAACGGTGACTGACCTTACCGATAAAAGCGTTTCTAAATCGGTTAACTTTAAAAAGATTACTGCACCTATTTATGTTCCATTGGATGGCGAGTTATTCTATATGCCATTCGAGGATGAATATCTGGAAGTAATTTCAGGTTCAGTGATTGATCCTGTCGGAACACCTGGATTTGCTGAAGGAAAAGTGGGTCAGGCTTATGTCGGAGCAACCGATGCTTATCTTACATTTCCTACAACTGATCTGATAAAAACATCTCAAATTAGTGCAGTATTCTGGATGAAAGTGAATGCAACTCCCGACAGGGCAGGTATTTTTACACTTTCAGCGGAAGATAAAGCCAATGCTGGCTATCCGGATGTTCAGAATTTACGTACAAGCGGTTTCAGATTCTTCAGGGAAGGAAGCGCCACATCACAGCAATTCAAAATTAATGTTGGATTAGGCGGAACCAATGAAAGCTGGAATGACGGAGGGTCAATTGATCCATCAACCGGCGAATGGGTTCATTTTGCATTTACTATTTCTGAAACAGCCAGTTCTATCTACATTAATGGTGAAATGGTTCGTGAAGCTGCCATGTTGAATGCAATAGACTGGACAGGCTGCGATCTGTTTACCATTATGTCAGGGGTTCCTCGTTTTACTGAATGGAACCATTTTTCTGATGAGAGCGCTTTGGACGAGTTACACATATTCAATAGGGTTGTTACAGCAGCTGAGATTCAATCATTTTATTCTGTAAAATAACTTTATTTATGCTATAGAACTAATTCCTGAAATTGCCGTTTCATCCTGTTGGAAAATTCATTCATGAAAAACAGAAACAGGTTGAAATGCGATGGAAGGAATTAGTTTTTTATTAGTGATAAGAGCAGCATCTTCATAAAACTTATCGGATAATTTAGAGTTCAGATAATCAATATTGCATATTGTTTCGGTCTTACTAACAAACTGGTCTGATTTAGTCGCAGTGGATTGAATCTTGAATTGGTTCATTCTGAACAGAAATAATTCTCTGATTATCTTTCATATAGCCAATATATTAACTGCATTAGCGTTTTTATCTAACATAAATAAAAACATTTTATCTGGATTGTTTTAAAAATTTCGGTATCATTTCATTTCAATATTTTGGTGTATTGGTTGAAATATGATTGAAAAGTAAGTAGGGTTGATTAATAGTACTTAACATTCAGGAAACAAATTTGGCATTATATATTTGACAAAAAATTACAAATTGTTTAAATTATTGAAGATGAAACACATTCATAAATCAAAATCTGTTTTGCTCTGCAGTATTATTGTGCTGTTTAGTGTATTGCTGTTCAGTATTTCCTGCAATAAAGAACCTGAAGCGACAACTGAAAAACTTGAACTTAATTCATGTTTTGTAGGCAGCATCCAACTGCAATATGGTGCCGAGATATCTGATGTTCCTCTGAATAAAGATATCATTCTCAATTTTTTGGCAGCTGTTGATACAAATTCGGCCAGACAGAATATAAAAGTGACAGATGAGAATAATGCGACATTTGGTGTTCAGTTTGTTTTTACCGATGGTGCAAAAACTGTTTTATTAAAGCATAGCCAGAATTTCCCGAAAATGAAGAGCTATATAATTAAAATTACCAACGCCCTGAAAGGAAGTAAAGGTGAAATTTTCAATGGTGCAGAATTTAAATTCAAAACATCCAGTGGAGTTTTTACAATGGAGAAGATCCTGCTCGAAGACAAAGATTTCTTAACAGCAACCAATCTCAGTAATATCAATCGACAAGGAACCACTTTGAAGATGGATTTCTCTGAGGCAGTCGATACAAATAATATTTATTCTAAAATCTCAATCGGTGGTGCCGGATTCGATCTTAGTTTTAATCAGGATTTTAAAACTGTGATATTGGATTGCAATGAAGATCTTGAGGAGTATTCAAAATACTATTTTACAGTTTCAACAAGTCTGACATCTCAAACGGGAAATACATTTAAAGGATTCAGCAATTCTTTTTTTACTGAACTTGATTCAACACTGAAATTTCCACTCATTACTGATGATGAATTACTTACACTCGTTCAAAGACAAACATTCAAATTTTTCTATGACTATGCCCATCCGGTAAGCGGAATGGCTCGTGAACGTTTTAATTCAGGCGATATCGTTACTTCCGGTGGTTCAGGGTTCGGGGTAATGGCTTTGATTGTTGGCATGGAGCGGGGATTTATTACCCGTAACGAAGGTATTACACACCTCGAAAAAATCATTCATTTTCTTGAAACCTGCGATAGGTTTCATGGCGCCTGGTCGCATTGGATAAACGGAAATACAGGCAATGTGGTGCCATTTGGAACAAAAGATAATGGCGGCGACCTGGTCGAAACTGCATTCATGGCGCAAGGCTTATTGGCCATGCGTCAGTATCTGAATCCGGATGATGGAACAGAAAGTGATTTAATGAACCGTATCACCGAACTCTACAATGGGATTGAATGGGACTGGTACACCCGGGGAGGCCAGAATGTGCTTTATTGGCATTGGTCACCTAATTATGGCTGGGACATGAACTTCAGAATTTCAGGCTATAATGAAACAATGATTGCATATATTATGGCAGCTGCATCGCCCACACACACCATTCCCGCCTCGGCATATCATGTAGGTTATGCCCGCAATGGCGCTATCAGGAATGGAAAATCTTTTTATGGATATGTCCTGCCGGTTGGTTACGACTATGGCGGACCATTATTTTTTGCGCACTATTCATTTTTAGGACTGAACCCAACCAATTTATCAGATATTTATGCCAATTATCAGACACAAAATGTGAATCATTCATTAATAAACTGGTCATATTGTGCTGACAATCCAAAGAATTATCCCAATTACAGCGACCATTGCTGGGGTTTGACTGCGGGTGATATTCCGGATGGTTATGGCGTGAGTGAACCAACAAATGACCGTGGCGTAATTACACCGACTGCTGCAATTTCTTCATTACCTTATACACCTGAGCAATCGATGGAAGCGATACGGTTTTTCTATTTTATCCTGGGCGACAAACTTTGGGGCGATTATGGTTTTTATGACGCATTTGATGTCCATACCGGATGGTGGGCCGATTCTTATATTGCTATCGATCAGGGACCTGAAATTGTTATGATTGAAAATTACCGTACCGGATTGGTCTGGAATCTTTTTATGAGTGCTCCTGAAGTGCAGGCAGGATTAGATAAACTTGGATTTACATATTAATTAGCGTTGCTTTTAAAGGAATTATGTTGGGATATTTTTTTCGTGGCGTATATGGTAATTACAATTTGAATCAATGACGAAGGTACTGTTTCAAATATCAAAGTTTTTAGTTTCGAAAAGCAAAACTATAAGCACATGAAATATCTCTATATCATCCTATTAATAATAATCATTGCGATTTTATCGTGTCATAACCAAACGTTGAAGTCAACGCCTCAATCGGGTTTCCCGATAATTTCTGACGATTCACTTTTAAATCTTGTTCAATACAATACATTTCAATATTTCTGGGAAGGAGCCGAACCGGTTTCAGGGCTGGCCTGCGAACGAATCCATTTGGATGGATATTATCCTCAGGATGACAGATCTGTAATTACTTCCGGTGGTTCAGGATTTGGGGTAATGGCGATACTGGTGGGAATCGAACGGGGATTTATCACCCGGGAACAAGGTCTGCATCACTTGCAAAAAAGTGTTGATTGGTTGGCAAAATCTGATCGTTTTCATGGCGCCTGGCCTCATTGGTTGTACGGTGAAACAGGAAAAGTAAAGCCTTTCGGATCAAATGACAATGGCGCTGACCTTGTTGAAACTGCTTATCTGATGCAGGGCTTATTATGTGTAAGACAATACTTTGCAGATGGAAATGAAATAGAAAAAAAATTGGCTGCCGATATAGATGTGTTGTGGAAAGAAGTTGATTGGACATGGTTCACCAATGGTGGTCAGGATGTGCTTTTCTGGCATTGGTCGCCTGACAAAGAGTGGGTTATGAATGTTCCGATTCAGGGCTATAATGAGTGTTTGATAACCTATGTGCTGGCCGCGTCATCTCCAACTTGTCCAATAAAAGCTGAGGTTTACAACAATGGCTGGGCAAGAAATGGCTCGATCAAAACAAATGCTTCAGCGTACAACTTAGAGTTAAATTTGGAACATGACAGGGCTGGATTGTATGGTGGACCGCTATTCTGGTCACATTATTCATTTTTGGGATTAGATCCTCGTGGATTAAAAGACCAATTTGCCGATTATTGGACCCATAATGTAAATCACACTCTTATCAACAGGCAATGGTGTATCGAAAATCCAGAAGGTTATAAGGGATATGGCGAAGATTGCTGGGGATTGACAGCTAGTTATTCACCCGATTTTTATGCAGCTCATGCACCTGGTGAAGAAGATAAGGGCGTCATTTCTCCGACCGCAGCTTTGTCTTCCTTTCCTTACACACCGCAGTATTCAATGCAGGCTATGAAACATTTTTATTATGATCTTGGAGATAAAATCTGGGGCAAATATGGTTTCTATGATGCTTTCAGCGAGCAGAATGACTGGTATCCAAATCATTATCTGGCAATAGATCAGGGGCCCATCGTTGTAATGATAGAGAATTACAGAAGTGGATTATTATGGAGACTTTTTATGAGTTGTCCTGAAGTGCAGAATGGATTAATTAAACTCGGATTCACAAGTCCGGCAGTCAAACAATAAATATAAGATAGTATGAAAGGTAAAATTACAAGGTTCCTGATGGGTATTGGAATGATTTTTTTAGTCATTTCCACAACCCTGGCTCAAAAACAAGCCACTTCCAAAGTTTTTTCTGAAAATTCTATTCCGGTGGTTGGTATTGTTAAAAATATTTCTGATTCTGCTTTACTAGATATCGTTCAGAGGCAGACATTTCGCTTTTTCTGGGAAGGAGCGCATCCTGTCAGTGGCATGGCACTCGAGCGCAGCGATACGGTTCTGGCCGAGCATTATTGGGATTATATCAATGAAGCCTGGGATGAGCCAAATTTCAGTAAAACAGAATTTGGACCGGATGCATGTGCAGTTGGAGGAACCGGTTTTGGAATCATGAGTACCATCGTAGCTGTCGAGCGCGGCTGGATTGGTCGTGATACGGCAGTAAAACGTTTGGTTCAAATAGCTGATTTTCTGATCAATGCTGATTGTTATCACGGAGTTTACCCACATTTCATGAATGGCCGGACAGGAAAAACCATCAAATTCGACCGTTTGGATGACGGCGCCGATCTGGTTGAGACTTCTTATCTGCTGATGGGTTTTTTATGTGCCCGCGAGTATTTCAATGCAGATATTCCTATCGAAGTTTACCTTCGAAAAAGGATTACCCAAATGTGGAACGCTGCCAACTGGAACTGGCATACGCAAGGTGAAAATAAACTATACTGGCATTGGAGTCCGAACAACGGCTTCGATATGAATTTCCCGGTCTGGGGCTGGAACGAATGTCTGATTACCTATATTATGGCCGCTTCTTCTCCTTTTCATTCCATTTCAAAAGAGGTTTACAATGGAAGCTGGACCGGAAGTCAGGGTTTCCTGAATGGGAAATCATATTATGACATCAAACTACCCCTGGGAAATTATGATAAAGGAGGCCCTTTGTTTTTTGAACATTACACATTTACCGGCATTGATCCAAACGGACTGGTTGATTCATTGGGTATTGATTATTTCGAGCAGGTTCGCAACCATACATTGATTAACAGAGCGTATTGTATCGAAAATCCGAAAAAATACACCGGTTATGGTGAAAACTGCTGGGGTCTTACAGCCGGCGACAGTTATAAAGGCTACGTAGCCCATTGTCCGGATACTGATTTTGGTGTAATTCAGCCAACAGCAGCACTTTCATCTTTTCCTTATACGCCTGAGTTTTCCATGATTGCATTGAAACATTTTTATTATGGTTTGGGTGATAAAATATGGAGTGAATATGGATTTGTCGACGGTTTCAGCGAATCGCATAACTGGTATGCGAAGAGTCATCTTGCCATTGATCAGGGGCCTATTGTGGTTATGATTGAAAACTATCGTACCGGTTTATTATGGAAACTGTTTATGCAGATTCCTGATATTCAAAATGGGCTGAATAAACTTGGATTTGAAAGTCCTTGGATAAAAAAATAAACGAATTTATTGCCTGTATTATGTTTCGTAAAACTCTGATTATCATCTGTATATTACTTGGTCTTTCTGTAAGGGCCCAGAAGTTTACTTATAGGTTTTTTACCAACAGTCTGATGATTGATGAATATTTTTACAGCAGTGCAAAAGCCAGAAATGGTTCATGGATACAGCAGTATAAGAATAAACTCATATCGAATGAAAAGGAATTCCACTCTCCGGGGAACTCGCTGGAATTGAGTTTTTTTGATTTTGAAGGAGGTGGCTGGAAAGCCAATATTTATTATGCCCCCAAGCGTGGGGTAGATCATTTTGAAACCGCACATTATCTTTCATGCTGGATGAAACACGATGGCGAACATCATAAAGATCAGGCTCTTTTCAATATTCAGCTGATGTTTTCCGATAGTAGTTTGTCGAATAAAGTTCCTGTTATTCCTTCCGGAAATTCTGATTGGAACAATTTCCTTATAAAACTATCTGATTTTCATGGTTTTGAACCAACAAAGCCGGAAATGGTTATCGGTTTGCAGTTTTCACAGTCAGATTTTATTCATGAAGTGCCACAAGGTGTTTATCTTGATGATATCGAATTTCTGCCTGAAAACAGGCCTGAAATGATTGCTGAAAAGCCCGAAATTTCAGCTATCAATGGCTATGCAATGCATATTGATCTGTGCTGGAAGGAAATTGCAGATCAGAATATCCGCTATGTAAAGATTTATCGTTCGGAGGACGGTAATGATTTTCAGGCAGTGGGGACGCAACAGCCTTATATCCATCGTTTTGCTGATTTTACAGGCGAAACCGGAAAAAAGTATTTCTACAGAATTTCGTTTCTGAACAATCGGTTTGAGGAATCGGAACCATCGGCAACAATGGCAGCAGAAACAAAATCCATGACGGATGACGAACTGTTGACTATGGTTCAGGAAGCCTTTTTCAGGTATTATTGGGAAGGGGCCGAATCATTCAGCGGAATGGCGAAAGAGAATATCCCCGGACGTCAACATATGGTTGCTTGCGGCGCTTCTGGTTTCGGAATTATGGCGCTGATCGTTGGCACCGAAAGAGGATTCATCACACGTGAAGAATCTGCTGCCCGTTTTGTGCAGATTGTGAACTTTCTTGAGAATGCTGAATCCTTTCATGGTATTTATCCGCATTTTATTGATGGTCCGACCGGAAAAGTTGAAGCATTTTTTGGCAACCGAGACAATGGAGCTGACCTTGTCGAAACTTCATTTTTAATTCAGGGATTGTTGGCGGCCAGGCAGTATTTTACTGCTGAAAATGATCAGGAAAAACTGATCCGTGACAAAATCACCCGAATATGGGAAAAAGCAGAATGGGACTGGTTCAGACAATATCCTGATAGTAAATTTCTCTATTGGCACTGGTCGCCCGATCAGGCATGGGTAATCAATCACAATCTGATCGGCTGGAACGAAACAATGGTTACCTATTTACTCGCCATTGCATCGCCAACTCACCCTGTTCCGGCAAGTTTGTATTACAGTGGCTGGGCAAATCAGGACAGTACAGGCATTCAATACCGTTCAAACTGGGGTCAGACGAAAGATGGTTCCATGTACACCAATGGAAATACATATTTTGGAATAAAATTAGATGTTGGCGTATCCAATGGCGGACCTTTATTCTTTACGCATTATTCCTATATGGGCTATGATCCGCATTTGCTGACAGACAAATACACGAATTATTTTGTTAATAATCAGAATATTGCAAAGATAAATCACAGTTATTGTGTACAGAATCCAAAGCATTTCAAAGGTTACGGTGATGATGCCTGGGGACTCACTGCCAGCGATGGGCCATTTAGTTATTCAGCTGATGAACCGGTTGCATGGCAGGATTGTGGTAAGATTGCCCCCACAGGTGCGATCAGTTCTTTTCCTTATACCCCTGAAGAATCAATGAAAGCCTTGAAAAATTACTATTATAATTATGGAAAGTTTTTATGGGGTGAATATGGTTTCAGAGATGCGTTTGATCTGACAAATAACTGGTGTTCTGAAATTTATATGGGCCTCAATCAGGCACCAATGACAGTGATGATTGAAAATTATCGTACCGGATTAATCTGGAATCTTTTTATGCAGAATCCGGAAATCCAAAATGGATTGAAAATGCTTGATGCTGAGAGCTTGAATATGAAAGAATCCGGTAAATGATTTTGAAAATATCCCATCTGAAAACTACCAGAAATAAAAAACAAGAAAAGTGAAAAAGATTAAAACAGGAATCTTAGTTTTTATAGTTACAATCAATAGTGTGTTTTGCCAAACGAAACCACAAAATTTTCAAACCATTGATATTGAAACATTAAAAGATAAAATAGCTGGTGGCTGGGCAGGTAAAATGATAGGTGTAACTTACGGTGGACCTACAGAGTATGCTTTTCGAAAAGCGATTAATGACGCTCTCATAAAATGGACTCCAGCTGATCTGTGTAGCAGCAATACACAGGATGACCTTTATGTGCAGCTTTCTTTCATTATGGCGATGGATAAGTATGGAATCGATGTTTCTGCCAAAGACATTCAGTCAATGATGGCAACCGCTGATTTTACGGTATGGGCTGCAAACTTGCAGGCCAGGAAAAATTACTACAATGGGATTTACCCGCCTCTGTCCGGGAGTCCTGAATACAATTACCGGGCCGATGATATCGACTTCCAGATTGAGTCGGATTTTATAGGATTTATGAATCCCGGAATGATTCAAAATAGTATTACCATCTCTGATAAAATCGGTCACATAATGAATTATGGCGATGGTGTTTATGGAGGAACCTTTGTAGCAGCTATGGAAAGTGCCGCATTTTTTGAAAATGATATTGAAAAAATAGTTGAAACAGGTCTTACTGCTATTCCAAATGAAAGTAACTATTCAAAGATTATCAGCGATGTTGTAAAACTTCATAAACAGTATCCTGATAACTGGAAACTTGCTTGGAAGGAATTAGATGACAAATGGAGTGAAATTGATATCAGTGGTGCAGGAATAGATTTCAACTTCGACGCTACGTTAAACGGAGCCTATATTGTTATGGGATTGTTGTATGGCGATGGCGATGTTTTGAAGACAATAAATATTTCAACACGCTGCGGACAGGATTCAGATTGTAATCCTGCAAATGCTATGGCGGTACTTGGAGTTGTAAAAGGTTATTCTAATTTACCTGAAGAAATGACTACTGTTATCAGGCAGATTAAAGACTCAGCTTTCTTACATACTACTTATTCTTTCGAGACCATGGTGGAAAGTACTTATAATTATGCCATCAGTTTCATCAAAAAAAATGGAGGTACTATAACAGGAGACAAAATAAAAATTCCTGTCCAAAGTATCCAACTTAAAAAACTGGAAGTTTCTTTCCCGAATGTGATATTTGACACGGTGGTGTCTGCATTTTCGAAAGAGAAATGGATATTCAGAGGCGATTGGCAGGTGTGGCAGGTTCCTCATTGGGAAAAAGATCATCCACCCATTAATCAATCTATGTATGCCAGCAAAAATGGTGACGAACTGGAATTCACATTTAATGGTTCTGGAATAGCACTTTATGGAAACATATTTAAATATGGCGGGATAGTCGATTTCTATGTGGATGGCAAACTTCATCAAACTATAGATACATATTACAATTACTGCAAACAGGAACCACTCGACATTTGTATCTGGCATGTATTTCAATTAAATCCGGGGGCACATACCATAAAAGCTGTCGTAAGAGGAGAAAAAAGAGAAGAATCATCAGGCACAAATATTTGCATAACCAGTGCTTTTATTTATAAAACTGGTGAAAAGAAAAATGAAAAATATAAGTTTTCTTTCGAATGAAAAATTGGCAACAATAAGTGATGATGTGGAATCTTAAAATCTACCTCCGATCTATTTATTGCAAGTTATTGATATATAGTGTTTTTAACCAGTTTTTATATTGAAAATCACAACGGAAAAAACTGATTTGCCCTTTGTTTAAACAATGAAAAAAATCGTAATTGAATTTATAACTATCAGTTTATTAAAAACTTAAACCTATAAAATATGAAAAGGTTAAAACTTTATATGATAAGTTTGGTAGTTCTGATAGCATTTTCAGCATGCAAAACAGATAAAACCGGCATCCTGACAATCAGTCCGAAAATGCTGAAAGATAAAATTGCCGGGGGCTGGGCTGGTAAAATGATTGGCGTAACCTACGGCGCTCCAACTGAATTTCGTGCCCAGGGCAAAACCTACGATGATTCAATTAAATGGACACCTAAAGACATCCGTGGCAGCATGTGGCAGGATGATATCTATGTTCAGCTCACTTTTATGATGACCATGGATCAATTTGGAATTGATGCTCCGGCTAAAAAATTCCAGGAAATGTTTGCCAAAGCCGGGTATATGCTCTGGCATGCTAACGTACAAGCCCGAAAAAACTATTACGACAGCATTTTCCCTCCTGCTTCTGGAAGCCCTGAATTTAACTCCCACGCTGATGATATTGATTTTCAGATTGAGGCCGATTACCTGGGGCTGATGTGTCCGGGTATGCCGGCAACAGCAACAAAAATGGCTGATAAGATCGGTCACATCATGAATTATGGTGATGGCGTTTATGGAGGCATTTTTGTAGCCGCCTTGTATACCGAAGCGTATTTCGAAACAGACATCCATCGTGTTGTTGAAAAAGCGCTCAAATCAATTCCTGCCGAAAGTGATTATGCAAAAACTATTGCAGATGTTATTGCCCTGCACAAACATAATCCTAACGATTGGAGGGCCGCCTGGAAAGAACTGCAGGCCAAATGGGATTATGACCACTTTTGTACCGCCGGCGAAAATTTTAATATTGATGCCAAAGTAAACGGAGCATTTATCGTTATGGGCTTGCTTTATGGCGATGGCGACCCGTTGAAAACCATGGAAATCTCGACACGTTGCGGTCAGGATTCCGACTGCAATCCAAGCAGTGCCATGGGAGTTTTAGGTGTAATAATCGGGTTCGGAAAATTGCCTGCTGACATGAAAGCCGGTGTTACCTTTATGAGTGATTCGTTGTTTATCAATACCAACTATTCGTTTAAAAAAGCTGTGGAAAACACCTATAAATATGCAAATCAGATCATTACTGAAAATGGCGGCTCAACAACGGAAAATGAAATCAATATTGCTTCACAGCTCCCTGTTGCCCCGCCCTTGGAAGTATCATTCCCTGAGGTAGTATTAAATAAGAAAATATCGGTGTTTGAAAAGGATGCATGGATTTTTACCGGAAACTGGAAAACAAATCAAAGGGCCGGCTGGCAGGGCGGAAAGCCCTTGGATCAATCCATGTTTGCCGAAAAAGCCGGTGATGCAATCGAAATCAGTTTTACAGGATCAGGCATTTCGATTAACGGAAACTGGGTGAAGGATGGTGGTAAAGCCGAAGTGTATCTCGACGGACAACTTGTGCGGACCATTGATACTTATTACAATTATAACAAGCAGGAACACGATAATGTTACCATCTGGCATATAACCGGTCTGGCAGAAGGCCAGCACAGAGTAAAACTGCTTGTAAAAGGCGAAAAGAAACCCGAATCGATGGGCACCATTGTTTACATTACCCAGGCAGTTATTTACAAAACAGCCCCAAAGAAAAGTGCTTCATACAAATTTGCATTCGAAAAGATATAAACAATGAATTTGAAATTATCCGTCAGACACTTAGTGCCTTATTTTCTGTCGTTTTGTTTAATGCTGAACGTTAGTATTTCGTTCGCACAGGTGACAAACATCGGTAATATTGTTTCATGGAAAAAGACAAACAACGGAATCGAAGGCAAAACAGCTTCTGCATTCTTCAAAATACAGGTATACAACGACAATATAATCCGTGTAAGGGTATCGCCGGATGAAACCATGAATGAATTTTCATACGCTTTGGTTGACCAGGTTGTATTAACTGATCGGGACATAACTATTACCGAAAATGCACTTTCCATTCAGATGCAAACAATAGCAATCAACCTGGAAATTGAGAAAACACCCGCTTTTAGGGTAATTTTCCGAAACAAACAAGGTAGAATTATCAATGAAGATGTTCCCGGTCAGGGCTTTGGAACCAGTTTTATTGGCAACCGATCCACACTGTACAAAAAACTTCAGCCAGAAGAACGTTTTGTCGGCCTGGGTGAGGTGCTTGGGAATCTTGACAAACGCGGCAATGGTTTCACGCTTAATAACACTGATACCTACAAATATGGCGATCCCCGCTTGTCAATGTACGTGAGTATCCCATTTTATATTGGAATTCTTCCGGATGAGGTGTACGGCCTTTTTTATCACAATACCTACAAAACTTTCTTCAATTTTGGCCTTTCAACCCCTGATTTCTCCAGCATCACAGCCGATGGAGGAGATGTGGATTATTTCTTCATTTACGACGAGAATATGGAGAAAATCCTGTTTCATTATACTTCGCTGACAGGCAGAATGCCCTTGCCACCAATTTGGAGTTTAGGCTATCACCAAAGTCGCTGCAGTTATTTTCCACAGGAAAACGTGAAAATCCTTGCTGAGACATTTCGGGCGAAACACATCCCGATTGATTGCATCGTACTTGATGCTGATTATCTGCAGGATTATGAACCTTTCAGAATAAACAAAAAGCGTTTTCCTGATTTGCCGGGGCTCACGGCCTATCTTAAAAAACTGGGAATCGAAGTTACCGCTTCTGTTAATCCGGGAATAAAAATTGATTCTACCTATTTTGCTCATCTCGATGGATTGAAAAGGGATGTCTTCGTAAAGTATTCTGATGGAAGTATTTATACAGCTGATATCGCTCCGAGTCTGAACAATTTTGTCGATTTCACAAATCCGAAAGGCCGCGAATGGTGGATCGATAATATGAAATTTCTGCCTGAAAACGGCATCCATGGTTACTGGAACGATATGAACGAACCGGCAGTAGGAGGGAGTTATCTTCCTGATAATCTTCTGTTTGATTTTGACGGCCATCAGGCGAATGCACTGGAAGCGAAAAATGTTTACGGAATGCAGATGGCTCGCAGCAGCTTCGAATCTGCGTTGAAATACGGTGATGGAAGACGTCCGTTTATTCTCACCCGTTCTGGTTTTGCTGGCGTACAGCGTTATGCAGCCGTCTGGAGTGGCGACAATACAGCAAAAGATGAGTTCCTCTTGGGAGGTGTTTTATTGAATACCCAATTGGGACTTTCCGGACTTCCTTTCGTTGGAGATGATATTGGTGGTTATATCGGTAATACTTCAAAAGAATTATTCAGTCGCTGGATGCAGGTTGGGATGTTTTCACCTTATGTCCGTAACCACAAGGAAGCCTTTGCAAACGCTAATGAGCCATGGAGTTATGGTGAAGAAGCCGAAGCGATTTCGAAAGAGTTTATCGGTTTTCGTTACAGAATGATGCCTTATCTGTACTCCAAATTCTATGAATCCACACAAACCGGAATACCGGTTGTCAGAAGTCTGAGTATCAGCGATCCGTTTGATGAAAAGGTATTTGATAAATTGTATCAGTACCAGTTTCTGTGTGGCGATGCCATTCTGGTTGTTCCTGTAACGAGCGCTGAGAAATCGAAATCTGTTTATCTGCCAAAAGGAGAATGGTTTGATCTGTTTTCGGATGAGCTTCTGGATGGAAATCAGGAGTTTACGGTCGAAGTACCGGTTTATCAGATTCCTTTGTACGTGAAAGCATCCTCCATCATTCCAATGCAAAGTCTGATACAATCTACGATGCAGAAGCCTTGCGATACTTTGTTTATTCATGTTTACAATGGAAACGAGTCGAATCGCTTTGAATATTACGAGGATGACGGTAGCACGAAGGATTACCAAAAAGGGGAATTTTATAAACGAACAATTGAATTTGATCCGTTGAAGAAAAGCCTTGTTTTTGAGAAGCCAATGGGTGATTTTACTTCAATTTTTAAAACAGTTCAATGTGTTTTTCATGGTTTCAATGATGAAATGAATAAGATTTCGATAAATAATCAACCACTTACTATCAAAAATCAAAGGTTAAAACTTTTGGATGGTTTGAGATATCTGGAAGACTTTTACGATCCGACGTATTTCAAAAATCTGAGAAAGTCTGAAAAAACTGGTTTGCAGGTCACAACAATATTCTCAAACCTGGACAAAGAGATTATAATCAGCTGGCAATAATTGTAACACGTTATTTCACAAGAAATGAAAAAAATAAAAATATGTTTGATTATCAGTTTTTTACTGGCGATTTGGTTACAGTCTGAAGCACAACAAAAAACCTATTGTAATCCGGTTAATATCGATTATGGTTACACACCCATCCCAAATTTTAGTCAATGGGGAAGACACCGCGCAACAGCTGATCCGGTTATTGTCAATTACAAAGGCGATTATTTTCTATTTTCCACCAATCAGTGGGGTTATTGGTGGAGCAGCGATATGATAAAGTGGAATTTTGTCTCAAGAAAATTTCTTCGTCCATGGAATGAAGGATACGATGAACTTTGTGCTCCGGCTGTTGGCATCATTGGTGATACCATGGTTGTATTTGGCTCAACCTACACAAGTAATTTCACTCTCTGGATGAGTACAAACCCGAAAACAGACGATTGGAAACCTTTGGTTGATTCACTTTCGATCGGTGGCTGGGATCCGGCATTCTTCACAGACGATGATGGGAAATTTTATATGTATAATGGCAGTAGCAATAGTTTTCCGCTATATGGAGTCGAACTGAACAGAAAAACGATGCAGGCATCAAAAACCAGAAAAGAAATGTATCTGCTTGAACCATGGCGCTATGGTTGGCAACGATTTGGAGAAAATATGGACAATACCTTTCTTGATCCTTTTATGGAAGGAGCATGGATGACAAAACACGATGGAAGATATTACCTGCAATATGGCGCGCCCGGAACCGAGTTTAGTGGTTATGCTGATGGTGTCGTGGTGGGCGATAGTCCTCTCGGACCATTTGTCCCACAGTCGATGCCCATGAGTTACAAGCCTGGAGGATTTGCCCGTGGAGCCGGACATGGTGCCACTTTTCACGATAAGTGGGATAATTACTGGCATGTTTCGACAATAGCGATTTCAGTAAAAAACAACTTTGAACGCAGAATCGGCATCTGGCCAACAGGTTTCGATAAGGATGGCGTAATGTATTGTAATACTGCCTTTGGCGATTATCCAACTTATTTGCCCGATGGCAGGGAAGATCACCTCATTAGCCGTTTTACCGGCTGGATGTTGTTAAATTACCAGAAGCCGGTAACTGTTTCATCTACTTATGGTAGTTATGCAGCCAACCATGCAGTTGACGAAAACATTAAAACGTATTGGTCTGCTACTACTTCTGATGAAAATGAGTGGATTCAGTCTGATCTGGGTACCATTTCCACTGTTAATGCGGTTCAGATCAATTATGCCGATCAGGACGTTGAGTTTTTAGGAAAATCGTTGGGGGTTTATCATCAATACAAAATTTTGGAATCGAAAGATGGTAAGAAATGGAATTTAATGGTCGATAAAAGTAAAAACACAACCGATGTTCCGCATGACTATATTGAATTGCCAAATCCTGTTCAGACCCGTTACCTCAGGTTGGTCAATATTCACATGCCAACCGGAAAGTTTGCGATCAGCGGATTTCGTATTTTTGGATCCGGATCCGGAGAAAAACCAAAAGTTGTCAATGATTTTATGGTACTTCGCACTGAAAAAGACAAGCGCAGCGCATGGATAAAATGGAGCCCGGTTGACAATGCTTATGCTTATAATATTTACATGGGTACCGAGCCTGATAAATTATACAATACCATTATGGTGTATGGCGCCAATGAATACTGGCTCAAGACTATGGACAAGGAAAAAACATATTATTTTACCATTGAAGCTATCAATGAAAACGGGATAAGTACTACTTTTCCGCTTTTAAAATCTGAATAAATTCTAAATAAAAATGATGAAAACACGCACTTTTTTTTCGCTGATTCTGTTGTTTATTGGATTCCTTCAAACACAGGCACAGACAACCAAAAATCCATTTTCCGGGGATATCCGCCGCTTTCAGCAGATTGATTTCGCTCATCCTCCTAAACCTAATTCAATCCTGTTTTATGGAAGTTCTTCTTTCAGGATGTGGACTGATATGCAACAGTATTTTCCTGATTTACCGATCATTAACAGAGGGTTTGGCGGATCAAGACTAACCGATCTGATCCTGTTTGCGGATGAGATCGTGTTTCCATACCAGCCACGACAAATTGTTATTTATTGTGGTGAAAATGATTTTGCTGACAATGACACCCTTTCGCCGGATGCAGTTACAGACAGATTCATTCATTTATTTGATCTGATCAGAAAGAAACTTCCCGGTGTTCAGATCAGCTATATCTCGATGAAACCCAGTCCGAGCCGCTGGCATCTTGCCGGAAAATTTGCAGAGGCCAACCTCAGTATTGAAAAATTCCTTCAGGAACAAACAAATACGACATATATAAATGTATGGAATAAGATGCTGAATAAGAATAATTTACCCGACTCAACGATCTTTCTGGATGATATGCTTCACATGAATGCCGATGGTTACAAAATCTGGCAAAAAGAAATCGAAACCCATTTATTAAAATAAAACTATTCAAACCATGAGGTCAAAAATATTATTCCTGATTTCAGTTCTTGTTTTGAACTGTATGATCGTTTTTGCACAGGATAAGGCAGTTCAATCCGAAAAGGAAATGCACTTTTTTATTGATGAACTGATGAAAAAGATGACACTTGAAGAGAAACTCGGACAGTTGAATCTGCCAGGTTCAGGTGATATTGTAACCGGACAAACGACCAGTTCCGATATTGGTCTTAAAATTAAAGAAGGCAAGGTTGGAGGGCTTCTGAATATTAAATCGGTTGAAAAGATCCGCGATGTGCAGAAAGTGGCCGTTGAGGAAAGCCGCCTGAAGATTCCTCTGATTTTCGGTATGGACGTTATCCATGGTTACGAGACAACATTCCCCATTCCATTGGGTTTGGCTGCCAGCTGGGACATGAAACTGATTGAACGTAGTGCACGTGTTGCGGCACAGGAGGCAAGTGCTGATGGTATCTGCTGGACCTATTCGCCGATGGTTGATATTTCACGCGATCCACGTTGGGGCCGCATTGCTGAGAGTGCAGGAGAAGATGCTTTCCTGGGTTCTCAGATTGCAAAGGCTTTTGTGCAGGGTTATCAGGGTGACGATCTGAAAAAAAATAATACCATTATGGCCTGCGTCAAACACTTTGCCCTTTATGGCGCAGCCGAAGCCGGACGTGATTACAATACGACTGACATGAGCTTTCAGCGAATGTATAATGAATATTTACCACCCTATAAAGCGGCTGTTGATGCTGGTGCAGGGAGTGTTATGTGTTCATTTAACGATATAAATGGAATCCCTGCTACCGGAAACAAGTGGTTACTGACAACCCTGTTGCGTGATCAATGGGGATTTGGTGGATTTGTAGTAACAGACTATACCGGTATCAATGAAATGATTGAACACGGTATGGGTGATCTTCAGACAGTTTCGGCTCTCGCGCTAAATGCAGGCGTTGACATGGATATGGTAGGCGAAGGTTTACTGACAACCTTGAAAAAGTCAATTGAAGAAGGCAAGACCACTGAAGCTCAGATTGATCAGGCTTGTCGCAGGGTTCTTGAGGCAAAATACAAACTTGGTCTTTTTGATGATCCTTACAAATATTGTGATATCAAACGGTCGAAGACGGAGGTTTCAACTCCGGAAAATATTCAGGCTGCACGCGAAACGGCTACGCAAACATTTGTATTATTGAAAAATGAAAATCAGCTGTTACCGATTCAGAAAAAGGGAAAGATAGCGCTGGTGGGACCATTGGCCAACAGCCAGGACAATATGGCGGGAATGTGGAGTGTAGCCGTTGATCACAAGCAATCTGTTACTGTTTTGCAGGGTTTGAAGGAAGCGGTTGGTAGCAGCGCCGAGATTGTTTATGCAAAAGGCAGTAATATTGTAGATGACGTTGAACTGGATAAGTGGATAAGTTCGTGGGATAATCCGTCCATCGATCTGAAGCGCACGCCTGCTGAATTAAGGGAAGAAGCTGTTAAAATAGCCGCTGATTGCGATGTTATTGTTGCAGTTATGGGTGAGGCAGCCGAGATGAGTGGCGAAAGTTCGAGCAGGTCAGACATTTCATTACCCGGTAGCCAGAAACAATTACTTGAGGCTTTGCTTGAGACCGGAAAACCAGTTGTATTGGTGCTTTTCACAGGCCGGCCCTTGGTGCTGGCATGGGAGAATGAACATATTCCGGCAATCCTGAATGTGTGGTTTGGAGGCAGCCAGTCTGGAAATGCCATTGCTGATGTATTATTTGGTGCTGTAAATCCTTCCGGGAAACTCCCGGCCACTTTTCCGCAGAATCTTGGTCAGGTTCCGATTTTCTATAATCATAAAAATACCGGAAGACCTTTGGCTGAAGGAGATTGGTTTCATAAATACCGATCTAACTATCTTGATGTTACCAATGATCCGCTTTATCCGTTTGGATATGGTCTTAGTTATACACAGTTTGTCTATGGTGATCTGAAACTGAATCAAACCTCACTTACAGGCAACCAAACGCTCAGGGCCAGCATCAATGTTACAAATACGGGAAAATTCGATGGGGCAGAGGTTGTTCAGCTTTATATCCGCGATTTGGTGGGGACAGTAACCCGACCGGTAAAAGAATTGAAAGGGTTTGAGAAGGTGTTTATTAAAGCCGGCGAAACAAAAACGATCACATTTGATATCACACCCGAAGACCTGAAATTTTATAACTATGCATTACAGTATGATTGGGAAGCCGGAGATTTTGTTATTATGGCTGGCGGAAACTCAAGGGATGTAAAAACGGCAAAAGTAAGTTGGATAAAACAGGATCATTGATTTGTAAATCAATGATCCTGTTTGTCCATCCTTGCTGCATTACAGATAAATCTTAATGGAATTATCTTTTTTATACAGCATTCTAAGAAAATAATGTAATGGAAATATCGCGCCACCTTGCCTGTATTTGTTATCCTCGTACGAATACTTGATTGATTTACCATTGATGGTAATGTGTTTGGGACTGTGACTTTCTTTTTGTACAACATATTTGAATGTTACAGCGTGACCCATAAAATCTAAAGAGGCTGATAATCCGTCCATTGACGAAGGAATTACCGGATCTAAGATTATTTTTCCAAACTCGGTCCGTATGCCAAGTAAGCGCGAAACAATCAATGTCAGGTAGATTCCTGGTCCGCTCGAATACACACGCCATCCGCCTCTGAGGGTAATTTCCCCGGTTTTTATATCATCGTAATGTTCATCCGCATCATAACGGTTTTTAAATGCGACATCCGAACTGCTGTAATAACAATTTGATTGTCTGATGTCTCCACAGCGAACAATATCTCTGTAAGCTACTGGATTTGCCTGCCGCAACGCTTTAATAAATGCATCAGCCTTACCAAGGATTGCCTGTGATTCAGCAAAGCGGATGTGTTCATGTATATACATTAAACCAATTTCACGTCCAAAGAAAGTGCTGCTTTCGGCACGCTGAAAAATTGTCTGAATGCCACCTTTGTATTTAAGGGGACGGTTCATTAATCGCGCTCCATCGGGTCCGGTGAGGTGTTTTGCAATAATATCCTGATGAAACAAGGCCTGTTCTTTGGTGAAAATACCACTGATAATACCACGATCCATTGGAAGCAGACTATACTGAATATTGGTTTTTGTATCATTGGGATGCAGCAATACACTGATGCTGTTGTCTTTTTCGACAAGGCCATAGCCGGCAACTACGCTGTCTTTAATCAGATAATTATTGAAATCAGTTTTAATCTGTTCGCAGATGGTTTTCATTTCTTTGGCTTTCCAACTGTTTCCGATCATTTCATAAACAAGTTGGTATTGTTGGAAAGCCTGATAATTCATTTCAACAGTCCAGCTTGAAATCAAACGTTGCGCCAACTCTTTGTTAACAGGCTGTAATGAATCATTCCAGTCGCCACCACCGAAAGGAACCAGTGATGTGCCCTGGATAAATGAATCTACGATCATTTTGATAAGTCTGTCAACATGCTCATGCAAAGGTGTTTCTTCGATATGGATACTGTCATTTTCTTGAAAATAGGGCAGAATCTCATTCAGAATTTCATGATCACCTGTTATTTTGATGTAATTGCTCAGTGCGATGATGCACCAATAATAAATATCACCATGTGAATCGCCGGCCCTGATCGCTTTGTAACTGTCGAACATCCACCATTGCGGCCATCCACCATCCGAATTCTGATTTGAAAAGATGGTAAGCAACGTTTGTTTCGCTTCCTCAAATTTCTCCATGCACAAGAGAAAATCAAGTGGACCTTGCGAAACATCGCGGGTTCCCCAGGCGGCGCCACCAAATTGTTCCAATCCATGCGGTGTTAAAAAATGGGTGATGGCGTTCATCCCATACCAGGGAAGGATTTCCCCTATGGCAGTTGCATCTTCCTGCTCGGATTTCAATGATAGATTTAAACTCAGGTCATTCCAGATAGCTTGTGCATTGCGGCATTCCAGTTTAAACTGATTATCCGTATTCTTTATCTTATCATTTTCAGCTTTGGCACAAACTTCACCTATAAAACTCATGCTAAATTCTATAGTTTCTTTTACATCGAGAACGAAAAATGAATCATTTTGGCTGGTACGATTATGAAAGAGTCCTTCATTTCCTGAAGTCACAAAGTCAGTATTGCTATTTATCAGGATGCTGAATTGTGCTTCAGGGAATTTCTCAGCTATCATGCTGTCAGGTTTAGGAACTGCAATATAAACTCCGTTTCTGTCACCGGATTTCACTGACCATCCGTTTCCTTCATCAAAATGATGTGACACAATTATCCTGACATTCTGACCACTCAACACCTTGAAATCCATGTTCACCCTTGGGGCAGTTTTGGAAGTCCATGTGCGAACCTGAAAGCAATACTCTTTGTGTTTATAAATCCAGCGACAGTGGTTTAATCCTATTTCAAATGCAGATGGAACGCCCAGTAAATATTGACAACCATCCAGTTCGACAAAGATTCGTTGCCCTGTTTCGGGCGTATGATTAAACTGGCTTGAGCAAATTGACAGGAAAACATTGAAGTTGGTGTTCCCTTGTGTAAGATGTGAATTGAAAACGCCATATGCCCAGGATGTTGAAGAAACAATGTTTTCATCGGCCTCATAACCTGATTTTGCCTGCATTATATGCCCATGTGGACGATCAGTTAGTGTCTCTTTTGCCCGTAACATCACATGGTTACTTTTGCCTGTGAAGAATGACAATAATTTGCCATCCTCTCGTTCACAATGGCGTTTTTCGTGTTCAAAATAACCATCAATTTCTTCGTCATTCAAATCATCTGCCGGTAAAAATGCAGAAGTATTGAATAAATTCTTTTCAGGAATCAAAAATTCATTTGAATCTGGCCAGATAATCTGGCTATCAAATTCGAGCATGAGATTGGGCAATAATTTCAGATCGTCAGCCGAAGTGGCTTTGGGATGATCAGCCAAATATGAAGCCACAAATACGCTGATATGTGTTTCTCCATGGGTCAGACTAAAGGGTTTTTCCTGGATTGCGACCATCGATGATTCTCCCGAATACTCACCTCCCAGCTTTTCGGCAAGTAGTCCTTCAGGAATGCTTGTTTCTCTGAAAGTTTTACCAAGAAACTGCATTCCATCTGTACTTGCTGAAGATGCTGTATTTTCGCAAGCCATTATCAACCAGGGATTTCCAACCGATTCTCTCGTGTTCTGTCTGCAACAAACCACCGAACCATATTGGGTGTCTTCGAGTATAAGTCGTTCAAGATATTGACTGACATAGTATTCGTTGATCAGACTTTCTGTTATTGGTTTCATGCCAACATCCTGAAGCTGGATAACATCAAGTTCGCAGGTGACTCCTGTGTTATTGGTGATTTCAACCTGCCATCGCCAACTCAGGCTTTTCTCCGAAAGTTGAAGTTTACATATATAATCAATTCCATCCCAGCTTCCTTTGGTAAAAAACGATTCTCCCTTTGTAGTAAAACTACTATTACTCTCTGGTCCGATCAATGCTTTGTATGTCATTTGATCTGTTCTTTTTCTTAAAAACAGGTTCGATCCTGATTTCGAAAACAGTGATGCCAACTTGAGACTTATACGGATAGGATTAACTTCGATGCTTTTGACCGATCCGTTTTCCAGAAAATCAAAAGAAAGACCTGATGTATTTTTAATATTCATTTTTTTTCATGTTTTTGTTCTGTTTTCGTATTTCCAGAACTGGATTATTAAGTGGCCAGCGACCCTTGAACAAACATCATTTTAATTTTAAATTATGCGATTAGCACATGATCAATTATTTGGTACATGTTTGCGACTTTTTATTTCAATTATTTTGCCATTGGCATCTATATTAAAATGGATGAAATTCAAACTGTTGACAGTGTAATTTTCATTTCCTGTTTATGATTGTGATGATAATTGACGACTAAACGATTGTTAACCCATTCCATTTCAATATTTCCTTCTGAAATTGTCACCATATTTATTTTCCTGACAATGGCTCCTTCAAAAACCATTTCGCCAGCCAGATCACGATCACCATAAACGGTTATTTCAAGATGGTTATTCTTAATATGTATGCCAAGAATATCGGAGGTGCTGTGAAGTATCTTGATTCCTGAGGTAATTTCCTTGCATACCGGACTTAAGATGGCATAAAGCGGTGGCCACAATAGTTTATCCTTAGCATAAGGAATCGTAATGGTTTCGCTAGTTTCAGGATGGGTGTAGCTTACCTTGCCAGCTTGTTCTTCGTTGTAAAAGTTACCGGCAAAAAGAAGTGCGGTATTGTTTTTTGTGAATCGCTCTCTGACATTAAGATGGAAATTATCGGTACCTGCCTGTCTTAGTTTTGCATCAGTTTGTTGCAGAAGTGCTTCATAAACTGGTTTATGTCCTTCTGTATCGAATCCAATCCAGGTTCCCAGAAAAATCAAAGATCCTTTACCAAGTGTCTTTTTGAAACCGCAGCTGCTGCCGTTTATTGTCCGGGCAATCGTTTCAGCACCTTTGAGTGATTCTTCACTGAAGATAATCAATGGATTGGCACATTTAATGTCTTTCAGGTTGTAAACATCAATAAGTGGTGAATCGATAATCTCCTTACCTGAAGGTGAAATCGACAATGCATCTCGAATGATGGTACACGGTTTCTGCGTCATCTCGCGGTCAGGCAGATAAGGGAACATAACAACATTACCGCCGGCTTTGGTATAATCAATAATTTTTTGCTGGTCTTTCGCATTCATTTCATCGGTGCTGAATGCCCAGACTTGTTTATATCTGTCAGATTCTAAATATGTTACTTTGCTGAGGTCAACTATATCATAATCAATATTCATGAGTTGCAACACTTTCAGCAAGCCATCAAAATAGGCAGGTCTGCGGATGCCTGATGGCGTAAACTCAAGTTCACATTCCTTACCAACCGGCCTTTCCAATTCCGTGGCATAATATGGCGGATAAAAGAGTACAGCTATTTCAGCTTTGTGTTTTGCCTCAACAATAATGTTTTCTGAGGTTTTCACAATTTGATTCATGCGTTTAACCAATGGGAAAGCGCTGGTGCGTTCAGCTTCAGGGGTCAACGGATTAAACCAGTAGAATGTTTCACCGGAATAGCCCTTGCGGCCTGGGTTTCTTCCTTGTGAGAACATATAATAATTCCAACCGGTCAGGCCATTGGCAACGCTTGCTTTGTAAAAAAGTTCTAACTCACGAGGATTTGTCACTACATGGTATTCGCGTGATCCGCACTGAAACTCTGCAGCGAACATGGGTTTATTGCCTTGCATCGCAAAGGTAATGTCGTTGATAATTCTGTCGTCGTGCATGTTACGGTAAGAGAGAAATTCAGGAATATGGTCAACTCCAAAAATAATCTCACTTTTATCACCAAAAAGGTCTTCGTACATGGTGATATTCACCGGAAACTCATAACCACTTCCATAAATCCAGCCTGGAAGATTATGATATAATGGAAGGGATACTCCTCTTTCTCTCACTAATTTAGTGAGCAATCGAAGATAATCACCATAATACGTCCGCCAGAAACAATGCCATTCGTAATCACGGCCACGATCACCCTTAGATATATAAGGAAGTTTACAATCGGGTGGAAGTATAACATCCTTAAAAACAGTGTAGTTAGTTCCCCAAAGTGAATTCAAATCACTGATATTTGTAAATTTTGTTGTTAAATATGAAATGAAACGATTCTTAACATCATGGCCGTAATCACCTTGTTTTGCAAGCCATGAGAATACACCAATTTCATTGCATATCTGCATCATGATTATTGGTCCGCCATTGGATAATTGCCGCTTACTGATGATTGGCATGATCTGATCGTACCACAGCGTGACTTTTTCGATGAATTTTTTGTGAAAAAGATTGACCCCATCGCTCGGAACAATATCACCCTGACTGTTACGCATCTTTACATCAGCGCCGAATTGTTCCATAAACCAATCAGGCAAGCCCGCTCCCCGAAATTCTGCTAAAATAAACGGACCGGGTTTAACGATGCAAAACAAACCATGTGCCTGACAGCGGTCAATCCAGCCGATCAGGTCTCTTTGCGGATCAGTTGCGCCGGTAAAATCAAAAACGGATTCCTCCGGTTCGTGCCAAGCCCAGGGAATATAGGTGCTCACCGTTGTCAGACCAGCTTCTTTGGCTGCTTCCAGATGTAAATCCCAAAGGTCACGCTTGATTCTGAAGTAATGAATCTCACCTGAATTGAGAAACACTTTTTTACCATCGAGATAAAAATTATCTTCTTTTATGTTAAATGTCATTTACGTTTTTGTTTCAATTTTAAAAAAGTTAATTTAATATTTTGTTTGCTATTTCGGCAATTCTGCATTTCTTTGATTGATGAGTTCCTTTATTTCGCGCGATCTTTTTTCGGTAAGCGTATAACGCAAAAGGAAAAAGATGGAGAAGATACTCAGCAACAAAGGCAAACCGATTTCAACAATACGCATCATTAGCAAAGTGTATGGCGTTTGACGTGTAAGTGGAACGATGCTTTTTTCGATGGTTTCGAGTTCTTTTTCAAGCGTTTCAGTCGAAGCACTAACGTTCAAACTTTCAATCTTTCTATTTACTCCCGAAATATTGTCCATAATCTGCTGATAATGCGCCTGACTATTTTCTGTTTTCGAAGATTTGGATTCCAGATGCGATTTTAGCTCAAATGACTGGATTTTGGCCTTTTCGAGTTTTGTTTGGAGTAAAAGCGGAATTGCCTGCCGGATTATTGAATCTAAAGCAGCTGGCTGAACCTGTTTTTCAGCAAGATTTATCTTCACCTGAAGCATTTCTATCCGGGCAATTGTGCTTTCTACACCAGCTTTGGCATCCATCAGAACTTTTTGCCGGTCGGCATGATAGCCTGAAAGATTTTTGCTTTCATCAACCGTGCTCCTGGCAGATTCCTTTTCGAGATATATAAGGTAATCCTTAGATTCCTTCAATACTTCGTCACTCTTTGTAAGTGTATTGGTAATCCACAGCGTATTTGCATCCTGCAGGCCATGATATCCATCCCAGTATTTTGCTTCAGCACGCATCTCCCTGACACTGCCCTGAATTTTATCAACCTTCGTAACCTGACTTTCATCAAACATAGTTAACACAATCAAGGCTCCTCCGACAAAACTTGCCAGGGCATTTCCCATTTTGATGAACCACCAGAATATTGCATAAAAACTTCCTGCGGAACGGTTTCCTGTTTTTAACTCGTCTTCATCACAGATATCACCTACCATAGATGAACCCAAAGTGAAGAAAAAGAGCATGCCGATTGAAAGCAGTATAGTTGGAATAATGATCAGATATGGATATAAAGGATTGTAGCAGAATATCTTGGAAATTTGTGCCAGACACATTAGCAGAATCGCAATTGTGAGTGTGTTTCGTTTGCCCAGTTTTGGACTGATCCAGTTTAATGGAAAAACTGCCAGCAAACCTGTTACACCCCAAATGGTACCATTGATGGCTAAAAGCGCAGCTCCAGCCACTTTATCTCCCTGAAAAACATAAAAAATGGGAATATAAGACCCGAGCAACTGAACAAAGTTGAAGCCCATCGCCAAGGTGAAAACCGTGAGCGTCAGCATGATAAAATTTTTATTACTCAAAGTTCGTTTCATATCCTGCCAAAAAGGAGTTTTTTTCTGTTTGGCAACTTGTACAAATCCGGGCTCACGTAATTTATAGGTCCACCAGAAAGAAAGCGGGATGATGATGGCAGCGATGAGTATAGATACATATCGCATCCCATCAGCCTCATTTCCTCCGGGGCCCTTGAATATTTCCATACTTGCCAAAACCAATAACCAGGGTGTGCTCATGGCAAACAGATTTCCTATGAAACTTTTGGCACTGAAAAGCCGTGTTCGTTCGTGGTAATCAGAAGTCATTTCCATACCGAGTGCTCCATGAGGAATCTCAAAAATGTTTACCGCGGTAAAAAACAACAACAATGTAATCAGGATATAGGAAAGCTGAAACCATTGGTAACCAGCTTCTGAAGGGAACCAGGTTCTCACCAAATCACCCTTTGGAATCCACCACATCACAACAAATGTTACTGCAACCAGAATTCCACCGATAAGCAAAAATGGTCGACGCCTGCCCCAACGGGTTCGGGTGTTATCAGAGAAATGCCCAATAAAGGGGTCGGAAAGTGCATCCCATAACCTTGGTACAATCATGATGGCTCCCAGCCAGAAAGCACTCAGTCCCAGACTGATATTACCCATCAGTCCGATTAGAATACCTGTGATATTGAAGAGTGCAATGTTAATAATGCCACCTGCGCCATAAGCGGCTAATTGCGAAAAGTGAATACGATCTTCTGGTTTTGTTTTGTTATCAGCAACTACTTCCTGTTCTTTCATATTCGTGTTGTTTGGTAAATGGTTTTTTTAACACTAGATTTAATAAAATATCAATACTTCTGCAGGAATGATAGGCACATCAATTTCCTTTTGATTGAATGTTTTGCTTTCCAATCCGTTAATGGTCACTTTGGTTGGCATCTTCGATCCGTTGAAGTTTTTTATTTTGATACCATTTGCGGGGAGTTTGACATCTCCGGTGATAGTAAACTGATAATTATCTTTTCCCTTTTTGATCGAATATGATATTTCACCGTAATAGGTTGGCAGGTTTTTTACTGACATTCCTTCCGGCGCATCAATCCAATCCTGATAAAGTGCCGCGGCCAGCACCAGTGATTGATCATACTCGTTTTCGTAAACAAACATAGATCGTATCGCATTGATAAAGTCACTGCCAACCCAGGTATGTGGCATGTCGCCGATATATTTGGGTGTGCGGTAATCTTTCCAAACGACTTCTGCCCAATGGTTCCACCCCTGAGGCCGCTGATCATTCAGGAAGAAATCAATCAGTTCATGTGCTCTTTCGGGTTGATCTAAAATGATAAACGAACCTATCAGACGATTTTCATAAGGGGTATAATTGATCCAGTCAAGTTTACCATCGCGTCTGTTCCTGAAAAAATCATAATACTTATCAAACGTATTGTAAACCTGTGGCTTAGGTAAATTTTTCAACTCATTGCATGGAGTTAATGCAATAGTGGTTGAGGTGGCGTCAAAATCGCCGAGTTCGGCACAACCGGGCAGATAGTCTATTTCTTTATATTTCATCGCCAGTTGAATAGAGTTGTAGAGATTTTCCTTAAAAGTATCGCGGATCTTTTTTATTCTTTCATACGATTCGGTTTCTCCCAATATTTTTTGAATCTCTGCAGCATCTTTTAAACCTTTCATGGTAAAGTAATTATCCCAGTATGAGTGCATTGGCTTTGCAGAGTAGCCTTCATGACTGATTGATTCCGGTACCAGTCCATATTGGGCACGAATACTATCGTTGCCGTATTTATAATGGTCTGTCGTTCGCTGTGCAATCAAATATTCTAGATAGGCCACCGATTGTAAGACGTATTCGTTTTTTGACCGGAGAAATGCGGTATCCTGAGTGAAGTTAAAATATTCACGGATCAGATAAATCAATTCTCCGTGGCTGTCGTTTTCAGGCACGGGATCAGGTCCTCTTGAATCAACAACGCAGGGCACTTTGCCATTTTCGTATTGATAGCCAGCATACCAATCAATAAAATCCTTTACCTCTTTTACAATTCCTGATTTCAATAAAGCTGAAGAAGTTAAGGCGCCATCACGTATCCAGCTTCTCTCGTAGGAACGTGAACCAGGCTGAATACCAACTTTGTCACGATTTACCAGAATATAGGCAAGATTTGATTTATAAGTATTTACAATCCTGTCGGCCGAGGCTGGAAGATTAAACTGAATATGCCCTACTTTAGATTTCCAGAATTCTACAGATTTTTGCGATTCCTGGGCGACAAATTGAGGATTCAATTTTTCAGGAACCTCTTTTCCGTAAAAAGGAACAACAACGATAAATAAATCCGATTCTCTTGGTTTCAGATGAAAGGAATATTTCATTACTCCGTTTGCTAATCCACCCTGATCCAGAACAGAATGACTTTCAGGAATCTGTCCTTTTCTTAAAAGATCAACTAAATTCCCTTCGTCGAAACATGATGCTCCAAATGAATCATATTTTTTCTGAGGCAGAATTATTTTCTCATCAACTGCAATGGTTCCTTCTGCTTTTTCAGAAATGCTGTTTATTTTTCCAACACCACCGGCCAGATTAAGGAACTGGTAAATTGGATTAACCTGATAGGGTCGGACTAACAAATACAAATCAAAATCTATCGTTTTGTCTGATAGGTTTTCAAATGCATAACTGATTTCGATCATCGAATTTTTGTTGGCTTCGCCACTGGCTGTAATCCAGGTTCTAAAAAGTAAATTATTACAATCCCAGGTAACAACAGGCTTAAATTCAAATTCACTTTTGTCATCGCTAATGCCCATCGATTGGGATGTATTGACATTACTCCAGTTGAAAAACGAATTGCCGCTTTTAATCATCGGTTCGATAGAAAACCGGGCCTTTTCCACTTCAACCATGCCTTCTTCATTGATCATGGCTTCTTTCACGTCATTGTTTACACCAGTGATGGTCCAATAGGATGCTTCTTCAAGAAAGTATCTTGGATAATTTCCTTTTGCTGAGTTTTTCGCAACGTAAATCAAGAAATCATTCAGGTTCAATGAGTTTTTTACTTCCAGAAATTGTATCTCAGCGATGCCAAATGCATTTTCTGACTTGCCTTTCAGTAGGTTAATCTTCAAATACTTAGCTTCCACTTCAGCCAGTCTGATAAAACTAATATCGCTTTGGTTGGATTGAACTTCATACATCTTCTCCCAGTTCTTTCCATCATTCGATAATAGTATTTCGAATTGTTGTGCATAACAGTCTGGTAGCCAATTTATTTGCAAGCCGCCAAATTCTCTTCGTGCATTGAAATCAATTATTAGATTTTGATTATCAATACTTTGACTTTTCCAAAACGTTTCTTTCGATTGATCAAGAATTTGATCGGATGAAAACATTTTGACAGATGAAGATGCGGTAATGGATGGTGCAGGATAGGTATTTGTCTCAGGTTGAAGTGGTTCAAAGCGGAGGTCATCGATCCAGATGGTGCCTTTGCCACCCACAAACGAAGCGATGGTGAATTCAATTCGATCGACCCGTTTCATCTGCTGGTCGTTGGTTGGTCCCCAGGCAAACTGAATGTGTCGTTTCTTAATCCTGATTTTCTGCCATTCGCCCGGAAAAGTATAGTTACGATTACTCACCCACCAGACGTTGTTTCCGGTACTGTCGATAAACTTTATTTCAAAATTATTGGCCGGGGATTCGGCTTTTACATAGAATGAAAATTCATAATTTTCAGGCAGGTCGATCGGAAATAGTTTCTGTATGCCACCGTAACCTGTGCCTTTTGTGAAATCATAATCGAATCGGATGGCATTACCCGTAAGGCCTGTTGCATTTTCGATGTGGAGGTTCACTCCGTCGGACTGGATGAAATACCAGCCATTTTTGTTTTCAAAATCATCCAGTATTCTGATCTGGCCATTAAGTACAACGGATGAAATTAAAAACAGGAAAAAGAAAAAATTCGCCTTATTCAAATAAAAATTCATGATTTGTATTTATTACTGGTTAATATAACGCAGATATAAAGTATGTTAACAATATAAAATGTTGTCAGTTATTTAAGATAAGTATAACCTAGTTTATTTAAGCCTTTTTGGATAATTGGATCTTTCATCACATAATTCCAAACCAGTCCGGTTCTGAAATTTTCGACCATGATCAATAAGGGCCCCTGATCGATTCCTATAAAATCATTATCAACCCAATTGGCAGTTGGATTAAACGAATCATAGTAGCCGTATTTGCCCCAAAGTAGGGTGCCATACTTCTCGTTTAATGATTTTATCGTTTGCAACACTATTTCTGGTGCAAATGGTAAAGATGAAATCGGTCCGTAAGGAGCAATGGTACCATCATCAAAATAATTATAATCTGGTCCGCTGGTTCCTCGTCCGGCATAACCGAGGAATTTTTTATCGCCGAAATTGTACTTTTCAGTTGGCCCGTCACATGCGGTTACACCCCAGCAAAGTGAGTCATACCCAATAAATCCTTTGGGATTATCGATGGCATATCTTCGTTGTACGAGGGTTGCACGACGGCTGTTTTCAAAATAATCGATTCCTTTTTCTTTCATGAATTCATCCGCGATACCACGGTAATCAATGAAGGCCTGTGAAAACTGATGACCAAATAAGGGTGGAAATGCGACGTGAGAAAGTCCTTCATATGGAGTGTTCCACTGATATGATTTTAACCAGGCTGAGTAACTTCTTTCGATATTTTCCATGCCACTTCCGGCAGCAAGCACATATAAAAACAGCGCTTCGTTATAGCCGGCCCAGCCATGATCGAGCATGCCATCGGTAGGTGACCAGCCCATAGAAATGGTATGCGCAAATTTGCCTTTATCAGGCATTTCCAAAAAATTCCAATCAATCCGCCCAAGTATCAATCCTGCAAGCGAACGGATCTGGTTTTCAGCTTCATTATCCAAATCGTAGTAATTGCGTGCAAAGATAATTCCCATCATTAACAGACCGGTATCGATGGACGATAGTTCACATTTCCAGGCACGTGTACCTGTATCCATTCTGAGAAAGTGATAATAAAAACCTTTGTAACCGCTGGCATTTGTATCTGCACTTTGTACAGAACTGGCAAAGAAATTGAGTAAATTGAGGGTTATTTGGGCCGCTTGTTCACGGGTAATCCAGTTTCTTTCGGCACCAATGGCAAAGGCTGGAATTCCAAAACCGGTAGAAGCAATACTGGCCGGAGCCCAGCTTGCAGCGCGGTCTTTCACAATTCCTTTTTCGGGATGGTGCTCATTCTGAAAGAAAAGAAATGTTTTATGCTGAATGGAATCGAGCAATGCCACTTCGTCTATACTTAAAGAATAATTTATTTTACCATTCGATTTGAAAACAATTTGCTGCGCGTAATTATCAACTGTTAGTATAAACAGAATGAAAAAAATGATGAATTTATTCATGTTTAATTGTTTTTTCATGGGAATCCAGCTATAGAGATGTTTCACACATTGTGAATGAAATTTAACACGTGCAAAGTACAAAAAATATCAGTTGAAATACTATCGGCAGGTTCAGATTTTATGGAAAATTGTTGATTTATTAAGTAGGATTCATAAGAGTCTACTAATTGATTCAATGAGCTGATTTCAAAGAAATTGAACAGGTTTTTTATTCTGTCTCACAAAAGTATGAGAAAATTGAAGTCAGGGAATTATTCGACACAATATCAGTAATTTAGTAAGACTTATTAGTCAAAAATGAAACCAAAAACCAAATTATTATTCTTATCATCCAAAATCAAAAATACAAACTGACGGAAACAATTTTTATCTTCGTTTGATTAATGTAATTTTGCTTTTATTAAAATTGGTTTAAAAGCAGAGTTATATGTTCAAAACAGGTCTTATCAAAATAAATTACTCTAATGAAATACTTTGTTTTTTTCATTTTATTTGTCTCTGTTATGCTCCAGCCCCAAAGTGTTTTTTCTCAGAATGAACTTTTTCAAAAAAAGTCTTTCATTATAGGAGCGGACACCCTTCCTTACAGAATTTTGTACCCTGATAATTTTGATACCGCCCAACATTATCCGCTTATTCTGTTTTTACATGGTTCAGACGAAAGTGGAAACGATAATCAATCGCAACTGAAACATGGTGGTAAGTTGTTTTCTTCACCTGAAACAAGGGCTCATTATCCAGCCATTGTGATCTTTCCACAATGTCCGACTCAGAGTTTCTGGGCTTCAGCCGATTTCCCTGAAGATAATAGTGGATATCAGTCAATGGTTTTTAATCCTTTTGGTGAACCAACGTTAGGCGTGAAATTATTGATGGGTTTGGTTGATCAACTTACTGAAGAACAATTTGTTGATAAAAAATGTATCTATATTGGAGGTCTTTCATTGGGTGGAATGGGTACTTTTGAGTTGCTTCATCGCAGGCCGGATATTTTTGCAGCAGCTTTTCCAATTTGTGGAGGTGGAAATACATCATCCGTAGATAATTATGCATTGAAAGTAAAAATTTGGGCTTTTCATGGTGCAAAGGACGATGTGGTTCCGCCGGTATTAAGCATTCAAATGGTGGATGCCATCAATAAGGCTGGTGGTGATGCAAAACTCACAATTTATCCCGAAGCAAACCATGGTGTGTGGGACAATGTATTTGCCGAACCGGAATTGTTGAAATGGTTGTTTTCGGTGAAGAAATGACGCTTGTCATTTTTTTGTGATCCATGCGAAGGAATTCTGTTTCTTCGACAAGCCCGTCGTAGTAAGAAAATCGTCAAAAATCCAATCCAATTTCATGATAAAGTTCGGAGTTTGGATTTCGTTCAACGTTGGAAGTCACACGCAATGGCGGATTGCTGGAGATTTCCTGTCAAGCCGAGAAGAAGCCTGAGCTGAAAGATGCCCGCCGAAAACCACTGTTGCTGCACTTGACGGGTAGCTGAAATTAGCACCGGTTTTTCTGTCTTTTAATGTTGTAAAGTCGGCCATTTAAATTGTTCTTTAAAGTCAAAGAAACATGTTTCACAAATCCAATGATAGTCATCTTCCGTTGTGTATCAACTTTTTAAGCAGTCAGGAATTACGTCTGAAAATTTTTCCGAACAAAACTCGCAATGGTCGTGGTCTGCTTTTGTCACTCTGTCAGCGTAGTTTTTGTAAACAAGACTCTTTGAAAGCAAATAGTTTTCTTGTCCCTGCAAACGCCAATCTTTGTCTTGATTATTCATTTTAAATTTTATAAACAATTCTCAACGTGTTGTTAATCCTGTCTGTAAGCATTTCAATAAGTTCATTGTCCATAAATTCATAATCGTCAGCAATATTTAAAACTTCAATTGCCGGCAATTCTAAATGTCTATAAAGTCCCCAAATCTTTGCTCTATGTCCAGTTTCCATGACGAAAACTAAGTCTGCCCAATTCAAGTCATTTTCAGAAATTTTTCTGTCACTTTTGGGGCTAAGTCCTGCTGAACGAACATTAAAGCGGTCGTCATTTTTAAAAATGTGTTCCGCTGTCCTGCTACGTTTTATATTTCGTCCACAAACTACTAATATATTTGGTCTCTCTGTCATACGCTGTCGCCCTAAAATTGGTGCTAACTAGAATATATCACCAAATATATAGCACTTTTCTGAAAATCCATTCACGTTTATTTTTTCAATCAGATCCTTCTACATCCTATCAGGCGGACTTACAATTTTTCTTGTTGCTTGAACAAAGAATATGTAAATCAGTTCTTTAAGAAATTTAAATTTAGTCTAATCGCTTATTGAAAAGTATTTTATGTTTTATCAACAATTTAAACCATCAACCCATCAACTCATCAACCCCTCAAAAAACTTCCTCCCCAGAATCATTCACAGTAATCACCGAAATGCGTTTTTTCCCATCCATGCGCACGGCAAGCGGTTCGGCAAATCGTATATGCCTGAAATATTTTCTATCGGTTATAAGTTCCTGTTTGTTAAGCATTTCATAATTAATATAGCTGCGTGACATCTCGGGTTGCACCGTAAAATAACCCACATTCATAGAGGTTACATTGTGAAAAAAGTGAGAACCCGAAGAAGCGTCTAAAGGAAAATCTTCCAGACTGGTTTCTACAATCACCTTGGCCTGACTGATCTGAGGCCAGTTTACCGGAATCCCGATCCATTTGTCGCGTGTTCCCCATCTCCCAGGACCAATAAGCAGATACGGGGTTTTAGAAGCAGCAAACTCATCATTCAGTTTGCTGATTTCCAGAGCCATATCCTCTGTAAACCGTTTGTCGAAACGATCTTTGTCAATATAAACAACATCGAGGATGTTTTTAATTAATCCGTTGCCCATGCCTTTTTCCGAAAAAAGCAGAATATTTTCTTTTTTGATTTTGTCCATCTCGACTGTATAATCTTCGGCACTTCCAATCAGTGGCTTGATCTGTAAGAGATAGAACGAACATTTCCCTTCAGCATCACGGTCCAGATCAAGTGCAAACTCAATTTCGATGGCGGTTCCAAGTGCCTCTTTCACTACGTCCAATACAATTTCCAGAGTTTGGGCCAGCGGCGTATAATTGTATTTTAAAATGTTGGCAAAATTGATGATTCGTGGTCCAGGCTTGGCTATTCCTGGATAAATAGTATTACTGGTGGCATCATAAACTGATGCGCAATGTCGTAAAGTGCCATGTTGTTCAGCATCATAAATATCCAGTTTCGTTAAACCGGCCATGTCACCTTCGAGCAGATTCGGGGAGGTTTTGTTTAAATCAACAGCCAGAAAATCAACCTGTGAGTTTTTAAACTGGTCTTTTGGTGTGTTGATATCAATTCCGGGATATTTCGGTGAAAACCGGTAGGCTTTGTCACCTTCAACAACATATTTACCCAGTCCCATAGCAGTGATCGCAAATCCCTCTTCGGGCTTCATATGACCGAAAGGATAATAATTATACGATTGTGCTACACCACTCACATGAGGATAATAATAGTTACCATATTGTTTTCCAACGAGTTCCTGAATAACAACAGCCATTTTTTCCTCTTCTATCATATAATTGATGGCTTTCACATAACCACGTGCAACATCCGAATATACCGAGGCAAATACGAGTTTAATAGCATCCATCAGCTGCTTAAGCCGTTCTTCAATATCAGGATGATTATTTGGCAGAATATATGTTTCGAAAATCCCGGCGAATGGTTGCGACAAGCTGTCCTCAAATAAACCTGATGACCTCACTGCAAGAGGTTTGGTGATTAGCTGGAGAAGCGTTTTTAATCGTCTGCTGAGTGTTGGCGTGAGTTTTCCTTCAATGAAAGCAATCTTGATAGTTTCATAATTGGTTTCCTTTAATGTCATCTCGTGAAGATTGTTTCTTTCAAGAAACAACTGAAATTCTTCAGTTCCTATAACCGAAGTTTTTGGCGTTCTTATATTGATGTCCGGAACAAATTCCGAAAAGTTATAATTATGAATCAACGAATTAATAAATGCCAGTCCGCGACCTTTTCCTCCCAGTGATCCGTCGGCCAGACTTACAATGTTTTTTTCATCAAGAATGGCTTGTTCTTCGTAAGGGATAATTTTTCCGACATTCTGTTCGTTTCTGAACTGCTGAATCATGGTTATCAGTTCTTTACGAAGTTCTTCGGCGCTTTCAAAGTCAGTAACTCTTTTTGGGTGGATGATTTTGGCGACCCTTATTTCACCACGGGCCATCAACCAAAGCGAAAAGTGATTGCGACGGGCATGGTAAATCAGCGATTCGGCCGGGATGGTTCGCAAGTGGGCTTCAAATTCTTTCAACGTATTTGCCTGTGCGATCTGTTTGCCAAATCGGTCACGATAAATGAAATTTCCGAATCCAAGATAATGGGTGATAAAACTCTGAAAATCTTGTGAAAGTGTTTCGCTGTTTTTATCAATAAAGGTCGATTTGTATCGATATGCTATTTTAACATTTTCAGGATCAGATGATTGAATAATAGTTGGCAATTCAGGAATTAAACGTTTTGAATACTCGACCAGACTGACACCCGCATTCTCGTCAAGCTCATTGTTGCGGTCGAATTTCATGTCAGTTATCAGACAAAGCATATTTTCTTTGTAATCGAGTAAAATACGACATGCCTCTTCATAAGAACTTGCGAGAAGTATCTTGGGTCTGGCTCTCATTCTTAACACCTTATAAAGTTCATCTGTACTCACATCTTCGATTATACGGCGTGTTTGTTCCATCACAATTTTGTAAAGGATGGGCAGATAACGCGAATAGTATTTGGGTGAATCTTCAACCAGCAAAATAACCCTTACCAATCCGATCTGTGTATCATTCACTACATTGATTCTGTCTTCAACCATTTTGATCATTGAGAAGAATACATTTGAATCACCATTCCAGGTGAATATGCGGTCAATAGAGTAAGTAGTACGTATAATATTGCTGAAATACGCTATTTCGGCATTGTTATTCAACAGAAAGAAAATCGGGATGTAAGGAAATTCTTTCTTGATACGTTTGCTAAGTTCTAAAGGAGTTTTTTTATCAACACTTACCATGAAAATGATAAGATCAAAATGGCGGGCTCTCAGCACTTCAAATGCTTCTGAAGAGGTTGTTACACCCGTGATACGCGGAACCGAAGTGAGGTTAAGCTGATGATAATGGCCAAGTACATGTTCCGAAAATCTCCCTTCACGTTCAATAGAATAGGCATCATATAAATTTGATATCAGGAGAATTTCTTTCACCTTAAAAGTCATCAGATCGTGATAAATATCACGGTCAGAATTGTTTTTATTAAGGAAATTTTGCAGAAGCTGCCGACTGTAAACAGGTGGTTCAACATCGCATGAAGGATAATTTTCCAATTTTTTATAGGGACGCGATCCTATGAAACTTTTTCCGGTTAATCCGTTCAGATAACCGCTTATGAGGTTGGCCAGATTAAGAAGCAAATCACGTTCTTCCTCGAGAAACGGACCTTCATCATAATTTGGAAACTCTTTAGTATAATTGATTTCAATAAATCCTTTTTTTCCGTCAATTGTTTCAAATTCCTGAAGCTGTCTCCACGGAGTTAGTCCGAAATTGGGCGAAAAAAAATAATCATTGTCGAACATGATCCGCGCACCAGTGAAGGCCGGATATTGCCATCCGTTTGGTAAAATCATTGAAATATGCTTTAAAGTTTCTTCAATAGATTTGTTTTCACGGATAATCTGGGTTGTTCTGTTCAGGGTTGAAAGTTCCTTTAATCTCTCAAGATTCTCTGCTCTGAGGCGTTCATACCTGCCATCGGGTTCGTTACCAACTGCCATGGATTTATTTTTTTTGTACCATAACAAAGATAATAAAATGGGTGGATTCATTCATCTGAAAACTATTTGTTTCAGATTTCAAAATCATTGAAAAGTATGAAAATTATACAAATTCCTGCTGAAATCCACTAATGAATTTATTTCCTGATTATATAAGTGTTGCGTTTCAATTTTTCAACATATCAGGTAAAAGAAACAAGCTTATTTTGTAAGTTTGCCCATACTTTCCGAAGTGTAAAAGCATGGATAAAATTAAAGTTGCGTTGGTTGATGAACATCCTATCATGTGTGATGGGATTCAGAGTTTATTGTCAGATGTTATTGATGTTCAGGTTGTTCATAGCTCCAGAACTGTTACTGAGTTGATCCAGAAATTATATACCGACTGGGCCAATGTCGTCATTGTTGTACTGTACACACCTGATCCCGAAGATGTTGAAATGATAAGTCTGCTTTGTAAAAAGCATTCGAAAACACAGGTTTTGATTTTGTCGATGTACAAGATTGAAAATATGATCTTTAAAATGATCAAAGCAGGAGCAAAAGGTCATCTGACAAGCGAAACAAACCGTGACGAGATGGTTGAAGCCATATACACCTTGCGAAATGGTTTTGATTTCTATGCCAAAACAATCACCAATCTTATTCTGCGTAACTATCTGAATGGCTCTGATGAGGCTGCTGATGCGCGTCGTGAACGGGAAAAAAGTCTTTCGACACGCGAAATGGAAGTGTTGAAACTGTTTGCCAGAAGTTATACTAACAAAGAAATTGCCGATAAGTTATTCATAAGTGTACGAACTGTGGAATCGCACAAAAACAATATCATGCGTAAAATCAACCTTAAGACAACTGTCGATATGGTGAAATTCGCTATCAAGAATAATATTGTAGATATTTATTAACAGACTTATTCTGCATTTCAATCCAAAAAGCAACCTTGCATCGACTATAATTTAATAAATTTCCGGAATTTGATCTTTTGGTCTGAAGTCACTATTTTCAGGTAATACATACCAGGCTTTAATTTTGAAACATCCAATGAAAACTCTGTTAAATCCAATATGCCAGAATAATTTATTGGTTTTCCCATTGCATTAAATATCTCAAAATCACCCGACAAATACTTTGAGCCCTGAATAAATATTTTGTCTTCAGCCGGATTTGGATAAATATAGATATCATTTTCAATTTTGGTTTCTGTTGTTCCAAGACCGGAACAATTTATTTTTTCGCCCGGACTGACAAACAGTGTCCCATTGTTGATATACCAGTTTTCCCAGTAACCACCGGTTCCGGTTTCCCAGTCATTTAAGTTGAAAGTGTTTGTTCCTGTATCAGTTCCTGTAATTCTATACACTTTCAAAGCTTGCATATTTCTGTTCCAGGTGAGTGGAATCCCTGATGTACAAGTTTCAGGTGATCGATCCTGCAATTCGCAATTGGTTTGTATAAAATATGCCTTGTGATTACCACTGCCGTAAACCAGCGCATTTCCGTCAGAAGGGATGCAAACAGCAGTATATTCCCCACAGGCAATACCTTTGGCGTCATGGCCAAAGTCAGTCAGAATTCTTGCTAAAAACACTGTGCTACGGCCTCTTCTGTCTGGATTGTCGAAGTGGGTATCAGTAATAACATCATAAAGAATTGGAATGTTCAGAAAGGCACTTGAATCAACCTGAACTTTTGAATTGTAAGGATTTGCGAGCGCTTCGGCAGAAGTCACAGTTCCGTTTTTAGCAGAAAAATAAAATCCGCCCAATACTGCCATTCCTGCACTGGTACCGCCAATAACGACACTTCTGTTTATTAATGCATCATTAATCAGACTGTCTATGGCTGTGTTTCTCCAGTATGAAACATAATCCCACTGGTCTCCACCTGCAATCCAGATTCCTTCTGCCTGTTTGATTTTCTGGAGAATATATGGATCAGTAGAAGCCTCAGAATCATTAAATACAATTGTTTCAACAGAGTTAACATTTACATTTAATTCTTCAAACAGATAATCATTATAGCCATCTGAACCCGAAGCCCTGATCACAAGCACATCTCCGCCATCACAACGGTTTAGAAACCAAATCATAGCATTATCATTTTCAGTAGCGCCACCCATCATACAAACGCCTCCGGAAGGATTTGTTACAATATCAGTTGAATTTCCGGTGAAGTAAGATGTATAATGCTGTCCAAACGAAACAGCCGAAAATAAAAGTAAAATGAAGGAAGAAAATAAATTCATGTATATCATTATGAATCAGTTGTATAATAAAATATTTCAGTTTTCAGGCAAAAGAAATACACTGTTGAACTGTTCAAAGTTAAGAAAGTAAATGAATTTAATCCCAATACGGTGTGATGCTTAGAACTTCAATAGTTTCTCATCAGCTGATTTGATCTTAATTGATCATGAAAAAGACATTTTTTAAAATTCCATTCCGTTTTTCACGATCACGCGCTGCGTGATTCACTGAAACCACTCCGCAATCTGCCCAATCTCAGCCTGTTTTTGATGTCCGAATGTTCTTTCTCTGTAAGTTTGATCGTTAAAAAAATTATATATCAACACTTCAAAAACAAAAAAATTATGGCAAACGTTACTGAAAAAAAATTGAATGATTTCATGGCAAAAGTGATTGCCAAAAATCCAAGTGAAATCGAATTTCATCAGGCTGTGCACGAGGTTGTAAGCTCTTTGCTTCCTTACATCGAAGAACATCCACAATACAGTGAGGCAAAAATTCTGGAGCGTATGGTTGAACCTGAAAGGACAATCTTGTTTCGTGTTCCCTGGTTGGACGACAAAGGTGAAGTGCAGATCAATAAAGGATTCCGTATCGAGATGAACAGTGCCATCGGACCTTATAAAGGTGGTTTGCGTTTTCACCCTACTGTAAACCTGGGGATTTTAAAATTTCTTGCTTTTGAGCAGGTGCTGAAAAACTCACTTACCACATTGCCTATGGGTGGTGGTAAAGGTGGTACCGATTTCGATCCAAAAGGAAAATCTGACAATGAAGTGATGCGTTTCTGTCAAAGTTTCATGAGCGAATTGTTCCGTCATATTGGCCCGAATACCGACGTTCCTGCCGGTGATATCGGAGTAGGTGGCCGTGAGATTGGTTTCCTTTTCGGACAATACAAACGTCTCCGCAATGAATTTACAGGTGTCCTGACTGGTAAAGGCATCGAATGGGGTGGATCACTTATCCGTCCTGAAGCAACCGGATATGGCGCAACCTATTTTGCTGAAGAAATGTTGAAAACCCGTGGCCAGAGTTTCAAAGGAAAAATCGTAGCTATTTCTGGTTCAGGTAATGTGGCTCAATATGCCACTGAGAAAGTTACCCAATTGGGTGGTAAAGTAGTAACACTCAGCGATTCAAGTGGATACATTTATGATCCAAATGGTATTGATGCGGTGAAACTGGCCTGGATCATGCAGTTGAAAAATGTAAAACGTGGCCGTATTGCTGAATATGTTGCCAAATTTGGTGGCAGTTTCGTTGAAGGTGAACGTCCATGGGGTGTAAAGTGTGATGTGGCTATGCCATGTGCAACCCAAAACGAAATCAATGAAGATGAAGCTAAATTGTTGATTAAAAATGGTTGTTTTGTTGTTTCTGAAGGTGCAAATATGCCTTCGACTCCTGAAGCAGTTGATGTTTATATCAATAGCAAAATTCTCTACGGACCTGGTAAAGCTGCCAATGCCGGTGGTGTTGCCACTTCAGGTCTTGAAATGAGCCAAAACTCATTGCGATTGTCATGGACACGCGAAGAAGTGGATGCCCGTTTACACCAGATTATGGTTGATATTCACAATACATGTGTCAAATACGGCACACAACCTGACGGATTTATCAATTATGTAAATGGAGCAAATATTGGCGGTTTCGTAAAAGTTGCCGATGCTATGCTCGCTCAGGGCCTTGTTTAATATAATTCATAAATAATATTAAAGCTGCTTCCATAGGAGGCAGCTTTTTTATTTTCCTGTCAGACACAATCAAACCGGCACAATTTTTGAATACTTTTGAGAAAAATTCGTGTTTAATGAAGCCATTTGTTTTAATAATCAGCGCTCTTCTATTTGTCTTTCTTTCAACTTCATGTATGAAAGAGAAAACGCCACAGATCGAGGAATATGTCATTAAAGTTGATAGTATTCAGGTTACTGATAATGTAAGGGTTGGCAGCCAGATTGAAGTTGACTTTTTTGGAATGATTGGTCCGAACGGATGTAGCAGTTTCAGTCGGTACATCATAAAAAGTAATGGAAAATTACACAATGTTACATTAATTGGTAAACGTAAAGTGGGTGAAAACCTTATCTGTACTGAAAACTTGCCTATGCTTGACGGAATGTCACTCAACTTGCCCGCTGATTCAATCGGAGTTTATACCGTTGAGATCGTAAATCCAGGTATTAATAATATGATAACCAAAAAGGTAACCATTATCCCTTAGTTTAAATTATAATATTTCAGAAAGTTATCTCTTCAGTCTTAATCCCTCTTCTCGAAGTAAATTACAGGTCTGAGCACCTTGTCGAACACAAAATATTGTAATAACACAAAATCTTTATCATCATTTACCAGTGCATACATCCTGTCGAGATCTACAGGGATAAGCTTTTCAGTAATATCAAGATGTTCAGCGTATTTCTTTTTGGTAAACGTTTTTACAATGGTGGAATCGTTGTTTTTGTCTATCAGAATAATGCGATGCAGAAATGGCGAAGATGTTATTGAATCGCGCTTCTCAACTTCCATATTGTTGGTTAGCAATGCTTCAAAACGAACATCACTGAATGAAGTAAGAAAGTTCAGCACTTTCAAAGTATCGAATTGTGGCAGCACGTAATTGTCGGCCAGACGGGTAATGCGGTAATTATTTTTCTCAATGCAATCCAGACGAAAAGTCATATATGGTTCTTCACTGAATTCAACCTGTATGGATTTAATTTCACCCAATCTCTTTCTGAAAACGATATGATCGCGCCAGTCATCTTCGATAGGTGAATAACGGGAAGCGACAAATCCTCTGAATCCGGGGATATACATGATGAAAGCCTTGTCGGCGCCTTCTTTCAGCATATAAGTTCCAAGATTATCTTTCGTGATATCACCTACAAAATATACTTTGGTTCGCTTTTCGTGTGGAAATAAATTTATTCTTCCAAACAAACTAATACGTGGAACAATCTGATAAACCTCAACTTTCATTCCAATGGCAGACATCCGTTTGATTACATTTTCATGACTTGCTTCAGAAACTGGTCCGCGAACTTTAATCTTCAACATGGTATTCAGCAGCATTTCCACTTTCTGCTGTTGTGCGTGGTAATTCTTATTGAGTGTCCATCCACTCTGGCCCCTTTCGAGTAAAATCTGACTGGAATCGAGATTAGCAATAAAAATTTTGGTTATGTTGGAGGTGTCCGAAACAGCAAAATCAGATTCTTTACTGTTTAATGTTGAATTATTGCTGCCAAATACAAGCATTACAACAGCAATGAATACCAATCCAAGAGTAATTATGAGTGCCAGACGATTTTTTTTCATGCGCAGAAGGGAAGTTTATTTTGAGTAGCGTTTTTTTCTGAAATAGGCCCTGATGATTCCGAAAATGATAACTGTCAGAACTGGAAATGCGGTATTGACAAACTGCCATATTATACGGTCATCCAACACTTTTTTACCATCTAATAATCTGATTTTTAATTCTCTTGAACGAATACTGATCAGGCCTGATCCATCAGTAAGAAAGTTAATGGTATTCAGAATAAAATCTTTGTTGCCAAATGTCTGACGCGTGTACTGGTCAAATCCAAGTGGCAAAGGGTAGCCTTGTGGTACATGAAACTGATTACGGATGATATCGCCATCAGCCACCATAATCATCGATGTTTGAGTTCCTTTTTCAAGAAAAGCGACTTCTTTGCTTTCCGCAATTTGTGGGCTGATCCTGTTTTTATAAAGCGATTCAAAACTACCTTCGAGAAGCCATGCAACCTTTTGTCCGGGCTTATTATACATTCTGGCATCTGCTTTTTCGCGCAACATCGCAAGTGTGATAAGTGCAGGGGTGGGGGCAAGTCTTGAATAAGCCGATGTTTGTAATAAGGCTGTTTTTTTTATTCCTTTGACTGCGATGGTATCCACCGGACTCACAAATTCTGATTTGATGGAGTTGATGTTTCGCGAGATAGGATGTTGGGAGGCCTCTGTCAGCAATGGAAAATAATGCCATTTAAAAAATTCAATTTGTGCCTGACCGCCAACCTGCCCCGTCCGTAAAGGGATAGAAGCTGAGTTCAGATCGAGAATTAGTGAATTATTTAATCTGACACCATAGTTAAATAACTGATCATCTAGGTTAAGATCACGACTGATACCAACGGTAGATTCATTCATCTGCAGACTGTCCATTGATGCAAGCACAGGGTCAATCAGCCAAAGAACCTTGCCACCATACATGATGTATTGATCGATAATAAATTTATCTTTCTCATCGAAAGGGATCGTTGGTTTGGCAATCACAATGGCATCAAAATTCGGCAGTACCCTTACATTTCCCTGCGCATCCGGATCAGATCGACGAGTAAGAGCGCCCACCTGACCTCCAATTTCAATCTGTTCGACACGGTAATTTTTCTTGAGCGTTTCGGTTATGTCAAACAATTCATTTTCGCTAAGTTCACCATGCCCCTGGATGAATGCAACCGAAGGTTTCTGAAGTTGCGATAATTTCTTTATTACATCGGCAAGCTTAAACTCAAGATTTTGAACCGAATTATTCAAAGCCATCTCTGGTGGTGTATTGATTTGATTTTCAAGCAAATCAACTGCCAGTTCTTTGTCACGGTACATCACCAGCGTGCCTGGAAAAATTACCTTTTGCTGGGTTCCTTCATTGGTTCTTACCTGCAAATCGGTTGGTGTTAAACCTCTTTCAATCAAAATCTTGAATGTCTCGTCGCGCTCGGCTTTACTGGCTGATTCAGATGGGTTAATAAACTCGTATTCAATATATTTACTATATGCACGGAATTCGTTGAGCATTTCTTTGGTTTCCCTGCGGAGGTTTTTAAATCCTGCAGGAAACTCACCCTCTAGATAAACGCGAAAAGTAACATAATCATCCAGATCGCGCAAAATATCTTTTGTCGCAGGTGAAAGGGTGAAGCGCTTTTCTGAAGTGAGATCGAAACGTGTGAAAATAAAACTGCCAATAATATTCAGTACTACAATAACGATCAGCACCATCATGAATTGCATCAGGGAAGCTTTGCGTTGGCTATGTGAACGCATCTGCACCATATTTGTAGTTTTCTTTACCATCTTCGGCTTGCCAATGCGAGTTTGGTGAAACTTAAAAACAAAGCGATCAGGCTGAGGAAATACAGAATATCCCGTGTGTCAATCACTCCACGGCTAATTGAACTGTAATGAGATGAAATTCCCATCTGTTTAATAAACAGATCAAAAGAACCAAACAACGAAAAAGAGAAAATCAGCTCAAATCCAAGGTACATAAATCCACTGATGATGACGGCCAGAATAAATGAAAGTATTTGATTGTCGGTGATCGAACTACTGAAAATCCCAATGGCAGTAAAGGTTGCTCCAAGAAAAAACAATCCGATATAGGAACCCATGATTCCACCTGTATCAAGATTCCCTTTCGGTAAACCAAGTTGATAAACAGTAAAATAATAGATTATTGTTGGCAATAATGAGAAAATTACCAGCGAAAGACTAGATAAATATTTTGCTGTAATTATCTGTAAATCAGAGATTGGTTTGGTAAGAAGCATCTCAATAGTTCCACTTTTTTGTTCATCGGCAAAGGAACGCATTGTAATGGCCGGTACCAAAAATAAAAATACGAAAGGAGCGAGTACGAATAATCCATCGAGATTGGCATAACCAAAATCGAGAATATTGAACTCAGTCGAGAAAACCCAAAGGAAGAGACCGTTAATCAGCAAAAAAACTGCGATTACCAGATAACCGGTGAGTGAACTGAGAAAACTATTGATTTCTTTCTTGAATAAAGCCAGCATAGGAGATTCAACAAATAATATTTGTGGCAAAAGTAGGATTTTTTGGCGAATCAGATCGGATAGAGGGATTTGATTTTGATAAATGGTTATGTAAAAATAAGTATATGATTGATTCTTTTCTTAATACCCGTATGCTCTGCCTTCCAATTTATCAACTCTCACCTTGAAAACGCAAATGCTTTTGACAGCCGGCTCACTAAACCGGTAGCCCTCGGCTTTGTATTGTTTCATGATAAAATGCAGTGCTTCCTCTTTCAATGTATAATCAGTAATAAACTCAACCTTTCCGTAAAGTAAAACTGAGCGGTATTTCATTGAATAACTGCAGCCTACAGATTTATCCTGGTAACGTAAAACATGGTCACTGCTGAACGAAACACAAACATCGGGCTGTTGGTTCAGAATTTCAATTTTTTTTCCTTCAGGTGCTGAATGCAGGTATAGCACATTTTCATGAAACCCGAAATTCATCGGCACCAGATAAGGTTTTCCGCTGGTATCAACCATAGCCACATTGCAATGTTCACATTTAAGAATAATCTCTTCCAGTTCTGATGGAATCGTAAGTGTGCGGTTCTTCATATTTCTACAAAATTTAACAGTGCAATTTTGATGTAAAATTACGAACTATTCTCTAATGGAAACAGATCAATTTGTTCCTGAGTCAATGAAAAATTGAATGGAAATATTGGATTATGCAGAGTAATTCATTGAATACAATCAATACAGGGATGAGAAATTTATTCCGAATATGAATTCAGGAGCCCATATTTCATCCTCGAAAGTATGACTTAATCGAAAACCAAGGCTTACCGGTGCTGGCCAGTTAAAAAAGTGCCAATCACTGTATAATTCAATACCGGCAGAACTGATTGTCGTTTCCGGAGAAGAGTGTTCCAGATACATGAAATCGGAAAAAACTCCACCGCGTATCCGGTTCAGATAAAGTACTGCAGGAATATCCATGTCAGGATAAAGAATAGGGAAAGCATAATCGGCTCTGAAGGACAAGGCAGAACCATAAAAAATGTCATTATAACCACGTGGCACACTTAACAACCCTGCAAAATCGTAATCACCTTCATTATACCATTGCTTGCCGGCGAAGAGCTTCAATCCATGGTGTTTTATAAATCCTGGAAAGTAAAATGTTGCCCCCAGCATCGTCTGATTTGAAGGTGTTTCATCAAAAGGAGAATGTCTGAAAACGAATTGGTACGTCTGTCCCCAACGTGGATAAAGGTCACGCAGTGAGGTCCGGGCATGGTGATAATAATACAGATCGTAACTAAGTGATTGGGTAAGATCGTGTTTAAAATCCAAGCCAACAGATGGATCCATGTCCTTTTTGATCAATTGGTAACCGATTCGTGGTTGAAATCCCCTGATCCATTTATCCTTTGTGAAATTTAAGGGTAATTTAACTCCAGAACTTATGACCGTTTCCCTCCATTTCAAATCATATTTTTCGCCTTCGTGTGTGGTTTGATCACGTCGCATACCGCTGCTTATTCCGGCATCAATAACAGGGTACCAGCCGTAATATTCCAGATTGAAAGCAGTTTTTCCTGTTTGTTCGTTCATATCATACTGATAACCAGCCTGCGCAACCATTGTGCCAAGCGTATTCTGCGAAAGAATACTCGCACCTATTCCACCTGTTTGGTTGATCCCGTCAATATATACAGGTGCCCAACTGTGAATATTAAATATATGGGATATTTTCCGATAGTCCTTAACAGGAAACATTCTTTCAGAATTTTTAACGCCATCAATCGAAAAAAGACTCATCTTACTTAGTTGATCGGCCATTGGGAATACGGTCTTTGTTGTGATATTGACCGGACTGTTTAAAAGTTCAGTGGGTTTCATTCTGGCAATAAAAAAGCCATCTGCATCATAATCAGCGTAAACCAGACGGTTTGTTGCATCAAATGTGGCATCTGTTGCTCCAAATCCCGATGAGGTAAGTTGTTTTATCTTTTTGGTGTCAAAATCGAGGGAAAAAATATTACTGATTCCGGTATAAGGAGCCGAAAAATATACCTGCTTTTCGGTAACTGCTGAAACAGCAATATCATCATAGGTGAAAGGGGTTAAAAACTGATATTCACCACTGATGGTATTGATCAGCATAATCGATTTTCCTTGCTGACAAACAGCAACTGTAACAACATCCCTGTTGTTCGGATGCCAGCGTGGTGTTTGAAAAAAAAGCGAATCATTGTTAAAACTGTAAATAGTTTCGGCAGTTTCAGTTTGGATTACCTGGATGGAATGCTTACCGTAAGTGTCTGTTTGTGAAGCGACTATTTTTAAATTATCGGGTGAAAGGGCAGGGGCGAACAGTTTGCTTTTGAAAGTAATCTGTTTGATTTCACCACTTTTTATGTCACCTGTTTTTATTACTGAATAATCACGGTTTGCCCACCTTAGGTCTGGTTGAAACTCATGCCAGACTACCAGATTGTCATTGGCTGATAAACTCTGTTTCAAAATGGATCCGGGCGTAAATAGTACCTTTTCAGTTCCATCATTGATTTGAACAATTCGGGTTTGGTCATCCATAGAACTTTTTATTGCTACAATGCTTCCATCAGACAGTTGTTGTGGAAAACGGTAATTTGTATAATCTTTCGTTTTATTTGTCAACCTTTCATTTTCAGTATATTGAATCGAATCGAATTCCTTTTTCCAACGATCAAACAGTTCATACATAGTTTCTTTATACAAATTGTTCTTTCCATAACCAGTCTCATTTTTTAGTCCGATTGTAAATGGAAAAAATGAAAAGGGTTTGCGGGCAGTAAATTGAAGTGGTTTCTCCCAAAACATTGCCCCATATTTTATTTTGTTGTGAGCAACCAAAAAATAACCCAGTTCATAAGCATTGGGTGTATAGTCTTTGAATGATCCGAAATAAGCTTTGTCATATACATAATACCCTTTCTGGATTAGTTGTGCGCGCAAACCTGCTTCAAATAAAGGTTGTCGTCCCCGACCACTATTACTCATGGCAGTTTCATTTGCAACAGCATCGCCTTCAATAAACCAGATCGGTATAAATAATCCCAGCATCGCTGCAGTACCCTGCTGCCCGAAAACGGTTGATACAGCACGACCAAATCCGGTATTTAATTTGCTGATTTGTGCAATGTGCCTTAGTTCATGTGAAGCTAATTGCTTGTACCATTCCTGTGCATAACCATCCTGAGGAGGTGTATGAAAAAACTCAGTCCGTTTGGGCGCCCAGGCTACCATGGCATTGGAAATAATGCTCTGGGTATGTAACACAATATCCATTTGTGTAGGAGGCGATTTTAAATCGGATAAACTGGCTTTGAATGTAGTATCAAGCAGATTAGCAAGCAGTTGGGCGTCAAAATAATTTCCGTCAGGAAAAATTAGCCTGAAATATTCTGTGTTGATCTGCTTCCATTTAACTGAAGCCGGGTCTTGCCCGGTGATATAATATTGTGCTTCTATCCTGCTAAATGATAGGATCAACAGCAGAAATAACGCGGTTTTTTTTATCATTTTTAAGTCGATAATCTAGGTTGTAAAGGATTCAAAGAATTTCCAGGGAACGCCTTTTGGAGCCGGAGCCTGTATACGAATCATTTCTTTTTTGACCGGATGTTCAAATGAAATTTTCCATGCGTGCAAACATATTGAGCCATCGTCGTTCGACCTGTCATAGCCATATTTGAGGTCGCCTTTGATTGGACAACCGATAGCTGATAGTTGAGCTCTTATCTGGTGATGCCTTCCTGTAAGTAATTCTATTTCAAGTAAATGAAAGTTATCGGACGATGCAATCAAGCGGTAGTTGAGCCGTGCAAGCTTAGCACCTTTCTGATCAGAACGAACAATGAAAGACTTGTTTTTTTCTTCGTTTTTCAACAAATAATTCTCAAGTTGTGCTTCGTCCATTTTTGGACGTATTTTCACGATTGCAAGATAGTTTTTTGCAAAATCCCGGTCTTTTATCATTACAGTGAGTCGCGACAATGCTTTGCTTGTTTTAGCAAATACTACTGCCCCACTAACCGGCCGGTCAATCCGATGCACCAATCCGGCGAACACCTCTCCAGGCTTATTATATTTTACTTTAATATAACTTTTTACATCATCGAGCAAACTAACATCTCCCGTTTTGTCTCCCTGGACTATTTCTGAAGGAAGTTTATTAACGATGAGGATGTGGTTATCTTCGAAAAGGATGCGTTGAGCAATATCCGACATAAATGTTATATATGTTATTTGTTACTTGTTACTTGTTTCTAGTAACCAGTAACAAGTCACCAGTTACCAGTCACCAGGTATTTATTCAAATGCTTAATATTGTTCACGTTCGCTTGGGAAATTCATCGCTTTTACATCGTTGATATAAACACCAACAGAACCTTTGATTTCTTCGTAAAGATTATGGTAACGACGAAGAAAACGAGGTGAAAATTTCTGGTTAATTCCCAGCATATCATGTAATACCAATACTTGTCCATCACAACCTGCACCAGCGCCTATACCAATTGTAGGAATTCTTACAGACTGGGTAACTTCAGTTGCAAGGTGAGCCGGGATTTTTTCAAGCACGATTCCAAAGCATCCGGCCTGTTCAAGTATTTTGGCATCACGACGAAGTTTTTCGGCTTCTTTTTCTTCGGTTGCCCTCACCACATAAGTGCCAAATTTATTGATGCTTTGCGGTGTCAATCCCAAATGACCCAGAATTGGAATTCCGGCACTAAGGATTCGGTTAATCGACTCAACAATTTCTTCGCCACCTTCCATCTTTACAGCATTAGCTCCCGATTCTTTCATAATACGGATGGCTGAATGCAACGCTTCTTTTGAGTCACCCTGGTAAGTGCCAAAAGGCATATCAACCACTACCAATGATCGGTTTACTGCACGCATCACCGAGGAGGCGTGATAAATCATTTCATTCAAAGTGATGGGTAAAGTGGTTTTATGACCTGCCATCACATTCGAAGCGCTGTCTCCAACCAGAATCACATCAATTCCAGATTCGTCCAGAATTTTCGCCATTGAGAAATCATAGGCGGTGAGCATGGCTATTTTTTCGCCTTTGAGCTTCATTTCCTGAAGTACGTGGGTGGTTATTTTTGGAATGTCCTGCGATAAATACATGGTTTTCAATTTTTTTAAATTATAGATGAATATACAAAGGTAAAGCATTATCAATCTGTGAAACTAAACAAATATTTGCAAAAAGCGGCTTTCGTTACAGTGAATTCCGAAAAAGACTTACTTTTGAAACATATTTAAAGAAATAATGAAAAAGTCACTTTTTTTGATAATTATACTTACCTCATTTCTTTTTTCGTGCAGTACTGAGGTAGATAATTATGCTGATTATAAGGATATTACTATCGTTTATGGTATGCTTGAAACGGGTGTAGATACCACTTTCGTTAAAATTACCAAAGCGTTTCTTGGACCTGGAAATGCACTTTTGATTGCCCAGAACCCTGATTCAAGTAATTATCCAGGAAAATTAAATGTGACACTTTCAGGAAAAAAGAATGGTATTGACCTTCCTGTGATCACACTCGATACTGTTACAATACATACAAAACTCGCAGGTGATTCAATCTTCTATTTCCCGAATCAATTATTGTATTACACCAGATCTGCAATTGATGCAGCCGCTACCTATATTCTGAAGATTGAAAAGCCCACAGAAACAGTTTCTTCTACTTCAAAAGTTGTTCAGTCTTTCGTTATTTCGCAACCTACAAATCGTATCAATTTTGCATCCTCTGTACCTACACAAATTAAATGGAATTCGGCAGTTAACGGACGTCGTTATGAAGTGGTTTTGCGTTTCAATTATAAGGAACTGCAGCCTGGAAATCCAGATACACTTGATAAATATATGATCTGGAACATGGGTATGATTAAGTCCAATACCAATACAGGCGGCGAGGCACTGGAAGTTTCGTATTTGGGAGATGATTTTTACACACGTTTAGGGCAGGAACTTGAAAATATTCTGAATGTGAAACGTTGGGCAGGTAAGGCGGAAGTGACAATTTCATGCGGTGCTGATGAACTGAGCACATTTATCGATGTCAGTGAACCCAGTAACAGTATCGTGCAGGAAATACCGAACTTCTCGAATATCGAAAATGGTTATGGAATCTTCTCCTCACGATTGAATTATACCCGACAATACCCGTTGACTGTTCAGAGCGAACTTAAACTTGTTGAAAACTATGATTGGGGATTTGCCTTAAACCGCTAAAAACCAATATACATAAAACCTTTTCAGTTCTGTAGGGTTGAAGGTATGTGCTAAATAACTTTTCTAATCCAATAAACTTAACCATATTATTGATAAGTCAAAGTGGAAACTTCTGATAGCTATATTGAAATCATCAATCGAAGTGAAGGATTGTACAAGGAGAAAGGCAGTAAATTTATTGCGATTGCTTTGCCCGTGCACTCTGAAGAAGAGGTAAAACAACAATTACTGGCGATCAGAAAAGAATATTATGATGCGCGACACCACTGTTACGCTTATATTATCGGAGCGGATAAATCAAATTCTAAATCGAATGATGATGGCGAACCCTCAGGTACAGCTGGAAAACCAATTCTGAATCAGCTATTATCAAAGGAACTTACGAATACTTTGGTTGTCGTTATCAGGTATTTTGGCGGTACTAAATTAGGTGTTAGTGGTTTGATTGTGGCCTATAAAACTGCTGCCAGAGAAGCCCTCGAAACAGCTAAATTCAGGTATAAGACTGTAAATGAGGTGTTTTCGTTGCATTTTGGTTATGTATTGGTGAACGAAGTGATGCGATTGATTAAAGAAGAAAATCTTGAAACCCGCAATCAGAAATTTGAAGAGACATGCATGCTGGAAGTGATAATCAGGAAAAATGAAGCAGAGAAAATATCAGGAAAATTCAAAAATATTTACGGTGTTGAGGTTAAATTTATTGAAACATACTAGCAATTAATGTGTTAATGTTTTTATTTTTTGGTTTTTTTAAAACTCTAATTACAACGAAAAAAGTAATAAATCAATAACAGAAACCTCGATTAATGTAAGCGCGGTTGATTTAAAAAGAGATAGGCTTATTATTTACCAGCTAGTCATGAACAATCTTGGTGAAAAAATTAATGAACTTTATCCGGATGAAGAGGAGAGAAAAAATGCTATTTTAGAATGCTCTTCATGGGCAAAAGGAAAAGAATTAGAAGAATTATTTTATAAAGCGTTAGCTTCTGGAAATATTCAAGTATTAGAAATTCTCCTAGAACAAGATTCAA
>CAJBPB010000260.1 GCA_903957365.1 uncultured Bacteroidota bacterium
AGGCATCCGCCAGCAGGGCGGTATGTCTGGTTTTCGCAGAAAACCACTACTTTGCCGAGATTTACGGTATTTTATCAGTGCGCGAGGGCGCTTGGTTCTGGCAAGAGGCTTTATTCACGCCATAATTGATTTTAATGGAGTTCATGAGACCGCTTCGCTCGGTTGGTCCTTTTGCCTTTCAAAAGGACATAAAAAACATACAATCATTATTCTTAAGAAAGTTCATCAATCCACGATAAACCACAATTAATTCAAAGTGCAGAATGCAAAGTCAAAGTGCAAATCAATGTGCAAGAATTAAAAGGAGGAGTCTGGATAATCATTCAAACAGTACAGGGTCAAAAAAGTAAAAACATATGGTGGATCCCCTTTAGGGGGCAGGGGGTGCGCGATGGCAATATAATATCATGTTTGAAGGGTTTCAGATTTCAAGTTTGAAGAGTTTCAGGTTAACTTAAGAAATCGATTTTAGCATTAGTAGGTTGGAACGAGAAACTTGAAACATGAAATTTGAATACTGAAAAGAGAATGGTAAATATTATTTTTTATCATAAAACGGATTGATAATCTGAAGACTTCCTTCAATAATCTGGTTATGATGTAAATCTTCAGAGTATAAGATAGAACAATTGTTGTTTAGTGCAGCGGCAACAATCATGCTATCCCAAAATGAAAACCCATATTTTTCAGCGATTTTTAAAGTTTGATCAAGCGTATGAATACTCAGATCGCTGACGACAAAATTTTGCTTTATGAAATCAACCACTTTGTCAAGTTCAGGATTCGGAAACTTAAATTTATGCTGCAGGACGTAAATTGTCTCGTTAACAACCTGAAGACTAATGATATTACATTTTGTTATAATTTCAATGGCGACCTGCTTTCTGTCATCATCCTGTTTACCAAAGGCGTAAATAAGGATATTTGTATCTAAAGTAGGTTTATCGCTCATATAATTCATCGCGATTAAATTTGAAATCAGTTAAATCAACACTATATTGATCAAAAAAACTACTGGCTTTTTTCGATTTGGTAAGTTTAGGTGTATGCTTCTTTGTTTTTCCTGATGTATAGCGTTGTAAAAGGAACTGATAAAAATCAATCAATTCGTTCTGGGCTTTTTTGGGTAGTATATGGATGTCTATCATGGCAGATGATATTTTAGTGTAAAAGTATAGTTTTTTAACTGCAGAGTTAAGTGGTTTCATCTTATGTAAAATCTCAATCAACGGGCAAGACATTAATTCAAAATGCAGAATGCAAAGTCAAAATGCAAAATCTTCACCTGTATCATCTATTATTCACTTTGATTTCTGCTTAATTAGTAAAACCATAAAACCATAAAACCAGTAACCAATCACCAGTCCAGCCCAAAGGGCCAGTCCGGATAATCATTCAAATAGATCATCAAAACAACTTATGAAACAGAGCGCTGGCCCGGCCAGGCCGCGGGCAGGCGGAGCGGTGAATTTCAAAACAGCTGTAAATCCGGCAAAGGCATCCCGATGCAATCGGGTATGTCTGGTTTTCGCAGAAAACCACTACTTTGCCGAGATTTACGCTGTTTTGGAAGAGAGCGCTGGCGCTTGGCCTGGTCAA
>CAJBPB010000261.1 GCA_903957365.1 uncultured Bacteroidota bacterium
ATCTATCTGAAAGATGAAAACCAAAAAGCCATCCTGTGTGACCCGCAAACAAGTGGTGGATTACTCATCGCTGTTGAAGCGTCAGCGACCAATGAAGTGGAAAAATTATTGACGGAGAACAATATTGAAGCCAGGGCATTGGGGTATCTGACAGCCAGATCTGAATTTCTAATTAAGGTATTGTAACTGGTATAGAGTTTAATATTAGCGGTTTGCTTCTTCTGATAAACCCTAATAATTCCATGGACTGTCTTGAATTGTCAGATGTGAAATTCTGAAGTTTCCTGTATTATTGCATGGAAGCTGTGTCTTTTACAAGTACAATTGGTGGTGTGGTAATTTCATTGCTGAACTGAAGTGCACGGTCGATGATTTTCACTTTGAATTGAATGGTGTCCGATTTGGCAAGCGGATTGTAAATAAACATTTCATTCTGGATTACACCTTTGATACCTTGTTTTTTCTCTTTAGGCAACAAAACAGGTATGCGGGCATTAAAGGTAAGTGTATCATATTCCTGTGTGGTGTTGTTCCATGAAAGTAACGGTACTTCTGTAAAAACACCATGGTCACATTCATAATAGGTAATGAAAAAATTATAATAATACGGGCCACCCGATTGATATGGAAATCCTGTGTCGCCCTGATCGAGCCCGATATCTCCGTCTCCATCCGTATAGGAAATGTAAAGAACTCCCTGCTCGCTGATTCCCGTTTCTTCATTGATCAACAATTCGAATCCATTGTAGGAAATGGCTGGTATGATTGGGTATTCCTCGAGTTTGCGGCACGAAAGACTCAGCAGGAGCAAAACGAAAATTAAGCCTATCTTTGTCATGGAATACTTACTTTTTGCTGTAAAATTACATTATTCCTGTGATATTTGTATCGGATGGACCACGTAGAAATCATGATTGACCGCATTTTTAATTGTTCGGATGAACCTGAATTCAACCGCAGTGCCATCGAAGTATTCCAGTTTCAACACAACAACAATGCCATTTACCGTCATTATTGCGAATTATTGCATACAAATGCTGAGGCAATTTCGCATTACAGACAGATACCTTTTTTACCTGTTGGATTCTTCCGTAGTCATGAGATTAAAAGCACTGTAAAGGAAACCGGAATTATTTTCAGCAGTTCAGGTACGACGGGTGAAAGTCAGAGTTTACATTATATAACAGATGTTTCGGTTTACGAACAAAGTTTTTCGAAATCATTCAGGCGGTTTTATGGCGACATATCTGACTATTGTGTGCTTGCCTTGTTGCCTTCCTATCTCGAACGGACCGGCTCATCGCTTGTTTTTATGGCCGAAAAACTGATTGCTTCAAGCGGTCATCCCGACAGCGGCTTCTATTTATACGATTTTGGAAAGCTTTACGAGAAACTGATCAGGCTGAAGCAGTCACACCAAAAGACAATTTTACTTGGTGTTACCTATGCCTTGCTTGATTTTGCATCTGAATTTCCGCTTGATTTTCCTGATCTGATCGTTATGGAAACTGGAGGGATGAAAGGACGGCGTCGGGAGATGATTCGCGAAGAAGTACACGAATTGCTTTGCAAAGGTTTTGGATTAAAACAGATACATTCCGAATACGGCATGACGGAATTACTTTCACAGGCATATTCTTCAGGCAACGGAATTTATAAAACTCCTCCATGGATGAAAGTCCTCATCCGCGACAGCAATGATCCATTAAGTCTGGTTGGTGATAATACTACCGGTGGCATCAATGTGATTGATCTGGCAAACTTATACAGCTGTGCATTTATTGCGGTTCAGGATCTCGGAAAGACTAGCTCTGACGGAACTTTTGAAGTGCTGGGACGTTTCGATCAGAGTCAGATGCGCGGTTGTAATCTGATGGTTGGTTAAGGGATTTGCGAAAGAAATCATTGTCAGATTTGCTTTGAACCAACTATATATTTCCTAAGAAACTGTCTAGATTTTATTATTGAGAAGTTTTTTGAAGAATTAAGTTCTCAGACAAGGCAAAATTGACGTTAATAGCAGTGCTATTGACGGAGATTTTAACGAAGTATGAGGGCTTAATTCACAAAAAAATGCCAAAGGATAAATTTTAGACAATTTCTAAGAGGTCAAAATAATTCTCCGGCAATCTCGACAGGCTTTACCAGATTTTCATCATCATTCATTACCGAATTGACTCTCGTCGAGACTGGATAACAGACCATTTCATCTGATGGGTAAGGTTTAAGAAATTCGAGAAGTTGTTTTGAATCTGTTGAATAAACCCACCTTGTTTCTATCTCTCTGGGAAGAATGACCGGCATGCGCTGGTGAATGGGAGCCATCAGTGGATTTGCCTCTGTGGTGATAATGCAAAAGCTATGCAGAAAGCTTCCGTCGGGTTTTTGCCAACTGTCCCAGATGCCGGCCAATGCGAAAAGCGCTTCGTTTTTGAGATGAAAACGGTACGCCTGTTTTACAGTTCCTGTTTTCCATTCATAAAAGCCATTGGCCGGAATCAGACAGCGCTGTCGCCTGAAGGCCTCACGGAACGATGGTTTTTCGTTGATTGTTTCGGCCCGGCAGTTGAAATTCTTATTTCCAACACGCATGTCTTTTGTCCAGGAGGGTACCAATCCCCAATGTAACAAACTGATTTTATGCGGGTTCGAATCGGTTATCACAGGCAGCATCTGTGTCGGAGCACAGTTAAATGAGGGTTTATGAATCTCATCGAACACCTCGGTATTGAATCGTTCCGAGATTTCTTTTCCTTTTACAGATAATTGGAATCGTCCGCACATAGAATTAATCGTTGGTGCAATATTAACTTGAAAAATCACATGATCAAAAAAGGGTTTCCTTCAACCGGAAACCCTTTCACTGTCAATATTGATTTACTTTCCGACAGGCAGATCTTTGAACAAGATTTTATCATCCTGAACACTCACTTCAAGTAGTTTGATTGTCAGGTTCATGGGTATCTTACTAAACACTATTTCACCTTTCATCGGAATGCCGGGCAC
>CAJBPB010000262.1 GCA_903957365.1 uncultured Bacteroidota bacterium
AATACCTAAATAGAATTCTGTGGGTTGGATACTTTTTTATTGAGGAATTGATATTTATAATTAAAAGATAATCTGATTTATACAGAATTTCTTACTCACAAAATCTGTAATTGCCTTCATTTATTTCGGCAACATTTTTAATTCGTGTTAGCTGAAAGCCTATCTGGGTTTTTCATTTTAGAATAATAACAGGTATAAAAATATCCAACGGTTTTTACTTTTCCAGAATAATCATGCATTTCCAGAACTTTTGAAAGGGATATTCAAAAGCTGCCGGAACCTAAAATTGAAATGTATCAGATGGTTCGTCCCTCTGGTTTTTTTTCATGAATGTCTTTGAAAAAGTAGGTATTGTAACTAAATTTGCTATACTAAATGATGTACTTAATAAAATGACAAAAGAAAATATTTCCTGAATCCTGTTTTAAATTGTCTGAAATCCATATTAATCGGTGTAATTGAATTTCTTCTATGCTGAAATGAAAAATACAGTGTCTGTATATTTTTTACGTTAGTACTAATCATTCTTAAATCTCCGAATATGAAAAAATGGAATTTGATTTTAATTGTTTTTCTGATCAATACAGGATGGCTGGTTGCCCAGACAAATGGTTTTGTTCAGGCTTATGATTCTATGCATCAGGTTTTTTCGGTGTATTATCCGATGGGAGACTGGAAGTCTATAGACTGGAATACATTGAACGAGACCATCAGGCCTAAAATTGAAAGTGCTGCTGAATCGAATGACACAATCGCATTTTACACTGCATTGCAGGAATATGTGACTACGACGCATGATGGACATGTGAATATCCGGCATGGTTGGGAAAATATAAGGGCTGCTTCTATCCAAAGGCAGATCGGCGGAAGTTATGGATTTATTGTGGCAGGATTGGATGATGGTCGTATCGTTGCCAGACTCATCGAACCGGAATCACCGGCTGACTATGCCGGGATGGAATTTGGAGCAGAGATACTTGAAGTAAATGACCAGCCGGTTCATTCAGTACTGGATACAATTCCTGTACTTTGGGCCGAGATTATCCCTGCCACAACAGAGGCGAAAAAGCTGAATCAATACCGGTTTATTGGCAGAGCACCCATCGGTCATTCTATCAAAATAAAATTTCAGAACCGGGGTGCTTCTGATCCGGTATCAGTAACACTTATCGCAACGGATGATAATTTATCAACTTTTAATCAAACCGCCATTGTTCCTGTGTTTGATCCGGAATCAAGTGTGACCGCTGAGATCCTTCAGCCCAGCGGTTTTGGTTATATCAAACTTACCAGTGTGTATGGCGATTCCGTGACCATCATAGATCTTTATACTGACTTTCGTGATGCCATTATTAGTTTCATAAACAGCAATGTTCCGGGTATGATTCTCGACCTCAGATCGAATGTTGGAGGTTTTGATGGTATCGCAGCAGCTTTGTCGGGGTTTTTTTATGACGAGGTGGCCTTTTATGAATACCAGACATGGTATAATCCTGAGAGTGATTCGCTCGAGATCGTTCCAATGCCAATCGAACATTTAAACCCAGCCACACTGGAGTTTTATATAAACCCTGAATACCCCTATGGTGCTCTTTATACAGAGCCTCAGGGTGTATATTTCGAAAATCCGGTCATGGTAATGGTTGGGCCACGCAATATCAGTTCGGGTGAAGGTCCTGCAATGATGCTTCAAAAACTACCAAATTGTAAGGTTGTCAGTTTTTATGGTAGTTGTGCCTCCTTTGCAATGGTCGATCGCCTGCATTATTTCTTTCCACCACCCGACGGATTATTTCTGAGATATCCCTACGGCGTTTCCTGGGATGAAAATTATATAATACAGCTCGACAGTGATTCTACTATGACCGGGGGTGTCATTCCTGATATCAGGGTTCCTGTCAATGATACAGTAATCAATCAGTTATATATTGACAGTTTAGATGTCGAGTTAAATTACACCATCAAAATACTTCAAACTACCCTGGGAATTGATGATCTGCAGGCTTTGGAAGATGCGGCTGTTCTTGAACAAAATTCACCAAATCCTTTCAGTAATTCAACTAGAATTTCTTACACCCTGGGGTCAGGTTCGTTTGTTAGCCTGATACTGTTCGACCTGCAAGGCAGAAAACGCATAAATCTGGTTAATGGCAGACAAGAAAAAGGAAGTTATTCTGTTCAGCTTGATGCAACCGGTTTAAGCAAAGGTGTTTATTTCTATCGTCTGATAGCTGGAAAAAATGTGATTTCGAAAAAATGTCTGATAGAATAATCCTGAAATGAATTGATTTACAATTATTTCTGTCATTAGTCTTTTCATTGTTGTGGAAGCAATCTGATAAATATTTTCCGCTAAGGATATTTGTACCATTACTACTGATAATAGTGCTTATCTTTATGTTTTACATCTTTAATGTAAAATACGGACATTAAGATTTTCGTGCATGAAAATAAGAAAACTAGACTGGTTCTGTTCTGATTATCGGATTAGCGTTTTTATTTGCAATAGCCTGCGATAAAAAAGCTGATGAAACTGGCGAGTCATCTGATTTGTTTGCCAATTCATCCGATTATTTTACAATTTATCGTTGACCTTAATCGACGTAGGATTACAAGTACAGATATAGTTGCTGATAAGGCATTTTCGGCGGGTGGCAATATTGGGGACAGTAATACCCAGGGCAGCGGATATGGTGATTATGCTTAACATTGGTGTACTTTCAGAAGTTGGTCACTGGTGAGATAAATAATTGATATATAACAAATCAAGTTCAATTATGAAATGGAAATTCAAATTGTCTTTTAATTAAATCACGTGTTTTGTATGGACAAATATATTCTTCACAAAATTATACCTGATCAGCATCTGTCAATTGGAAGGTACTTCGGATCAATAACGATCAATGAAATCGTTCAATTAACGAAAAATATTTTCTCCGATAAGGATTTTGATCCTGAATATGATGTTCTGCTCGATTTTAGAAATTGTTCGGGTATTGCTTTTAAATTGGATATTCTTGATTATATTGAGTTCTTCAGAAAATCACATAAACTGGAAAAAAAAGTAAGGGTTGGAATACTGTATTCTTCAATCAATCAGGAGTTCCTGATTAAGGTTTACAAGGGATTTGGTGCGATTCTTAAACTTGACATCGAAAATTTTAAAAGAATTGAAGACTATTTTCTCTGGATGAATTTTTCTCAGCAACAGCAGGATTTAATCATTGAGTTGATGCAATCATTGAGACCGGATTCAAACGAAATCGGTTCGTTTTAGACTCAGATTTTGTTATCTGGCATGCCCATAAAGTCTTGATTTTAGTCTGGAAAGTTCAAAACCGGGGCCTGTACAGTAAAAAAAAAATTAAGTTTACTGAAATTAATACGATGCTTTGTGTATTATAAACGTTGCTGGGCTTACGCAAGAGTGAGTTATTGAGGACAAGCATTACTAAGAAGCCGGGCTTTAAAGAGAAATTTTTATGAATGATAATTCTGCAGATTATCATTTAATATTTATCGTGATGCAAATCATTCTTACTTTTATACTACCGCCTGTTAAAAAGCCTGTTTATTAATTCCAATGGAGTTGTGTACCTCACAGATCTTCGTTAAATTTGCTGGAATGCTGTGAAGTGTTAAAATCACAAATTAAAAACGTTGAAATAGATAATACTTTTATGAAAAAAATCTTATTGACCGGAATTATTATTTCGGTTCTTTTTTGGGGCTGTAAAAAAGAAGATGAAGAAATTGATTATGCCTCATTAATTCTGGGTGCATGGGTAAATACACATATTGATAATGAATCAGTGCTGACCGATGCTGCTTTTTCTTTCGAATACAGGTCAGACAATGTACAATCGTTTGCCAATGGATATGTTTTGGATGGCAGCAACAAAACCTGGATGGAAAGTGAAAACTATACATACAGTGTAAATGGTAACAGGATTATAATCGATGGATTGAATGTGCTGGGAAGCCATTTTCACATGGAATTTGACATTCTGTTTATTGATCAGAGTACTTTTAAGTATTCAGTCAGTAAATTTCTGATCGATGATGTCGAGTTTCCTGATGCGAAAACCTACACCAACAAAAAGATAACTACAGATCTCACGAGTCAGTTTGTGGGTACCTGGTATGGGAGAACAACGACTACCGAAAGTATAGATGACAATTATTATTACTGGGATTATTTTGCTGATGGCCATTTTGATTACTATTTCCAGGATGATGAAGGTAACTGGGTGAATAAGCCTGATAATGAGGGGAATTATTTTCTTTACGGAGATTTTCTGGCATCCAATTTTACAAATGATTTATTATCCGGGGAAACCGGCAAAGCATATGAATGCTGGAATATAAGCATTGAAAATAACACTATGTATTGGACGGGATTACGGGACAATGGACAAATTACCAGTTTTCAGATGGAGAAAGTAGATAGTCCCCCTTCAGGCATGCCATTGATGAAATGAAAAACACCTGTATCGTTCTGGAAGGTGGTGGGCTTCGAGGAGCTTTTACCTGCGGGGTACTGGAATATTTGCTTGAAAATGATGTGAATTTCGACAGAGTGCTCGGGGTATCTGCCGGTGCTTGCAATTCAGCTTCCTATGTTTCGCGGCAGTTTGGAAGAAACTGGAAAGTAAATATTGAATTTCCTTCCGACAAGCGGTTTATGGGCTTGTATCATCTGGTTACGAAAGGATCGTACTTTAATATGCCATTTATTTTTGGAGAAATTCCGGAAAAACTGGTTCCTTTTGATGACCAGGCAGTTTTTAATAATCCCACTGAATTTGAAATAGTTGTCACTTCATTTGCCAGCGGGAAAAGCCTTGTGCTTACCAAAAAAGAGATTGCCCGGTTTGGCATGGGAAAGGCATTGATGGCATCCTCAAGTATTCCTTTTCTTTCGCAGCCTGTTTCGATTGATGGACAACTTTTTTATGATGGTGGTGTGTCAGATTCTATTCCGGTAAAATATGCATTGGAGAAACATCAAAAAGCAGTTGTTGTTTTGACCCGTCCGAGAGGCTACCGCAAAGGAAAGACAAGCCATCAGTCGTTCATCAAGTTGTATTTCAGAAAACATCCGCAATTTGCTGAGGCCATGCTCTCACGGAATGTTGAATACAACAAAACACTGGATTTTTGCGAACAGATGGAAAGTGAAGGGAAGTTGTTCGTGATCGCTCCGTCAACTGAATACTCAATTAGTCGTATTGAGCAAAATTTCGAAAAACGGGCAGCTCTTTATCATCACGGCTATCAGCTTATCAGTCAAGAATATGAAAAAATGATGGATTTTCTAAAGTAATTGTCTCATAAAAGATGATTAGTCCGACAATTATGGGTTTATTGACAACAATAAGATCAGATTATAAAAAACTGCAATGTAGCCGCTTCAACAGGTTTATTTTTGAAGTATATTTTTCTAAGTCATTTATCGATCAGAAGTATTTCATTCACCACCTGCGATAGCATTTCAAAATCATCCACTTTTGAAAGGAAGTAATCGGCGCCTGCCAGTATAGCCGCCTGTCGGTGAAAATCAGTTGCATGAAAAGTGAGAATAATTACTTTCATGTTTAGTTTTTCTTTTCTGATTTCCTTTAATATTTCGAGGCCGTTTAAACCCGGCATTTTGATGTCGAGAATGGCCAGATCAGGTTTCAGAAACAGCAAGGTATCAAGTGCATCTGTCCCGCTTTTACAGACCCCGACAATAGTTACTTCCTCAAACTGTTTCAATACCTGATCTAACCTCTCAAGAATCAGATCTGAATCATCCGCGATTAACACTCTCATCTTTTGCTTGTTTTGATTTAAAATTAACTATGCAGGAGTCTGTGTTTAGCTTATTTAATGAAGTATTTTTTTGAAATGGTAGCGGAATTTATCCGGTTCACCGGTTTCCTGTTTTGTCAATACTACACGATTTTTAACCGAACAAATATAACTTTGACAATTGAAAGTGATTGTAGGATAAACTTTGATTTGAATGTAGGAATAAACTGAAATAGTTGTAGGATAAACCTTACAAATAAATGAATCAGTCAGAAAAAAGATAAGTGAATACTGGCAGATCTGAAAGTAATATCCGAAAACAGAAACAATAAAAAATTACCTCAGATCAGTTTGTTTTCGATACAGTATCTGGTAAGTTCAGTGTTTTTATCCATTCCCATTTTTTCCATTATACGACTTCTGTATGTACTCACAGTTTTATTGGAGATAAAAAGTTCACTTCCAATTTCCAGCAATGATTTTCCATTTGCAATTTTGATCATGATTTCAAATTCACGGGCAGATAGCTTCTCATGTTTTTGTTGGCTGGTATCTTCATCGATATGATAGGCCAGGTTTTCAGCAAGTGACTGAGAGATATATTTTCCACCTTCAGCCACTTTTTTAACTGCCAGCAGCAATTCTTCTGAAGCAGCATCTTTGGTAAGATAACCAGAAGCGCCGTGTTTTAATGACCGGATCGCGTATTGTTCCTGCGGATGCATGCTTAACATCAATACATTGGTCAAAGGCCATTTTGCTTTAACCAGTTGTAAAACCTCCAGACCACTTTTGTCAGGTAACGAAATATCAAGTAAAAGAATATCAAAAGTATTTTCGCTCAGCCGCATCAGCACTTCATTTCCGTTTCCTGCTTCGTCAATTATATTTGATCCTTCCAGTTGATTTAGTATTTGCCTGAGACCGGCACGAACAATTTTATGATCATCACAAATCAGAATTTTCATACTTTCATCTTTATTTCAATGGAAAAGTAATCTTTATTACTGTTCCAAAATCATCTTTTTTAGGATAAATTTCAAATGTACCACCTAAGGAAGCTGCGCGTTCACTCATGCTTATAAGGCCAAAAGAATTTTTTGATTTCATTTTATCCTCTTTTATACCAATTCCATTATCTGAAATTCTGAATTGAATCAATTCACCTTCTTTTTTCAGGCCTATCTTAACATGGTTTGCTTTTGCATGTCTTGCAATATTTGTAAGAGATTCCTGCATAATTCTGAAAATGGGCAGTGATTCATTATTGGATATGGACATACCCTTTTCTATTTCAAGCAGAACCTCGATTCCGGTACGCTTCGCAAATTCTCCGGTGTACCATTCAATCGCGGCTTCTAGTCCAAGATCATCAATAATCTCTGGCCTTAACTGCGATGTAATCCGCTGTACCGATTTGATTGTTTCACCAACCAGATTGGTTACATTGCTGATTTTCAACACCAATTCATTATCTGAGATTTTCTGTCTGATAAGTCCAAGATCAATTTTAACAGCAGTGAGTGCCTGTCCCAGATCGTCATGCAGTTCACGCGAAATGGAAATTCTTTCATTCTCCCTTACCTGCTCAATATATTTTGACAATTGTTTGAGTTGTTCTAGTGAACTTTTCAATTCGTCTTCAATTCTTTTCCTTTCGGTGATGTCCTGAATTGTTCCCATCCATTTTTCTGGAATACCGGCATCATCAAACAATAATTCAGCCTGTTCATGCACAATGTGTTCTTCACCCGTGGCAGTGATGATCCTGTAATCCGCGCCAAACGGCTTCATGGTTTCCCTGGCAGTTTTCATAGTTTCCTTCAACAAAGAAATATCCTCCGGATGCACCCTTTTTAAAAATATTTCTAAGTTGGGATTTACAGTCTGAGGCAAATATCCCAATATGCGATAGATTTCATCCGACCACAAAAGTTCATGCGTTGCAATATCCAGCTCCCAACTCCCTATCTGGGCAATTTGCTGGGCTTTTTTGAGTGTTGCTTCGCTTTGAAGCAGTGCCTTTTCCGCCTGTTTTCGTTCAGTCACATCGGTTCCAATTCCAATCAGATAGTGCTGACCATTGCTTTCAAATTTTACGGCAGTTAGCAGAAAGGGTAATAAACGACCATCTTTGGTTACCAATGGAGTTTCAATAGATGATTGCCCGATATGCATGAAATCTTTCAGCGAATCCATCACGGCTTGTTTGTTCTCAGGCACATGCCAGTCTAGCACATGCCGGCCAGACATCTCACTCGGCTCAAATCCAAAGAGTGTTTCATGCTGTTTGTTCCAGGTTACCAGTCTTAATCCGGGAAAGGTATAAAGGTAAAAAATGCCGGGAATGCTATCCAACAGCGCTTTTGTAAACAATTGCTCCTGTTGAAGCTTTTCTTCACGCTTCTTTATGATATTGTTGGTTCTTGTTAATTCCTTTGCCGATTTTCTGAGTAATCTGTTTTTGCTGATAATAATCTGTTTCTGATTGAAAAGGTCAAGAAATACATTGATTTTTCCAAGCAGAATCTGATGGTTGACAGGCTTAAAAATGTAATCGACGGCACCTGAACTGTAACCTTTATTGACTTCCGTTTCACTGAAATAATTAGCAGTCAGAAAAA
>CAJBPB010000263.1 GCA_903957365.1 uncultured Bacteroidota bacterium
AGAGCTAATAAGACTACCGGTTATGTTAAAATATCGCAGGGCGGCACAGCGGGCACCGTTGTAGACCTAAAAATAGTGGCGAAATATGCTATTGACAGTTTAGCGACCAGCGTTGTTATAGCACATAATCACCCATCGGGCAATACAACCCCCAGTTCGGCTGATCGGGCAATTACGCGCAAAATTGCAGACGGTTTAAACCTGTTTGATATTAAATTACTGGACCATATTATTTTGACATCAGAATCATATTACTCTTTTGCAGATAACGGCGATTTATGAAAACATTAACCATTAGGCAGCCCTGGGCAGAATTAATAGCCCGGGGCAAAAAAGATATAGAAGTTCGTACCTGGAAAACGAATTATCGCGGCAAAATTGCTATTCATGCAGGCAAAGTGATAGATTCTAATATTTCTATTTATGAAAATAACGGGTGGAAATTTCTCACGGGTGGCATTATTGCAATTGCAGATCTTGTTATCGTCGATAAATTTTACCCACGTGACAATTTTCGGGCATTTATGCAATATGAACCTAATTTATTTGCCTGGCATTTGTATAATGTGCAGCGTGTCGATTTCGTGCCATGTAATGGCATGCCTGGCATTTTTGAGACTCATTTTAATTTAAAAGTAGCGGCAATACGGTAAATTCGGCAAAACAATCATGAAAACAACGTATTTAATACTAATTCACAAAAATTGTGAGCCCTTACCGGTTGAATTTTTCAAAATGAACATTTTCGATAAACCTATTTTAACTAATAAATTCAATGAAGCTGTTGAATTAATCGAAAATGGTGAGGCTGTTGAGTACATGAAGTTTGATTCTATTTCATTTTACCCAGCAATGCTATTTGTCGAAAAAGAAAAAAATAAGATTTTCACAATCTCAAAATCAGGTTATAAAAAATCATATCACATAAAAAAACAAAGATCATGAAAACATACGACATCATTTTCAATAACAACGATTCAAGCAACAATAAAGGATTTACGGAATCCTTGGAGTTTTGCCAAAATTACATCAGGGCAAATAATGAAACGAATAACAGCTACTTTGCCGATTATAAAGGCGGCAGTGTTTCAATAGTCTGCAATGAAACCGGTGAAACGGTTTTTGAAACAGAAGTTCTCTGAATGTATTCTTTCAGTCCCGGCCATAATAAATTATGGCCGGGGACAATCGTACCGAAGCGGAATTAACCAACTAAAATTATGAGCTATGAAAACGATCAACACCACCACAACAGGCCAGTTATTCAATGAACTGGGAGTATTAAGTCATGCCGGTGAATATGCCGGTGAATACCAGGACGAAGCAGCAGTGATAATAGGCGAACTGCAGGACGTTGAATTTGAAAACAACGCATGGGCCGACATTATGCATAATTATAATGGTGTATGTTACGCCATTTTTGCTAAAGATGCGATAACATGTCATAATGAAATGTGCTTGTATGTTAAAATTGATCGCTCAGACTGCCCGAAAGCCTACGACAACGCTCAGACTCACATTTAGCCGCCGCATTGGTGCATAATCCGGGAGATCGTCACTCCCGGCGGCACAGAGTATTAACCATAATAAACTAAGCCATGAAAACAGATGTAATGTATGCCCGTAATGAAGAAACCGCCCAGAACTACATGGACGAGTACGTAAAAGACCACACGCAGATACACGCATCAACGTGCCACTGTGAGTGCGGAGAAAGTAAGTGTTACAATATTTATGACGGTTCGCATCAGCAACCAGTAACCCGAATTATTGTATGTGAGTCGTGCTATGACGCAGCAAGTAACCAGGAGAGGGTATAAGCCATGAAGGACGAAAAGATTATTGAAGCCCGTAAATTGCTCTGCAAGTACCTTGGCGATTTGGCGAAGGAGAAGAATTTAACAACGCAGAAAATCGCGGAGATTACCGGGTTTAAACAGCAAAATGTCAGTCGTATGCTATTGGGTCATTATGCGCCTACGCTCGACAATTTCATCATGTTGTGTGATGCTATCCAAACCTATATTTTTATAATTGATAAAGATGCAACGACCAACGACCTGGTTATGATGATGAAGGAACGATGGAACCGGCCTGGAGATGCCAATTAATTTATGTCCTTTAAATTAATGTTGGTCATGCTTAATATTGCAACTTTATTCACCTTAAATTTAGCATTATGGCTTCACCAGCAAGAACTAAAAGAGACAATTTAGCCCGTTTCAGTATGAAAAAAACAGGCAAGAAATCCAGTAGTAAAGGTAAAAAAGGCGGTGGCGGTGGCGGTGGTTGATAAAATCAATTCCATCAATCATGCCCGCCTCACCCTGACCTTTGTACGCGAAAGAACGAATAAGGTGATTTTATTTTATTCGGGTGGAAAAGATAGCATTGTCTTATTGGACATGCTATCTTTTCTTTTTGATGAAATTCATTGTGTATTCATGTATTTCGTGGATGATTTACAGCATCAACAACATTTACTTAGCTATCCTAAAAAATATGGTTCAAAAGTCGTGGTTCATAAGTACCCCCATTGGATGCTTACTACTTATTTTCGGGATTCTTATTTTCGATTTCACAGAATTGAACAAAATGTAAAGCTTCTTACTCTGAAAGATATTGAAAAACATGCTAAAAATCAATTGGGTATTGATTGGGTAATAAACGGCGCGAAGCAGTCCGACAGCCTGCAAAGAAACCTTATGCTGAGAAGATTAAAGTTTACCAGCATCAACGAAGCCTCTCAAAGAGTTTATCCACTCTCCATCTGGAGCAAAAAGGATGTGATCAGTTACATTTGGACAAATCGTTTGATGTTACCGGAGAGTTACGGTATTGGAAAATCCAATGGAGTCGATTTAACGATCGATTGTTTACTATATCTGAAAAATAATTACCCGGAAGATTTAACTAAAATTTTGAAAATATTCCCATTTGCTGAAACAATTCTTATAAACCATGCCGACAAACATATCGAAGTTCCAGAAGTTTAAAACGGTAACGATAAACAGAAAGCAGATTTTAAATGCACCGTATAACCCGCGTAAGATCAACAGCGCCAACTACATTTTGCTTTTAAAAAACATCAAAAGGGTTGGGTTAATAGAAACACTTGTTTGGAACATCACGACCGGAAATATTGTATCCGGTCACCAACGGCTCAAAATTTTGGACGAACTTGAGCAGCGCGACGATTACGATTTAGACGTCGCCCAGGTTGAACAGGATTTAAAAACGGAAAAAGAACAAAATATTTTCATGAACAATCCCAACGGCCAAGGCGAGTGGAACCGTGATCTATTGCTTCAGATTGCTCCGGAAATTGACATGAAAATGGCAGGCTTTACTGATGTTGACATGAGCATATTAGGTGTTGAGTTTAATCTTGAATCCCATCAAAATGAAAAAGTCGAGAATATCATCAATGAATTTGACAGGATTAACGCTCAGAATAAAACCACTGCCCTGGAGTCTGCTAAAAAGAATGAGCAGCATAAGGATTGGAAGAGTGTTAAAAATGACATCCGGGAACGGGATGCATTGAATAGTGGGGAAACATACATCGTGTTAACTTTTGACACAGTTGAAAAAAAAGAAACGTTTCTCAGCCAATTTGGGTTTGAGCCTGATGATCGCTATATTAAAGGAGAAATTTTACAGAAATTTATCCGGGAATTTCAATAACGGCTAATATTTTTTGTGTCCTTTAAATCCCCCCCCTTCCTCGCTATGTTTGCTCCATGAACGAAGTGGAAACCATCCAGCTTTACGAGGCAATTAAACAAATGAGGTTGTTATCTCAGCAGGAGAAAACATTTTCATTCGTGCATGCCACCTGGAACCGTGACACGATGACCACAAACGGACTGAGGCATGTCGAACATGCCCGTTTGCGCCCGGCGGCAAAGAGTGAAGAGCTGGTGAATTCCGATTTCAAAATGTTTTATTTCGACGAGGATCTGAACGAGCCTCGCAACTGCTGGCAAATGCTGATCATGTATTTCGATGGCAAGAAAGTAATCCTTAATTGAACGCAACATGGCTGAAGATAACGATGTTCAAATATTAAAAGCAGAAAACAAGGTTCTCACTGTTACCAAAGCCGGATGCTACCTGTTCGACGTAGTAGGATCATCGCAGGTTGCGCAAACTTCGGTACTTCCGTTTTACTCCAATGCCCGTCAGCTGCTACCTACCCGTATCGGCGACTTCCAGATCGTGGCCCATGGCACCGAAAACAACTATCCGGATGAAATCCGCACCATCCTGGATGAGAATAACCTCACCCCTGAGGTGCTGAACAAACAGGCTCAGCTTCTTTATGGCCAGGGACCTGCTTTGTACCGGGTTAAATTCGACAATGGAAGGCGCGAAAAATACTGGGATGAAGATGCTGCCATTCAGGCATGGCTCGATTCATGGGATTATGAGGACTATTTACTCAAGGCTTGCATCGAATTCCGCACGCTGAACGGCCATTTCACCAAGTTTTACCGCAACCGTGGCGCACGGATCGGCGGAAAGGCCGTTGTGGCGAAACTTGAGCATGTTTCGGGCATGTTTTCACGCCTGGAATGGCCTGATGATAACAATCAGATCAGAAACATCATCGTGGGCGATTACCGGCAACCCTGGAAGAATGGCCTTCGCCGGTACCCGGTGTTTGATCCGGAAAGCCCGTTTGCATCACCGGTGGCCATGCGGTATTCCAATCTTTACTCCTTTGCGCTTGATTTGGAGTACTCCCGTTCCCCTTTTCATGGTACTATCAGCTGGATCAAGCTGGGATCATCAATCCCTAAACTGCTTACCAACTTCAACGACAATTCCATGGCCATTAAGTACCATATTCAGGTACCTGCGCTTTACTGGGCATCGATGAAAATGAAACTGGAGGAAGAGTACGTCGCACAGAATTTGCCTTTCACCGAAAAAATATTTGAAAAGTTTAAGGATGATACATTCAAGACTGTTTCACTGGCACTTTCCGGGGGAGATAAAGTAGGTAAGTACATCACCACCGATTCGTTATACGATGAAGTTGGTAACCAGTATGTAGGCTGGAAAATTGACCCCATGGATCAGAAGGTAAAAGATTTCATTGATGCACAGATCAATATCAGCAACCAGTCGCTGTTTATGATCACCTCCGGACTTGGGCTGCACCCGGCGCTGAGCAACCTGAGCAAGGATGGAAACCTGCCATCTGGATCGGAGCAACTGTACGCGTTCAAACTTTACCTGGCTACCGGTGTCGATATCCCCGAAAGTATTGTTGTGAAGGATATCAACATGGCCATCAGGGCAAACTTCCCGGGAACCGACCTTCGCCTGGGCTTTTATCATGACATCGTAATGACCGAAGAAAAAACGAACCCTAAAGATCGCCTGAAAAATGCTGTTTAACAAAGATTCTGCCGGTTCCACCGAACTGAAAGCCTTGATAGGCTTCATTTACAAGTCGATTAATTTCGATAACCTGAAATCTTATATCGGGTTCGCCCAGCGGGATATCAAAAAGATCATCGGCAGTGATGTTTTCCAGGTGGCACAGGATCATTACGATTCAGAAAATTACCTGCTGGCTGAAATCGATGAAGCTCATCCGGAATATACTATTCTTGATGAACTGGTTGAGCGTATCCAATACCCGGTGGCCGTTCATGCCTACCGTCGCTACGTGCCAAGTTCTGACTTGTCACACTCTGACAAAGGCCGCCAAATCTTTGTTTCGGAGCAGGAAAAACCCGCTTTTGAATGGCAAATCGAAAAGGATAACGCGAATTTGCTCCGCCTGGCCAATGATGGAACCGACATGCTGCTTGAATTTCTCGACAGCATTATGAGTATAGTAATTACTACACTCGACACCAGTGAACCTCCGGTTGCAACAGAATCGCTGCTGATTCCCTGGAAAACATCATCAGCCTATCTTTCATCCCGTGAACTTTTCATTCATTCGGTAGATGAATTCGAACAAATATTCATGATCGGAGGATCCCGGTTAACATTCATGTCGCTTCTCCCAATCATGCGCCGGGTGCAGGATAATGAAATCAGATCATGTTTCACTGCCGAAAAGTATGCTGAACTATTGGTGGAAATCGTCGAAGATGATGTTACAGCAGAAAATGAAACCATCCTGGATAAAGCCCGTCAACCTTTGGCGCTGCTCACCCTGAGCGTTGCCGCGAAACGCTTAACAGCTGAAATATTGCCCGATGGCATCTTTGCCAATGTGACCACCTCAGTGATCAAAGCGAAAATGCAAGCCTCAAAGGTTGACCGCAATGAAGTGGCGGCTTCGCTGGAAAAGGACGGGCTGCGTGAGCTTCGCAAATTGCAGGATCACCTGGCAAAAATAGCAGCCGTGGCTGCAGGGGTAACCATTGAACCGGTTGACCTCACAGAGCGTATTGATGTGACTGACAAATTCGTGAGGTTGTAATGCACAAAATCGAAATCCCACATAAGAACCTGGTAAAAGAATTTCCTTCGGAGATTCAGGAGATGACAAACGATCAGTTTGTTTACTTCATCGAAATTGTGCTGCAGTATATTTCCGGACAAATCACCATTGAAAAGTTTAAAACCCATCTGGTCAGAAACCTGCTGGATATCCGCTTAGATTGGAGGTATTTTTTTGCATCGAAAGAGGAACAGGAGCAGGCAAACGGAGAGTTGTTCCGGATCGGTGAAGTATTGGATTCGTTTTTCGAGGAAATTGACCAGAACGGGAAAAAGGTGAAAACCTTCAAGCTCAGTTTTACCCGCAATTTTATCCCGAAAGTATGCGGAAAATTCTTTGGGCCCCACGATGCTTTGCAGGATATCACTTTTGCCGAATACCGCATTGCACATGGGTTTTTCTCGGCCTACCTTGCATCTCACAGCGAAAACGATTTGAACCATCTGATCGCGGTTCTTTACCGGCCGGCAAAACGATATCTGTGGTTGAAAAAACTATTCCAGTCATTTGATGGCCAAATCCGGGAGCCATTTACTGCAAAATCAAATCCGTTATTTCTTGAAGCAAGGGTAAAGGCCGTTGCGAAACTGCCGCTGGCTATTCGCTACGGGATATTTTTGTTCTTCTCCGGATGTGAGGAATTTCTGGCCAAAGGAACCGTCAATGTTGACGGGAAAGCAATTGATCTTTCCATCATCTATGAAAAATCGGATGATGATAATTCAGACTCCCCCGATATCGGGCTGGTAGGTATCCTGTACAGCCTGGCAGAATCAAAAGTGTTCGGCAGCATCGAGGAAACCGATGGCCAGAACCTGTACGACATCATGATCCGCCTGTACCAGGTGGTGAAACAATCAAAAGCAATGGAAGCAAAATACAAAAGCAATGATACCAATTAGCACATACAAAGCATTCTGGGAATACATGGCCACGGTTGTGCCCGG
>CAJBPB010000264.1 GCA_903957365.1 uncultured Bacteroidota bacterium
ATTATAATACTACCATACGCCCTTGCTTCGTCTTTGCTACTTGAGAAATAAAAGCCCTTACCTAATCTACCTTCAATTCTTTTATTTTTTAAAAAATCCGTGAAATTTAAACTTGTCCCATGAAAGCAGACCAAAGGTTCACCGTTTTCGTCAACCACCTTACTTGCTTTTTCGGGAGAGTTCTCCCAGTCGCCAAACCATGCTTTAAATTTTGGAGTTCGTACCAGCTTGTATTGTTCGGCGGTTAAGTTAGACTTCTTGCCATTGGGTGCAATTAAGCCGCCATCAGAAAATTTTTGAACTTTATATCCAAGTTCTTTAATCAAATCATCGTCTTGTGTGTATTTACCAGATTTACTTTTACCGTTTATAATCTTGTATAAAAAAGCATTTAATCGTGCCAGTCCCCAAGCAACTCTTGAATTAGGTTTGCCACCCTTAATAGTAGGTCTATGGGAAGAACTATAAGCTCCCATACCTCTTCTCACAACGGCTTTCGCAGCCGATAAAGTTATTTTTTTATTCGGATGCGCCTCATTATGCTTCTCTACATTATTATTAATTTTCTCTATCGTGGATTCATTAAAACTAATACCCTCTGCACTTTTAACGCTTTTTGAAGAACCTTCTTTATTTTCCTTGCTTCCGTAAACAATATCCTTTTTTGGAGAAGGAGTTTGCGCTATTGTTCTACCACCCTTTTTGTAATACCCCAGCTCTTTCAGGTTGATAATTTCTCCCCTCTTGACAAAACTTATCTCAAGTTCTGGAACCATGTAGTGCTTCTTCAATGTAGGATAGCCATGCCCCACCTTTTTGGCTACGGCTCTGGCAATAATATTGAACTGCTTTTGTCTATCAACTTCGGTTTCTTCTGGCTCTGAAGATTTTAGTTTGTCAATAATCCAGCGATTAGCGGAATATCCCCTAATATCTTTGGCTGTTATCTCAAAATCTTGCAAATACCGATTCACTCGGTCTGATTTTATGCAGAACTTGTCTGTGGTACACAATAGATACCTCGTAGGAGAGTTATTAATGGCTTTTTTTACGCTTTCGGCTAAATCGGCATCAGTGATAGCCTTTTCATGCTCCACGCCAGATTTTCCTTTGTATTTTAGTTTTACCGTGTTGCCGTCAACGGATATATGTTTCTTTTGGAGTCCTGTAATACCTATATGCCCATTGTCAGCACTTTCTTCATTGCCAACCCTCTCGGCTGTTTTGTCCATTAGCGACACAGCTAACGCAGTCAAGGCAACCTTTTCATCATCAGATTTCATATCTCTGGTGATGTTATTTCGGAGGCTCCTGATATTGTGAGCCATTGCCCCGATATTTGTTTTTTTCTTTTTCCACCGCTGCCGAATTACTTTAGGGTCTTCAGGGATTTGATGATGTATGGCTTTCACCCCTTTTATTTTTGGCATCTTAAAATTTTTACCAAATTTATTTATTTTTGTTGAAAATGTGTTATTTTCGTACCCAATCATTTTTAAACAACAAAACAAATAGTTATGGACTTTCTAAACATTAACAGTCCCAAGTTTCTTGGAGGTCAAAATGTACACAACGTAATCAAGATTGCACTCGCTGGTTTTATAGTGTACAAACTGGTTAAAAAGTAATTAATTTTCAACAAACAAAAATCTAAAAAATGGAAACATTTAATATCAACAGTCCAAAGTTTCTTGGTGGTCAGAATGTACACAATGTAATCATCATTGGTCTTTTGGCTTTCGCAGCTTGGAAGCTGAAATAATTAAGGGCTAAATGCCCGCTTCCTCCCGAAACGCAAATGCCCCTAATATGGGGCTATTTGTGTTAG
>CAJBPB010000265.1 GCA_903957365.1 uncultured Bacteroidota bacterium
GTGGTCAATTTGAATCGGCAGAAGGTGGTCAATTTGAATCGGCAGAGGGTGGTCAGTTTAAAACGGCAGAGGGTGGTCAATTTGACCGAAGTTTGCACTCAAAACCATGTAACAAAGTTATGCATCCTGCATCAAATTTCCTTCAGAACATTTTTTGACATGCTTTGTTATTTTAGTCTGAAAATGAAACCGGAAACCGATTCAAAACCGGAATCATTTCATTCGGATTGTATTATTAACACAATATCAGATCATGGAAAACAAAGCAAAAGAAATCATCACTATACAGGTTTATATTCAGGCACCAATTCAAAAAGTCTGGGACTGCTGGACAGGTCCGAACCATATTGTTCACTGGAACTACGCTTCCATCGACTGGCATTCGCCCGGTGCTGAAAACGATCTTCGCGTTGGCGGCCGCTTCAGTTCACGTATGGAAGCCAAAGATGGCAGCGTGGGATTCGACTTTGGCGGTATCTATACAAAGGTTGAAACCCATCAGATGATCGAATATGTGCTCGATGACGACAGGAAAGTACAGATTTCCTTTGAAATACAGGGAGACAAAATCCTGTTGACGGAATCATTCGAGGCAGAACAGGAAAACACCATCGAATTGCAACGCTTTGGCTGGCAGGCTATTCTGGACAATTTTAAGAATTATACAGAGGCATTGGCAACATTGAAAACACTGCATTTCGAAATACTGATAGATGCCGGCATCGAAAAAGTGTATCAGAATATGTTTGAAGATAAAAACTGGAGAGAATGGACCGCTCCGTTCAATCCGACTTCTTATTACGAAGGATCATGGGAAAAAAACGCCAGAATGTTGTTTCTGGGAACCGATCATGAAGGAAATAAGGGTGGAATGGTCAGCCGTATCAAAGAAAATATTCCCAATCAATTTGTCAGTATCGAGCATATCGGAATCATTCAGGGGGATCAGGAAATACTCAGCGGGCCGGATGTTTATGGATGGGCAGGCGCGATGGAAAACTATGCTTTTAGTGAAGTGAACGGCAAAACCCTGCTTTCGGTCGATCTGGATGCGAACCAGGATTTTATGTCTTATTTCACCGAAACCTGGCCTGTTTCACTGGAAATTCTGAAAGCAATCTGTGAGAAATAATCACAAACAATCTGTTTTTCAATTACTTATATTTAAAAATCAAAGTAAAAACGAGTACTTATCTCTCTAATTGCTGATGCGCGGAGGATGCTTTGTAAAGGAACAATAGGATAGGTTCTGTCGGGATTATTGCGGTTACTTGAAAAGCGAATTTTTATCAGCCACAGAGCAGCGTTTATGCCATCACCCTGCAAAAGGTTGATATGGAATTGAAATTAATTTCACTAAAAGCTAAGATTTATTAAAAAAAAATTTAACCGCAAAGGGTGCATAAGTTAATGCAAAGTACCGCAGAGTAAATACATAGATCAAACTCTGCGTAACTTTGCCTTTTACTTTGCGAATCTCCTCTGCGGTTAAAAAACATAGAAAAGTGGGAAGTCATTTTACCTCGGCTATATCAAAATGAATGCGACATTATTTGAGTCAGATTACTTAAAGTATATTTGAAGCTCATTCGTACAAATGACCGGTTTATTTTGGTTTACGGCAAAGTGCACTTCAACTTAGTAAAGTGATCTCATGAGACATGCAAATAATCAGTCAACTGTCATATAATCAACAGTAATAAAATAAATACATAAATTATGCTACACACCATTGAAAACGAAAAGCTGATTTGTGTCATTGAATCGAATGGCGCAGAAATACGTTCTCTAAAGGATAAGGCAACCGGAGAAGAATACATTTGGCAGATTGACAGCGCAATATGGGGTAGCAGTTCACCCGTATTGTTCCCGGCTATTGGAAAAATTAAAGAGGACAAAGTTGTTTTCAACGGGAAAGAATATGCAATGCCTAAGCATGGGATTGTTCGGAACAACAATAAGCTTGCTTTTGAGCAGTCTGGAGTTTCCAGGTGTGCTTTCACTCTTTCAAGTTCAGTGGAAACACTTAAACAATTTCCATTCAGATTTTCATTCACGGTTGAGTTCACCCTTATTGAGAATCGGTTAATGATGAAATATACTATTGAAAATCAAGACTCTGTTCCAATGTACTTCGCTTGTGGCGGACATACAGCATATGCATGTCCTTTAAGTGAATACACGAAGTTATCGGACTATGTAATCGAATTTCCTGCTCAAATAAACCTAAAGGCTGACACATTAGGTGCATCGGGATTACTATCGCATCATATACGTGATATAAAAAGCAATGAAGGGACACTCCCGCTTTCTGATACACTTTTCGATGAGGATGCCTTGATATTCTCTAATATAGGATGTGATTGGATTCGGTTACGCAGAAAGAATGAAAAAAAAGGAATCGTTGTTCGATTTTCCGGCTATCCCCACCTTGCATTGTGGTCAAAACCATTTGCGGGTTTTGTATGTATTGAACCCTGGCTCGGACTTCCTGATAGTGAGGATGAATCTGTCGATCTAACGCAAAAACACACTTATAAAACCATAGATCCTGATGCTAAATTTTCAATCGTTATTGAAACAGAAATTGAGTAAACCGAATAAAATGCCGAATGATATTTATTGTTTTTACATCAATATTTTTTGAACAATGCTTACATTCGCTTACCAAACGTAAACGCAATAAGCAATGAAAAAGTTCAAAAGAATAATCACCAACATGCGTTAGTGGTAAACAAACCAAAATCGAAACTTATAGAGATTTAGAATGAACATTTTTACAGAAAAAAAGACAGTTCTGACATTATTACTGATAGTATTCTTTTTATCTGGATGCTGTTTTAAACTAACCAAACACAACTTACCTGCATATCAGACAAATTGTGTTTATAAGGCTTCTATCAAACAGGTTAAAGAGGTAATAAAAGAATCATTAGATAATAAACAGTTTAGAAACATGTATTTATGTGAAAATGAGGAAAAAAATTGTTGGGCTGTATCAAAAGGAATTCTTAATAAACCAGAGAATATGAATGATTCTTATTTATATTCTTATGAAAGCATTGGTCATTCAGTAAAATATTTTAGTTGGTGGGGTAACCTTTCATTGTATGCGGATTTTCATATTCACTTAGATTCGATAAATGTTAACAATACAAGAGTAAGTGTAAGAATAATAAATCCAGAAGTAGTAAGAGGAATAAAATTTGGGCGTGGAGATAATGGTACGTTTTTAAAACCATGTTATCAATCAGTGGAATCATCGACAATTGAGGAATATGAGATTCTTTATCTAATTGGTGTAGTGTTAAATGAAAAAGAATTAAAACCTATTGACAAACCTTAAATTGTCAGCCATTAACAGCACCTAACCGCTATTGCTTGCCTTCTGCTTCAAACAAAGTGAAACGATGATTTTGAAATATAGTTTACAATAAGTACTTTAGATTTACAAAGCCGCAACATCGGTTAGCTGCGGCGCGTTTTGCCCAAGCCTAGGACAACAACAGACACAAAACTGACAACTTAAAAACAGTAAAACAATGAAGAAAACACTTTTAATTTTAATTGTTACGACCTTGACAGCAGCTTTAGGGACGACAGCTTGTAACTTTGGGAGTAAATACCCACAAACCAAAGAAACAAATCAAACGGCTGACACAGTGAAGACCAAACAAGTTCATCCGATTATCAAAAATATCTTTTACAACCTTCCACTCGAAAAATCCCGTTTAGACCTTCGTGAAGTAATTATAAATGATAAGAGATTTATTTTAACAGACACTACTTTCAATGACTACCCACCCACTACTTTTTTCAAAGGTATCACAGCTGACAAAGGTCTGATTAAATCTAAGCCTGACTCAATTCAAGTTATGTTGATTTATGGCAATGCTGCTCTGGTTACTGAAAAAGGGGGACAAGAAGACTCTACTAAACATCCTATGATTTTAGAGTGTAAATATTTCTTTTCCAATAAAGACAGAGCTGAGATGGAGTATGGAAGAATATTAAATTTGGTTCATCCTGTTTTCACTGACACAAGTTCAATTATGGATGACAAATGGGAAGCACAATTCTCAAAAAGTACAGAAAAATGTATTGGAAAAATCTTCGATCACTTTGATCCATACTATAGGGTAGGTATATCATACATATCTGTTATACCTGTCGATGGCTCTAAACCTGTTTTTGTGCTAGACATAGCATTTAGTAAAGAGGATAAATATGATGTAAGCACCGGGCATAATAATTAGGGCTTCATGTGGTCGGCACGACCCTCCCGATAGCAATCGGGAGAAGCCCCGGTTGAACGAAATCCGTACCCTGCACTTTAAATGGAAATTGGTTTGGGTTTTGGTTGTGATTAAGATTGGTTGAAAAAAATGTTGTTAAAAGAAACCAAAAACAAATCCGTAAATTTGAACTCAAACCGGAAGTTTTACAGTTTAATAACTCACTGTTTATGAATGTGGAAATTTGATGTTAGTCAGAAAATTAATAATCGACATATGCTAAAGACCGTCATTAAAATCATAGTTGGAACTTTAATAATTGGAATTATCACGCTTGTAGGAGTCGTTGTTTTCATCATTTACAGTGGAGAAAAAGAAATGATTGAGATAACAAATGACTATAATGGAGAAAAGATTTTCTTGATTAAGAAAAGTTGGGGAATTAACGATTCCAAGATTGTAATTGGTTTAGATGACA
>CAJBPB010000266.1 GCA_903957365.1 uncultured Bacteroidota bacterium
ACGTCAATTTTGCCTCGTCTGAGGACTTAATTCTTCAAAAAACTACTCAATAATAAAATCTAGACATTTTCTAAATATTTTGATTTCAACTTTTTTACTCCGTCTGTTTGATTAATCCTAATTTTGTGAGAATCATTTTTAAAAGTAAAACATGAATCGTCCGGAGCCTCCTTCATTAAATGAAATACATTTGGCAGCGCAGCGTATTAACCCATACATTCATCATACACCTGTTTTGAAATCGGCTTTTCTAAACCAATTAAGTAGAGCAGATCTATACTTTAAATGCGAGAATTTTCAGAAAGCCGGTGCTTTTAAGTCTCGGGGAGCAATGAATGCAATTCTTTCTCTCACTGAGGAAGAACTTTCAAAAGGTGTGGCCACACACTCGAGCGGGAATCATGCACAGGCATTGGCCCGCGCTGCGCTGATCGCCGGTACAAAAGCATACATTGTTATGCCGGATAATGCCCCAAAAGTAAAAATTGCTGCTGTGGAGCAATACCATGGTGAGATTTTCTTTTGTGAACCCACTTTGGCTGCCCGCGAAAGTACATTGCAGAAAGTTATCGCTCAAACAGGTGCTGAACTGGTTCATCCGTATAACGATTACAGGGTTATTGCTGGACAGGCAACCGCTTGTCTTGAGCTGATTACACAAATTCCTGATCTCGATCTTATTCTTTGTCCTGTTGGTGGCGGAGGTCTTCTAAGTGGAACCTCACTTACATTACATTATCTATCACCTGAAACAAAATTGATAGGATGCGAGCCACAAGGAGCGGATGACGCACAAAAATCTTTCGCTACAGGTGTTTTGATTCCATCAATGCATCCCAATACAATTGCTGATGGATTACTAACATCATTGGGAAGTCTGACTTTTCCTATAATTATGAAATATGTTACAAATATTATTACAGTGAATGATGAAGCGATCAAAGTGGCAATGAAGTATATTTGGGAAAGAATGAAGATTATTGTTGAGCCAAGTGCTGCAGTCCCATTGGCCGTTGCGCTTTCATCTAAAATTGATGTAAAGGGATTGAAAGTTGGAATTATTCTATCTGGTGGTAATGTTGATATTAATAATCTCCCATGGAAATAGGACAGACACCCGGGTCAAAGGGAAAACTATACTTAATCCCGACACTTCTTGGTGAAACTCTACCGGAAATGGTTTTACCGGCCAGGACAATTCAAATATTGCTATCTCTTGATATATTGATTGTTGAACAAGTCAGAACCGCCCGACGTTTATTAAGCAAGATTCATATTCAACGACCAATCGACGAAATTTTGTTTTTCGAATTGAACAAGCACACTTCACCTTTCGAAATAAATTCATTTCTAAAACCCGCCTTTGAAGGAAAATCAATTGGTTTATTATCTGAGGCCGGCACACCTTGTGTTGCTGATCCGGGTGCTGTGGTGGTTGAGCTGGCGCATCAGTCAGGTATAAAAGTCATTCCATTGACCGGACCAAGTTCCATTATTCTGGCTCTGATGGCATCAGGTTTTAATGGTCAGTCATTCGCATTTCATGGCTATTTGCCTATTCAGGCGAATGAAAGGGAACGGGTAATCAGAAACATTGAAAAAACAGCAATCACCACTTCGCAAACGCAGATTTTTATAGAGACACCTTACAGGAATATGCAGTTGTTTGAAGCATTGGTGAATCATTGTCACCCCGACACATTGATGTGTATTGCAATGAATATCAGTTTGGAAAACGAATATATCAAAAGCCAGACTATTGAAGTCTGGAGAAAACAAGCCCCGCAAATGCATAAGATTCCAGCTGTATTTTTAATCTGGAGTCAACAAAAAAGGCTGTAAATCGAATGATAACAGCCTTGTGATTTCAAATATTTTGATTTATCAATGATGATGACCATGAGCGCCATGCACATGACCGTGTTGCATTTCTTCTTCAGTTGCTTCGCGTACATCAAGAATTTCACCTGAAAAGTGAAGATCCAGTCCGGCTAATGGATGATTGAAATCCATTTTTACTTCATTTTCAGTAATTTCAAGTACTATACCATCCATGGGATTTCCATGATTATCTTCCATGGTAATTTGATTACCAAGGGTCAATAATCCATCTTCAATATTACCATCAACCACAAAAACAGATTTAGGTAATGCGATGATTGCATTTTCATCAAAATTACCGTATGCTTCTTCCGGTGTCAGGCTGAAATTAAAAACATTTCCTTTCTTTAGGCCAGCCAGACTATTTTCAAATTTTGGCAGTAATCCGCCAATACCAAACAAATAAACGAAAGGGCTGTCTTTCTCAACTTTTTGAATTAGTTCACCTGTTGCATCGTTTTCTCTTAACTCATACGTGAGTGAAACTACTTTTTTATTACCTATTTCCATGAATAAGGGATTAAATTATTTACTTATTGATTTTCAATAAATTTCGGATGCAAAGATATAAAATTCATCTTTTTGCAAGCATATCTTGTAATTGATTGGAATTAATTCGGTTAACTTTGTGAAAAATAGATCTGATTGGAACCTTGCATACTTAATATAAATGAATTATCGAAAAGTTATGGCCGTATAAAGGCAGTCGATAAACTGAGTCTTGAGATTCACAAGGGAGAAGTTTTTGCACTTCTCGGACCCAATGGCAGTGGTAAAACGACCACACTGGGTATTGTTCTTGGGGCAATTGACCTCGATGGTGGCAGTTACCAATGGTTTGACGAAGAATTTAATTCGACAACCTTACGCAGAATCGGATCTATTCTGGAAGTACCACTTTTTTATCCTTTCATGAGCGCAACCGACAACCTGAAATTGATTGCCGACATAAAAAGGATTTCTTATGATGGAATTGATGAAATTTTAACTCAGGTTGGATTATATCAAAGAAGAGGAAGTGCATTCAGAACTTTTTCCCTTGGGATGAAACAACGTTTGGCAGTTGGCGCTGCTTTGATCGGAAATCCGGAAGTGTTGATTTTGGATGAACCAACCAATGGTCTGGATCCTCAGGGAATAGCGGAAATTCGAACCTTGATTAAATCAATAGCGGAGATGGGGAAAACCATCATTCTTGCCAGTCATTTATTGGATGAAGTTCAGAAAATATGTTCGCATGTGGCAGTTTTAGATCATGGAAAATGTTTATTTACAGGCAGGGTCGACAATATGATTGGCAAAACACGCATGGTAGAGATTGCTGCTGATGATATGAACGCTTTGCTTCTTGAGTTGACTGCTTATGAAGGTGTTATGAATCCATTTTTGATAGATGGGTATATCAAAGCAGAACTTATAAATGGAACGACTCCAGCGGATTTGAATAATTATTTATTTGGAAAAGGATTGATAATTAATCATTTAACAATTGAAAAAATTAGTTTGGAGAAATATTTCCTCAATATTTTAGCTGATAATGTATGAAATACCTATTGAGAATTGAATGGAGAAAGCATGCAAAAAATCCAATATTTTGGGCTGTAATTATTTTATATATCATTAGTGTAGTTACTGAACTTTTTGGTGCAGAAGCATTTATCAATAGAATAACTTCCAATGCTTCAAAAAATTCACCTATTCCAATTCCGAATTTATCGATATATACTTTTCCTGATATTTGGCACAGTTTAACATATCTGGCTGGCTTTCTGAAACCACTTCTTGCCTTTGCTGTCATTTTATTTGTGACCAACGAATTTTCATATAAAACCATCCGGCAACATATAATTAATGGTTTAAGTCGTGAAGAAGTGTTCACTACCAAGTTGATTTTTATTGTTATGCTTTCGTTTGTATCTGCTGTTGCAGTGAGCCTTTCTGTATTAATACTAGGGTTATTTCATACTACCGGACTTCAATTTGGAATGATAACACAAAAAAGTTTTTTTATTGGAGCATATTTTCTTGAAATATTGTGTGTTGCTGGTTTTGCAATGTTGTTATCCATAATACTCAAACGTTCAGGTTTGACAATAGTGGTTTTTTCGGTTTATTTTTTTATAGCAGAACCAGTATTGGGATTTGAATTGAATGAGGATGTCGCCAGATATTTGCCTTTAAAGACTTTTGGCCGAATGATTGATGTTCCGAATACCGCTTTGATGAAGTTGTTTGGCGTTAATTTCAGAGAATATATCGACTTAATGGATGTTTTTTTAAGTTTATTGTATTTATCTATATTTTTGGTTATCACGTATTTAATTATTAAAAAGCGTGATACGTGATATTTTAAAAACAAAAAATTGATCATTTTGTCATGACAAGTATCAATACATTATATTTACAATCGGAAAAGGAGATTAAAAGTAAGTTAAAACACATATTAAGTTCCCATAATGGGGGGTTTGATTACCACGTATGAAATTCTAGATTAGCGGATGAGTAAGATTCTAAACAATACAAAGCCTGAATCATTTAGCGATTTTCGAATCGGAAAAGGTAAGCGGACTTTTGATATTATTTTTGCACTGACTGCTCTCATAGTTTTATCTCCAGTAATTTTAATTATAAGTCTGTTCATATTATTTGAATCAAGAGGTCCGGTCATTTATAAGTCGGTAAGAGTTGGTTCAGGGTACGATATGTTTACATTTTATAAATTCCGGTCGATGCGAAAAACTGCCGAAGCGGAACGTGAGAAATTATCCGAATTAAATCTTTATTTAATAAATAAACACCATACCGATAGTCTCAAGAAATTGTCAGGATGTCCGGAATGTGAAAAACTTGGCCGCAAATGTTCGCCAATACTGTATATTGAAGGAACAGAAATATGCGAAAACTGGTATCTTGAGTTAAAGAAACGTATGTCGGATATGCCTACATTTTTTAAAGTGAAAGACGATCCACGTGTTACCAGGTTTGGAAGGATTATTCGTCGTACAAATCTTGACGAATTACCACAGTTTTATAATGTTTTAAAGGGTGATATGTCCATTGTAGGAAACAGGCCTCTTCCTTTATATGAAGCCGAAAAACTAACCAGTGATCAATTGGCTTACAGGTTTTTAGCGCCTGCAGGTATTACAGGAATGTGGCAGATTTCACGCGACAGATTCAATAGTGAAGAGGAGAGGATAAAACTTGATAATATGTATGCGATGATCGCGTCGCCAAAAAAAGATCTTGAGATTGTCTTTAAATCTTTCCTGACATTTTTTGACCGGCATAATTATTGACAAGTATACAATTTGTTAATAATCAATAAGAACCGTACATTTTTCTAAAGAGCCATTCAATAAATAAAAGTCCGATAAGTAGTATCAGCGCCCAAAAGTAATTGATAATAGCCTGATATGAATCACTGTAACATGCGATGGAAGTAATGTTTTTTTGTGCAGTAAGCCAGATGGGTATTTGTTGTAAACTATCCAGTGGAATAAATTTGCCTCCGGTTTGTGCAGCAATTTGTTGCAAAATATGATGGTTGGCAACAGGATCGATTCCTTCGAGTGAAGTATTTTCAATTTTAAATTTTCCCTGTGATTTCATGATTTCACCTGCTATACTTGCCTGTGCTGTATAAGAGTAAGATCCTGCAGGAAGCCTACCTGCATTCAGTTCATATCCTTTATCATCCTGAGCAAAAATGAACGGGTAAATACTTTTACTTTCATTGTTGACAAATTCAATATTCAACTCCGAATCATTGTATAATTCAGATGATTTATTGTAAAGCAAAGCTTTGACAATGATCTCGTCAGATAAATTATAGCTTTCATTTATAAGGATCTGTAATGGGTCATTGTTTTCTCTTTGTAAAAGATATATTATTGATTTATTGATGATACGATCGAATAATTCCTCATTTTCCTTCATGCCTGCCAATGCGAGTCGCCATCGCCATAATCCGGTTCCATAAACAAATCCGAGTTTACGATTTTCATCAGTAACGAACGACATCATTGGCTGATTTGTACTTATTCTTCTGATATTCTGATAAAACAGAACCTCATCGGGTAGTTTTTTAGAATACTCACCGAATGGTGAAATAAGGGGTGGTAGTTTTGATAGAACCTCATTATTAGAAAATTCAGTACTGAAAAGTCCAAAAGTTTCGTTTAAAACCGGGATGCTTTCTATGTCAGATGATTGACCTGATTCTATCTGAACTGCATTTTGAAGTTTGTTGAAAGCACCGATATCAGTATCTGGTCCTACAATAATCATGACAGGTAATTTTTTCTCTCTCTCAAGAAGCTGACCAATCAATTGCAAATCATTCACGCCAGAAGGAAGCTGATGAAGGATAAGTAAATCATAAGTTTCATTCGGTCCGGGAACATCTTTTCCGAATTTCACGAATGAATCAAAATTGTCACCTAAACTTGACCGAAGTGCAGCAATATCTGGGTGTGGTGATTTTGCCCAAATTAAAACACGGTGTTTCTGCGATATAACTTCAACAAAAAACTGGCGTTCATTGTTTGCTAGGGTCGATTCTTCAACATCGGTTTTAATCTTGACAGTCAAATTCTTATAGCCGATTTTATCAGCATCAACAAGAAAGTACTGTGTCGAGGAGAATTTATTGGCTGTAATTGGTATATTTCGTTCAGAAATTTTGGTATCGTGATCATAAAGTTCCAAAATGCCTGTTTTCCCTCTTAATTGTGTAGATCTGATTGTAATTTCAATAGTAAACTGGCTTTTCAGGAATACCTTTTTATTATACCGAAGGTTAAAAATTGAAATATCCGGATGTGAAACCGTATCGCCCAGCGCAATTGTCAAAACTGGTATGTTCAATGATTCGGCTTTAAAAGCAGGATTTGCTCCTTTATTATATATTCCATCTGAAAAAAGAAGTATCGCGCCAATATTTCGATTTACATAATTTTCACGGATTGTTTGAAAAATTTCTGAGATGTCAGATTGTTGATCGGAAAATGTTAATTCCTGATTTTTGATTATTTTCTGACCAAACTGATAATACTCAATATTGTATTTATCTGTAAATGAATTTTTTAAACTATCGATTATTCGTGGATAAACATTTCTATAATAATTTGAATCTTCTGTCAGGGTGATGGATGACGAATTATCTACTGCAAAAATAATTGTTGGGGTTTCAACCTGTTTTTTTGTTTGAAGAATAAATGGATCCAGAAGGAAAAAAGTTATCAGCGATACTGTGATAAAACGGAGTAAAAACAACAAATTCGTAAGCCAGGGACTAAAATGCTCTTTCCTGTTCTTGTAATACAATATGGAAGCAAAAGCAAGGCCGGCAAAAATTACAGGAATGAATGCCCAAATAGGGTAATCGAAACTCAGTTGAAAAGACACAATTTTATCTGATAATAAAAAAAGGGATGTTGATGGATTGATCCCATTACATCCCTTTTCGGTTTTTATTAATTACATACTCATTCCGCCACAAACGCTGATCACCTGACCAGTTACGTAAGATGACAACTCAGATGCCAGAAAAACAGCGACATCCGCTACATCATCTGGTTTACCACTTCTTTTAAGAGGTATTTCGCTAATCCATTGTGCTCTGACATCTTCAGGAAGTTTATGAGTCATTTCCGTTTCAATAAATCCGGGTGCAATTGCATTACAACGCACATTTCTGCTTCCCAGTTCCTGAGCGATTGATTTGGTAAAGCCGATCATTCCGGCTTTTGATGCTGAGTAATTCGATTGTCCGGCATTACCATTTACTCCAACCACTGAACTCATGTTGATGATTGATCCATTTCTCTGTTTAATCATGATTCGTTGAACCGCTTTGGTGAGATTGAAAACGGATTTCAGGTTAACAGCCATCACGAGATCCCAGTCTTGTTCGGTCATTCTCATTAACAGATTGTCACGGGTGATACCGGCATTGTTTACCAGAATATCTATTTTACCAAAATCAGCTACAACATCTTCTGCCAATTTTTCACTATCCTGAAGTGAACTGGCATTGGAGGCATAACCTTTCGATTTAACTCCTAATGCTCTGATATCCAATTCGGTTTGCTGCATCTGTTCGTCATATTTTAAATCAGAAACAGCTACAGCAGCACCTTCGGCTGCAAAACGAAGGGCCAGTGCTTTACCAATTCCACGGGCACCTCCAGTGATTAATGCTACTTTTCCTTCTAATAACTTCATTTTTTTCTGTTTTTAAAGATTTGCCAAAGATACAAAATTCACAATGGAAGCCCATCTGAAGGCTTTAAATAGTTAAAGCTTTGATTATCAAATCGTATTTTCGAAACATAACCGTATGCATGCGCCACCTTCCCGATTATTTTTCAATTGTAATGTTCCGTTATGCGCGTCCATGATTAGTCTGACTGCTGCAATTGACAACCCAACACCTTCACTAACAGCAGTTACATCCCGGGAAGCAATTTCTGTCAGATGACTCAGCACTTCATCCTCAAATCCGGAACCATTATCACTAATTTCAATAATCGCGTTGTGATTTTCATTGATGGCCGATAATCTGATCTTACCATGTTTTGGCAGATGATAAATACTGTTTTCCAACAATATAGAAATTGATTTTTTTATCAATTCGGAATCTGCAATGATCTGTAAATCTGTTGATTCTAAAAATACTTGAATATCAATTGATTTTTCGTCGATAAGATGCTTTAAATTTTCCATTGCACTTGTCAGTAAATGCTTTGCTGAGGTACTGAATAATTCAACTTTCAGATTATCAGCTTGTAATGAAGTAATTAATAAAGCGGTTTCCGAAAACCGGACAAGTCGTTCTGAAGTTTGCTGAAGAAAATTAAGGTAACGCTTTTGCTCAGGATTAATTTCTGTTTGTTCCAAAAGTTTGGTTAATCCGATTATGCCATGTAGTGGTGTTCGTAATTCATGACTGATAATTCCCAAAAATTCACTTTTTGCTTTTTCAAGGCGTGAAAGTTGCTTGTTGGCTATTTCAAGGTCAATTGTGCGGGCTTTCACTTTTTCTTCCAGCATTTGATTCATCTCGTTAAGCAGGTGTTTTTTTTCGCGCAGTTCCAGGTGTGTACGCACACGTGCTATCAACTCTGAAGCGTTGAATGGTTTTGAGACGTAGTCCTGGGCCCCAAGTTCGAATCCAGTTAACATGCTTTCTACGTCTGACTTAGCGGTGAGAAATATAACAGGTATGTCGGCTGTTTTTTTATGTTCGCGTAAACGTCTGCAAACTTCAAAACCATCCATTCCAGGCATCATTATATCAAGTAATACCAAATCAAAATCGATATTAAATGCAAGTTGCAATGCGCTTTCTCCATTAGTAGCGTAAGCGATACGAAGTTTTTCTTTTGATAAAATATTACCGACAATCTGAATGTTCTTGGTGACATCATCCACAATCAGAATTTGATTTACGCGTCTGTTAACCCTACTCATAATGATTGTTTTGTTCTATTTGTTAGATTATTCTAAAAATCCTTGCTGACTGAGAATCTGTTCAAAATCATTCATTTCTGCATTTATATTCTCAATATCAAAAGCTGAAACAAAGTTTTTAAGGTCATTTGCGAACTCAATAAGTGCGGTGTTTTTCATCATGGATGCAAAATTTAACACTGAATCAGCAAAGGCATCCGTGTCATTCATGAATTGGGTAGTTCGCGCTTTTTTCCAGATTTCAATCAATTGATTTACAGATTCTCTGGTTACGGTATTCATTAAGGGAGGTGCTGAGGATTCATAATCAGGATTATAACTATTAATATCTGCAATACTCTTTATAAACTTGATAAGAGCTCTTTTCATTTCAGGCAGATTAAACCTTTGAAAATTAGCAAAATACGATTGAATAACTTGAGTGTTGACTGTCCCCAGAAGAATAATTTTTGAAGTTTTCGGAATTCTGTTTTTTACAAACTGAATAAATTCATTCTCTTTGAATCCATCAAGTTCAATAAAAATAATATCTGGTTCTGTATAATCTAAAAGGTTAACCAGTTTATTAATACTATAGAAACTATGTATTCTGATTTCGAAATTTTTAAGAAGGCTTACCAATTCATCTTCGGTTTTTTCTTTTGAAAGGAGCAGAAAGAAAACAGGATTTTCATTTTTCAATCGGACTTTTATA
>CAJBPB010000267.1 GCA_903957365.1 uncultured Bacteroidota bacterium
AGGCGGTTGCAGCGGATGTATCGAAGTGGGTGCTTTTGGTAAGGAAGCCTATCTTCTGACCGGTTATCTGAATGTGCCTAAAATTCTGGAAGTTACATTAAACAATGGCCTCGATCCGGTAACAGGTAAAATGGCTGGTATCGAAACCGGTGATCCACCTACTTTCGTTTCCTATGATGAACTTTATGAAGCGTTTTTAAACCAACTCCGTTACATCATTGACCTGAAGATGCGTGTGAGTAACTATATTGATCGCATGTTTGCAAAATACGCACCGGCGCCGTTTCTTTCGGTCGTGATTGAAGATTGTATCAGCAGGGGAAAAGATTATTATGATGGCGGACCGCGTTACAACACGAGTTATATTCAATGCTGCGGCCTTGGAACCGTTACAGACAGTCTGGCAGCATTGAAAAAGCATGTTTTTGAAAACAGGACATTCGGCATGGACAAATTTTTAAATGCTGTTTCGAAAAACTTTCAGGGTGAAGAGATCCTTCGCCAGACCATCATCAACCGGACACCTTTTTTTGGAAATGACGACGATTATGCCGATTCAATTGCCTTGAAAATGTATAATGATCTGGTAGATACCATTGATGGAAAACCCAACATCAAACCCGGTGGGAAATACCATCTCAATATGCTTTCGACTACCTGTCATGTCTATTTTGGCAAAGTGATGGGAGCATCTCCAAACGGACGGTTAGCCGGTAAATCTATTTCCGACGGCACATCGCCATCGCATGGCGCCGACACCAAAGGTCCGTCAGCAGTGATAAAATCGTTAACCAAACTCGATCATACCATGTCGGGAGGCACCTTGCTGAACCAGCGGTTTCTGCCAAGTCTGCTGAAAAAAGAAGAAGACATTGTCAAACTCGGGCAGTTAATACGAAGCTATTTCAGACTTGGCGGCCATCATATTCAGTTTAATATTGTTGATACCGCGACTTTGCTTGCAGCACAATCCAGCCCGGAAGATTACCGCGATCTGCTGGTTCGTATGGCAGGTTACAGCGATTATTTCAACGATATGAATGCAGATCTGCAACAGGAAGTGATTGAACGTACTGAGAATGAAGCGTTTTAAATGACTGTGATGTCAAAAAACCTGATTTTTGATATTAAACGCTATGCCATCAACGATGGTCCAGGCATTCGTGTTGTGGTTTTTTTTAAAGGATGTAACCTGCATTGCAGCTGGTGTCACAATCCTGAAAGCATTTCGGTAAAAACAGAGAAAATGTATGCCCGGCAGAAATGCATACTTTGCGGAACCTGTGTAGTTGAATGTCCTGAAGGTGCGCTTTCGTTAACGAGTGAAGGAATTGTAACAGAGAATGACCTTTGTTCGCTGTGTGGAAAATGCGCAGAAGTCTGCCCTACTAAAGCCATCGAGATGTCGGGCAAAGAAATGTCGGTAAACGAAATCATCGAAATCATTCAAAAGGAAAAAGTGTTTTTCGATCATTCGGAAGGTGGGGTAACTTTTTCAGGCGGTGAGCCGCTCATACATTCTGGATTTCTGATTACTTTACTTGAGATATGTGGAGAAAGAGGCATTCATCGCGCGGTAGATACCGCAGGAAATGTAAATGAAAAAATCATTCTGGAAGTTGCAAAACATACTGATCTGTTTTTGTACGATTTGAAGATGATGGATTCAGCATTGCATAAAAAATGGACTGGAAGCAGTAACACTTTGATATTGAATAATCTGCAATTATTGTCAGCAACAGGATCAAATATCATCATCCGGATTCCGCTGATTGCCGGAATAAATGATACTATTGAAAACATCGGTCAGACTGCACAATTTATTGCCGGACTGGCAGGAGAAAAGAAAGAAGTCCATCTGTTACCGTATCACGCCATTGCTCAACATAAATACCTGAAACTTGGAAAATCTGAAGATTTTGAAATACTGCAGGAACCTGACAAGGAAACCATCTTGCGGATCATCAGACAGTTTGAACAAGCCGGATTAAAAGCAAGTGTCGGAGGATAGATTGGTTACCCAACCAACTCCTTCGTATTTTGATGTAAATGCACATCCATCTGGGGAAATGGAATATGTAATCCTTCTTTGGCAAATGTCTTGTACACTTTCTCATTCAGATCAAAAAAAACAGGCCAGAAATCAGGTGTTGCTACCCAGCCACGTACCACAATATTCACCGAACTGTTACCCAATTCCGACAAAGCGATCAGAGGTTCAGGCTCTTTCAGAATGCGGCTGTCTTCTTTTATCAGTTTATCAATCAACATTTTAGCAGTATCATAATTATCGCCATAAGCGATACCGAATGTCCATTGCACACGCCGGATTTCCATTTTGGAATAATTGGTTACAATGCCACTTGCCAGATCACCGTTCGGAATAATAACGGCTTTGTTATCAACCGTTAACATATAGGTGTAAACGATATGAATTTCAGAAATTGTTCCGGTAAATCCTTGCGCCTCAACAAAATCACCAATTTTAAAAGGTTTAAAA
>CAJBPB010000268.1 GCA_903957365.1 uncultured Bacteroidota bacterium
CATTGAATAAAACTTGCATCCCAGACAAATTCCAAAAGCCGATTCAAAGAACAGGAATATCAGGCAGATGAGGCAGATAATTCCTGTGATCGGGCTGTACGAATTAACGATGTTCAACAGCACAAACATGATCAATGCCAGTGAAATGCCAATATACCACGCAAACTTTTTCTGCTGTGCGCCAACATATTCGGGCGTCTGGTTCGAAACTATCAAACGGCCGATGATTAATGAAGGTGAAAAGCGTGGATTTATAAAAACCCGTACGACAATATCCACAAGGAATATCGTGACGGCATATTTGAGCATTGTAAAATCCTGCTTGAAAATAACTGTCAGGATGGAAATAAACATCAGTAAAAAAAGGATTCCGGCTGCTGCCCTGATCTCCCTTTCGTTTAATACCGGAATGTTATAGCCTTCAACATCCTCGCCAAATTTGATTACTTTTTTCATTTTATTTTCTGTGTTTTGTTATTATTTACTTCATATTGATACCCGGATGGGTATTTAATAGTATTAGGTTTTATTGTAGAACATTGCCAAAATTGCAATCAGAAACTTGTATTTCTACGATCTAAACAACCGCCAAATATTCTTAATACATTGATAAACTATAAGTTAAAAAAATGGAATTCGTCCTTTTTACCGTTTTTCAATTCAAAGATAAAGTTTTATCATTGGTTGACAAACAGGTCATTCGAAAAAAAAATTCCGTTTCGAAAAAAATGTATCTGATCCGGCAGGCATGATTTTCAACTGCAGGGTAAATAAAGAAGATTCAAAAACCATCAAAACAGAAATCATTCGTTCAATAAAGAGTAGCAGTCTTTTTGAAATTATTCCGGTATTTGTCGAGGCAACAACAATTCATTTACATTTGCACCAATAAATCATAACAAATTCATGACCAAAGCTGGTTTACTGATTCCTTCCCTTTTATCATCATCATGGTCATGGTGGTGGCCCCGTCCGGCTACCTTTATATCTATATAACCCCCCAGGGAGCATTGTCTCCGTCGTTGCGAAAATTTTCGGATTGCCTTTTCTGTTTTCATGATTTTAATATCAAGTATCGATCAGAAATTTTAGATTTCCTGGTGTAAATACCGCTAAAGTCGTTCATCCACGCGCTCACTTCAGAAAATTGATCCGGCCATTCTTCCAGCGAAAGCACATCAACTCAACATTTTAAACATCAATCTATTTCAAAGACTTTTCAAATAATGGAACATAAAATCAACCTTACCGAAGAAGAAATCCCTCGTTTTTACTACAATATTGTGGCAGATATGCCCAACAAACCTCTGCCACCCCTGCATCCGGGAACGCGACAGCCTATCACGCCCGATCTATTGGAGCCACTCTTCGCACGTGAGCTGATTATGCAGGAAGTTTCATCGGAACGCTATATCCAGATACCGGATGAAGTACGTAAAATATATGCCCAATGGAGGCCAACACCGCTCTTCAGGGCTGTTAATCTTGAGAAAGCGCTGAAAACACCGGCTCGTATTTATTACAAATACGAAGGTGGTAGTCCGGCCGGATCGCACAAACCCAATACGGCTGTGCCACAGGCTTTTTACAATAAAATGGAAGGAATCAAAAAGATTACAACCGAAACGGGCGCCGGACAATGGGGGACAGCACTCTCTTACGCCTGCCAGATGTTCGATATGGAATGTGAAGTGTTTATGGTGAAGGTGAGTTACGACCAGAAACCCTACCGTAAAATTCTGATGAACACTTTCGGAGGTGTGGTGCACGCATCACCTTCAATGTTAACAGCTTCCGGACGAAAGGTACTGGAAGCCAACCCCAACTCATCGGGCAGCCTTGGTATTGCCATATCTGAAGCCATTGAAAGGGCGGTAGCTGACCCGACAACGCATTATGCCTTAGGTTCAGTGTTAAATCATGTGTTGCTCCATCAGACTATCATCGGACAGGAAGCGATTGTGCAGATGGAAAAAGCGGGACAAATGCCTGATATCGTTGTGGCTCCGTTTGGTGGAGGAAGCAATTTTGCCGGTATCGCCTTTCCATTTTTGCGTATGAACCTTGTCGAAAATCAAAAGATACGCTGTATTGCGGTGGAACCCGAATCGTGTCCCAAACTCACCCGTGGCGAGTTTCGTTATGATTTTGGCGATACGATGGGCATGACGCCGCTGTTACCCATGTACACGCTCGGACATGACTTTATGCCATCACCCATCCATGCCGGTGGTTTAAGGTATCATGGCGCAGGTGTCATTGTCAGTCAGTTGCTGAAAGATGGTTTGATTGAGGCGGTTTCACAAAACCAGCAGCGTTGCTTCGAGGCCGGTATGCAGTTTATCAGGGCAGAAGGAATCATTCCTGCACCGGAGGCAACACACGCCATTGCTACAGTAATTGATGAGGCAAACCGTTGCCGCGAAGAAGGCGTTACAAAAAACATACTGTTTAACCTTTGCGGACATGGCTATTTCGATATGGCAGCTTACGAATTGTATTTATCAGGCAAACTGAATGGCGAATCGCAAGTGACAGACGAAAGTATCAGGGCATCGATACTAGGGATTGAGTCGCTTCAACCCTGATGTTTGAGGAGTTTGCAAATAAAAAACACCTTTTATCCTGATTACCTACAATATACTTCAAAAAAAAGAGGGCGTTTCATCAAAAAAACGCCCTCTTTATACATTTTATACCTTTGAACTATCGTTTCACAAGTTTTCGTGTTTCAATCAGGTCATCATTCTTGTAGATTGAAACAAAATAAGTCCCATGATTTAACTGGCTTACATCCAATTTCGTCACTTCTGATATTTCAGCGTCCATCACCTGTTGGCCAAGGATATTGCTGATCATGATACGTGATACATCGGCACCATTGATATTCAACACATCTTTAAAAGGATTTGGAAAAATATTTACACGGTCTTTCGCGTTTTCGCCCAATCCAACATAAGAAGGAAAAGTGATGCTGACGCTGTCGAGTAAAAGTTTGTAATTGTCGGTGCAATCATAATGTCTCCAGGCTACATACACCTGTTGTCCGATGAATGCCGATAAATCAACCTGGGTTTTTTTCCAGTAATAGGCATCTGCTTCTAAAATCTCTTCGAACAATGTATTTGTGAATCCTTCGGCAGTGCAGGTAGTTGTAGAAAGTGTAATCTGATATTTTTCGGCAGGCCATTCTTCATCACCGATTCCGATATTGTATTGAAGAATTACCGGTCCTTCCAGTCCGGTGAGGTCAATTTGCGGTGTTGCCAGATAATTATCCGGTGTAAGCGGAACCTCATTGTAAGAGGCTGAAACAGCATAGGTTTCCAGAACAGTTCCACCATCATAATAATCTTCATACCACATAAAGGTATCACCATCCGCATCAAGGTTGGTCCATCCCAACGGTAAATCAGTCTGGCTGTCGAATGGCTCAACAAATAAAGTGTGTTGTGCCTGCATGACAACAACTGTGAAAACTGATAAAGTTAAAAGTAAAGTTTTCTTCATAATTGATTAATTAAAGGTTCATACTACATAATTGTCTCGCATTGGCCAGACAAATTTCAAAGCAAATGTAATGATAAGGAATTCGTTTTACAATAAAAAAAGTATTGAATTTGCAGGTTATTCAAAATTTTGTAAATTTGATCATGAAAGAGGAACAGTATTCAATGAAAATCTTCAGAAATCCAGAGATTCCTTTATTAGCAGGTAATACGGATTTATTTTCATTGAATGATGGCATTGATCTTTTGAATCAGTCTATAAGTAATATATTTAATCCAAAATTCCATCTCCTGTTCATCTCCGGAAAGAAAAAATCATACAGCATACTGAAACCAACCTAATAATTAATAACCTGAATGAGTCATAATACCCAGACCATTGTTTCCAATTGTGAAACGAATTCAATCAAAGTAAAATCATCCTTCTTTGTGGTGTTGCTTATACTCTTTTTGTCTTTGAATCTGACCGCGCAAAATATGCCAAACGGGAATCTGGTGATTGTTGGCGGAGGGCTTGAACCAGATAACAAAGAAATTTTTACTGAGTTGATTCAACTCGCCGGTGGTGCTGAGAAAGCGGTTTTTGCGGTTATTCCTGTGGCAGGCTCTTATCCTGCTCAATCGTTTCAGATATTTCGGAATACGCTGATCCACTTCGGCATTGCTGAGAATAACATTCATCTGATTCATCTTTCACTTGTTGATGACGACAGCACCACTCAAACCAATGAAGCCTTGTGGAAAGACAATGCCATGAATCCAAATGAGGCTGAAAAAGTGCGCAAGGCCACAGCCGTATGGTTTACCGGAGGAGATCAGATGCGTATTGTACAAACACTTGTCCGGGCTGACGGTAGTAACAGTCTGTTGCTGGATGCTGTATGGGAGGTGTTTAACAAGGGCGGTGTCATCGGTGGAACAAGCGCCGGCGCAGCCATCATGAGTAACCCGATGATTGGCCGTGGCAATAGTTTATTCGCCCTTACTCATGATACAATTGCCCGTTTTGATGAGAAACTGCACGACGAAAGTGATACTTTATTTGTAACCCGGGGTCTTGGATTTTTCCCGTTTGGTCTGGTCGATCAGCATTTTCACCAGCGTGGACGAATCGGAAGACTCGCGGCAGCGCTTATGCAGGAAAGAGCAACTTTTTCAATGGGTTTTGGTATTGATGAAAATACCGCACTCATTTATATTGCCGCAAAAAAACAATTAAAAGTGGCAGGTGCGTCAGGCGTTACCATTCTAGGTGTTTCTGAAGCAAAAACTGACCATACCGGAAAATATGCTTCTATCGAAAATCTGAACATTTCCTGGCTCGAAAATGGTGATTATTATGATCTTCTGACCAAAACTATCATTCCGGAACCGGAGAAGACAATCCTGAATGAAACAGTTGAACAATCACCCCGTTTACGATTTACAAGCGGTTCTTTGTCAACCTATTCTATAAATTTTAAAGAGCTGATTACTGAATATTTGTTTGACGGCACGAGTCAATCAATGATCGAAGATGTAAATATCATCGATAACAAAACAGCTTATATGTTGCGGTTTGGTAAAAAACCTGCAAGCAAGGCCTTCAGAAACAAAGACGCCTGGACGGTCACCGATATCCGTCTTGATATTATCCCGGTTCAAATCAACACTTCACCCATGCGATATTAATAACCAAATAATTCACCTATGAAAAAAAATTACATTTTATTCATCTTATTCATGCTGATGGTCAGTGCTTTGACTGCACAGGACTATCCTGTAACAGGAAAGGTGGTTTCCTCTGCCGATAACCAGTCAATTCCCGGTGTGTCGATCACTGTGAAAGGCACCACAAAAGGAACATCCACCGATCTTGATGGTAAATACACCCTTGTTGCGCCGGCTGATGGCATTCTTGTTTTCTCTTTCGTAGGGATGCAGACACAAGAAATTGCGATTAACGGTAAAAAGGTAATCAATGTGAGTTTAAAAGAAAACAAGATTGACCTTGGAGAGGTCGTTGTCGTTGGTTTTAGCTCCGACAGCAAGAAACTGATTACCGGTTCATTCGATCTTGTGCGTGAGGAGGAAATAAAAGACATTCCGCTTCGAACCATCGATGGTGTGTTACAGGGAAAAGCTGCCGGTGTTGTGATCAACCAGAACTCAGGCACCCCCGGCGGACAATCGACCATCAAACTCAGGGGAGGAAGTTCAATTAACGCAGGCAACGCGCCTTTGGTAGTTATTGACGGTATTCCTTCGATCACCGGAAGTTTCGGACAGATTGGTTACAGTGGCCAGGAGATCAGTGCACTGTCCGATTTGAATCCAAACGATATCGAGTCAGTCACAATCCTTAAAGACGCTTCATCCACAGCTATTTACGGTGCGAGGGCATCAAACGGCGTTATCCTTATCACAACCAAAAAAGGCAGCACGCAAAAAACCAGCATCAATCTGAATGTAAATTATGGTTTCCAGAACCTGCCTGCCGAACGTATGCTCGACCTGATGAACGCGCAGCAATGGAATGAATATCGCGGAACCAATGTCCAGAACATTGATACCGACTGGATGAGCGAGATTTTACAGACAGCGCCTACCACCAATACTGAACTCTCGGTCAGTGGCGGAAACGACAAAACCCGTTTCTTCATGTCAGGGAATTATTATATGATGGATGGGATTGTGAAAAGCACTTCTTATGAACGTTACAGCGGTCGTATCAATGTGGACCATAAATTACTGACAAATCTCACCGTAGGCGGTGGTGTTACCATGACCTACTCGAAGAACAGTCGTGTTGAAGGTGATGAAACCTTACACGGACCACTTCCAAATGCTTTGTCAATTCCGGCAATATTTCCGGTGTATGACTCAACCGGGAAATATGACGAAACAGGCCCTTATGCCAATCCTGTGGCAATTGCCAACGAAACCCAAAACAAAGCTTATACAAACCGCACAAACGGTAATGTGTTTCTTGAATATAAATTCCTCGACGGATTCACATTCACCTCCAAATGGAGTGCTGATATTTATTCGTTGCGTGAGCATGAATACGATCCTATCACCGTGCGTCAGGGAGCTACCTATAATGGATTGGGCATTGAAGGAACAAGTTACGTAAGCAATCTGATCACCAACAATGTGCTGAATTATATGAAATCGTTCAACGAAAAACACAATGTGGAGGCTTTGGTTGGTTATAGCGCTGAGAAATCGGCCAGCCGTTATACTTATATTGAGGCTGTCGATTTTCCAAACGAAAATCTGCAGTATATCACCTCTGCAGGTACCATCCGTGCGGCTTCCGCATCTGCATTCGACCGCGCCATGAATTCAGTATTCGGTCAGTTCAAATACAACTATCTGTATAAATACATCGTTACTTTCACTTCACGTGCCGACGGCTCTTCCAAATTTGGCGAGAACAATAAATTCGGTTATTTCCCGGCAGGATCAGTTGCCTGGCGCTTGTCGGAAGAAAAGTTCATGAAAAAACAGAGTTTCATCAACGAATTAAAGGTAAGGGCAAGCATCGGATTAACCGGTAACGACGGTATTCCCGATTTCTCATCACTGGGATTGTATGGAGGTGGATTCAACTACGGTGGTGGTTCAGGAACAGCGCCCACACAGTTGCCCAATCCTGATCTGAAATGGGAAACTACCCTGCAAAAAGGATTTGGTATTGACATTTCCGTAATGAAAGACAGGGTTAGTTTTTCAGCGGATGTGTATTTCAACAACACCAAAGATTTGCTGCTGGCACGTCCTATTCCTCCTTCAACAGGTTTCAGTTCAATCTATGCCAATATCGGTGAACTTGAAAACAAAGGGGTTGAGTTAACATTAAATACGGTAAACACGCAGGGCTCATTTGGCTGGACAAGTTCCATAAATTTTGCTGCCAATCAAAACGAAGTAACTGCCTTGTATAATGATCAACCCATCGATGACATCGGTCGTGGTGGAAACCGTGTGGAGGTTGGCGAACCAATCGGGATTTTTTATGGTTATAACTGCCTCGGAGTTGACCCGACTACAGGAAAACTGGTTTACGAAGACATCAATAAAGACGGCAGTATCACTGCGGATGACCGTAAAAAAATTGGTGATCCAAACCCGGATTTCACGTATGGCATAACCAATAATTTCAACTATAAGAATTTCGAACTTTCCATATTCCTGCAGGGAATTTATGGTAACGAACTGTTCAACGGAACACTTATTTATCTGGAATCGGGAACCGGTGAAGACAACCAGACCACCAATATGCTGCGTCGCTGGAAAAATCCAGGTGACATCACCGATATGCCTAAAGAAGGAGATACCTACAAGTCATCACGGTTTATCGAAGATGGTTCTTTCCTGAAAATCAAGAATATCACGTTGGGATATAATTTCGAGCGTGAACTCCTGAATAAAATTGGTGTAAAATCAGCGAAACTCTATGCAACCGTACAAAATGCCTACACTTTCACAGCTTACACCGGCATGGACCCGGAAGTGAATTATTACGGAGCTGACAATCTGGTAATGGGTACCGATTTCTTTACCTATCCTCAGGCAAGAGCATTTGTATTTGGTTTAAACCTTGGTTTCTAATCTAAAAAAATGAAGACAATGAAAAAGATAACATACCTGATTCTGCTGGCAACCATGGCTTTCAGCGGCTGCACAAAAATGCTTGATATTGAACCCACGGATGCCATTGCCGATTATACCGCACTGAAAGACCGCGCCGGCATTGAACATGCGGTCACGGGCACTTACAATACGCTCCATGCTGCAGGATTGTATTACAGAAACCAGATCATCGTAGGCGATTTGTCGGCTGATAATCTGGTTTTCACAGGAACCACACTCGATTACGAACAAATCAGCAGCAAACTGATTCCTGCCGATAATGCCATTATCGATGGTATGTGGTCAGCGAACTATGACGGAATTAACCGTGCCAACAATGTATTAAACAGCTTGCCTGCGGTAAGCGACATGACCCAGGGCGAACGCGATGACTTTGAAGGACAGATGCTTTTTTTGCGCGCTTTCTTCCATTTCAACCTGTCAAATTTCTTTGGCGGTGTTCCAATAAAAACGAAACCAACGCTCGACCTGAGCAATATCGATCAGGCAAAAAATTCCATCGAAGAAGTTTATGCTCAGGTAATAGAGGATCTTGTGTCAGCAGAACAAAAACTACCTGCTACATCCGTTACAGGCAAGGCAAATTCATTTGCTGCCACCGCTTTGCTTGCCAGGGTTTATCTGGCACAGTTTCACCTTACCAATGACGCGGCAAAAGCCACGCTGGCCATCGAAAAAGCGACCAAGGTAATCGCTGAAAGTGGTTATGTTCTGGCTCCGGCGTATGGCGATTTGTTTGGTGGTACCGAAAACGAAGGAATTTTCACAGTCGTGTTCGATGCCCAGAACCGCAACCGTCTGGCCCAGTATTTTTTCCCGCGCAGCATGACAGGCCGTTATGAAGTCGCACCTTCACCGGAATTCATAGCTGGTTATGAGGCAGATGATACACTTCGGAAAGTTGCATCTATCGCTTATGACGATGGTAATCTCCCGTATGTGACAAAATATACTGATATTACCACCGGGACCGATCCTGTGTTTATGATTCGTCTGGCTGAAATGTATCTCATCAGGGCCGAAGCGCTGGCTTTTACGAGTGGAGACAAACAAAGCATCCGTGATGATGTGAATGTGATCCGCACACGTGCCGGTTTGGTTTCAATTGACAGCGATGATTATACCGCACTTCAGCTGGCAGTGGAGCATGAAAGACAGTATGAATTTGCATTTGAAGGACTCCGTCGCTTTGATCTGGTGCGCACCAAAAGAGCCACGACTGTTTTGGGAATTGAGCAGGATTACACTATTTTTCCAATACCGCTCAGCGAATTCAACACCAACAAACTCATGAAACAAAACCAAGGTTATTGATCATTTAAACATTAAACTGAGACAATTATGAAAAAAAATATTTTAAACATACTACTTATCGCGCTGATTTCGATTATGGTAGCAGGTGGTTGCACCGAAAAGGAGTTGGGTAATCCGCTTCCAAGTACGGTGGCCAGCTTCGAAATAAATACCATTAGCAACCAGGGATATGCACCATTCGATGTTTCATTTACAAACCTCTCGCTGAACGCGACGGGTTACACCTGGGATTTCGGTAACGGACTTACTTCAACCGAAGAAAATCCAACGACCCATTACGAAACCCCTGGTTTGTACAATGTTACGCTAACATGCGGATCAGCCAATGAACTGCATTACAACGAGCTGGTAAAAACACTGGTCCTGAATGCAAAAGATCCGTTGGCTGGCCTTACACAGGTATTGTATTATACCACACGTACTGCCGGTCCGGCTGGCGTATTTATGGTCGTCCTCAACGATAATGCACCCATAGTCCAGGAATTTGAACCTACCGAAATGATTCGTCCTTATGGTATTGCAGTTGATACAGGTAACAGCAAGGTGTACGTTTCAGATTACAGCCTTGGTATAATTTACCGTTTCGATGCGGACGGGAAAAACCCGTTGAAAATTCTGGACAAAGCAACGCCGGGACTAGAGACCATGCTATCAGAACCTGAAGGCATTGTGGTTGTGCAGGATAAGGTTTACTGGGGCAATCCGGGTGGTATTTACCGCGCCAATCTTGATGGGACCAGTCCGGAATTATTTATTGACACGCAAGGACTTCCTCCCGAATATCCACTCGACTTAGACTATGACCATCTCACTGACCGCTTATATCTGGTGAATGATATGGACTCCTACAGCGGAGGTTATTATTCGTGTAAGGTTGATGGCAGCGATATGCAAACCCATCTTGCGGGTATAGACGGAACCGCTCTGGAAGTTGATCCTGAAAATGGGAAAGCTTATCTTGTTGTATATGCCGGCAACGGAACCGACATCATCGACCGAGGTATTTATATGTGTAACATTGATGGCACTTCATGCAGCCTGATTGGTGATTTTGGAACCAAGGCCACCTGGGGCATTGCCATTGACCATGAACGCGGCAAGCTTTTCTGGGGTTACAAAATGAGTAATGGTGAACCTGACGGGAAGATTATCCGTTCAAACCTCGACGGATCGCAACAGGAAGACTGGATCATCAATATTAATCCGGTTGCTCTGGATATTGGCTGGGTGAAACTGTAAAATCAATATTCTCAAAAGAAAGACTGCTCAGAACGGGCAGTCTTTTTTTTTGAACTCTCACGAAAAAATTTATTATTTCAGATAATGATCCTGTCAGTTTTAATGAAATTCATGTTTTGATATTCTGTTGACAAACTAAAATAACATTCAGGGTCATACAGATTTTTAATCCGGTCCCAATCTAATTTCTTTCACCGGCATTTTTCCTTTCAATTAAACCGCGAATTTCAAAACCATTGCAATGTTTGTATATTTGCCATACACCATTGGATAAACCGAATAACAAAAGAAGATGACAAATAAATTATTAGAATTCATAAATCTACATAACGGTGAAGAGGATAAGCGTAAGGTTCTGGAAAATGTAACCTCAAATATTTCATTCCGTGGTTCAAATCTTTGGATTCTGGCTTGTGCCATTGTTGTGGCTTCTGTCGGACTTAATGTCAACTCAACGGCTGTAATCATAGGGGCCATGCTCATTTCACCTTTGATGGGACCCATTGTCGGAGCTGGTTTTGCGTTGGGAACCTATAATTATCAACTGCTGAAAAAATCATTCAAAAACCTGTTGATTGCAACGCTTGTGAGTTTATTTGTTTCAGCGGCTTACTTTTTTATCAGCCCGTTTAAAGAAATGCAATCTGAATTGCTGGCCAGAACATCACCAAACATTTACGATGTACTCATTGCTTTCTTTGGTGGTTTGGTTGGTGTAATTGCCATCACGAGGGTCGAAAAGGGAAATCCGATACCGGGAGTAGCGATTGCGACAGCACTGATGCCGCCTTTGTGTACAGCGGGTTACGGACTTGCAGTCGGTAATTATCATTATTTTTTTGGTGCATTCTACCTTTACACGATTAACTGTTTCTTCATCTGTATCGCCACTTTCTTCATCATTAAAATTCTCAAATATGATCCGGTAAAAACAGTGAATGCCAGGCATGAAAAACAGATTCGTTACGGAATAAGTGTGATGATTTTGATTATGATTGTGCCAAGTTCGTATCTGGCCTATAATTTATACTATGAAAAAAAATACAGCTTAGATGTTGAGCAGTTCATCGCAAATGAATTCTTAAGCAAGGGTTATACGGTAATTCATAAGGAAACAGTTTTCAATGCAAAGCCCAAAAAAATTGAATTGGGTTTTCTGACAAAAAAATTCAATGACGATGAAATTGCAGAACTCAACAATAAATTGCACGAATACGGTATTTTAAACACTGAATTGATTATAAAACAAGATGTAATAGACATAAAAAGAGAAATACTCAAGGAAATTGGAAAACAAAATAAAAACCTGTCCGAGAAGGATCTGATGATTAACAAACTCAATCAGGAACTTGCAGAATATAAATTTGATAACTTAAATATTATCAATGAGATACAAATATTATTCCCTGATATGAAAGAGGTTTCGATAGGCAAGCACATGATAAATAAGGATAATGACAGCTTAATAACCCAAACAATTCTGGTTTATAAATCAAATAAAAAGACAGCCAGAGCGGATGAATTAAAACTAAAACTTTGGCTTCAGGAAAAACTGGGAAACGAGTCGGTGGAAATAATCCGTTATAATTAAAACCTGACAAAGCAATAGAAAACCAAAAGAATTTTCTTCGTTTTTTATATTGATTCGCATTAAAAGCGATAAGAACTGGCCTGATTATTGTAATAATTTGCAGTATTCGGGCATGCCGGATAAATCAATATCTGCATTCAATTATTAATTTAAAATCAATACGATGAAAACTATCCTGTATTCAACGAAGGCGGCTTTATTTATCCCTGTTCTGGCATGTCTGTTTTCCTTACAACTAAAGGCCCAGACAGACTTCAAGCTGTCGGATTACAAAAATCCTGATTATCAATATCGTTCACTCGATTTTGGTTTGGGACTCTCAGGTAATAATTCAATTATAAAGAGTGAGTTTGTTGATGATTACACAGATAAAAACAATAATAATACTTTCTTCGGCGATTTCAGGACAAGCTATTTCTCCACAAAAAACTCCGAATTCTACCAGGGATCACAATCCTATCAGTTGAATTTCTCAGCTTATGGCAGCAAAAATAAATCGGAAACCAGTGGTTCAACAGTATTTGAATCGACCAACAAAGGCAATTCACAGAATATGTCTTTTGGTGTCTATTCATCGAACCGGTTTTATAATAGTAAAAAACGGTTTATTGAAACGAATCTGGATTTTTCAGGTTTGCTGGGCAATTCCAAAAATAACAGAACAACCAGCATGATAACCTACCCTTATAATTACAAAAATCAATCTGGTAATTACCTCATTTCGGCAACCGTTCCACTACTTGTTGGAACAGGTCGAATTGAAGAAGTGCAGGATGCCCGCCTTGCTGTTTATATTCTGGATGACCTTCTGAAATCGGGCGACCTGACTAAAACGCCGGATAAAGATGAGATACTTGCATTTTCGAAATTCATTACCCAAACCAAAAATCAACGGTATTTTGATAGCCGGATCCGTAAGATTGCCGAAATAACCTCGATTGACTCGTTTCTGACAGCAAACGGATTGAAAGGCCAGTCGGATGCCAGCTATTATACGCTGATCAACGACAACTGGGACAATTCGAATGGTCCGGTACGCACCACCGGAAGTCGTTTTTCGATTGGTATTGAACCTGGTTTCTCATCAGAATTCGATCAATACATCAATTATGTAGTTGATACAAACGCAACAGTTACCGATTTGAAATCAAAAAACATCCAACAGATTGATTCATGGAAATTGGATGCTGTTGCTTATTATGTATGCGAAAAACCAATCAATCTGAGCTGGCAGCGCTCAACCACCGTCAGTCTGGCTTATTCGCTAGCAAACAACGAAACCTCTTCCAAATCCTATAGCAATGATGTACTTACCGACGATCTTAATCAAATGACGCATGCGCCCGGCCTTTTAATCGGAGCAGCACATTCCTACGGTTATTATCCCAATAGCCGCACCAGTATCAGATTTGGCGCCAACGCGTATCTTCATCAATACTGGCTCGATAATAAATTAAATGATAATCCATCTGTTAACTCCGATGATACCCAGATAGTGAGTAATCTGTTCTTAAACTGCAGTTATTACTTTTCGCCGCAACTTCGTTTTTCAGTGTACGTTTTCGAAATGTATCAGTATAATAAAGTAACTGAAAAAGGAACAGCATTAGGTTCTCATGATGTTACCAGAAAAAATTACTTCAACTCAAATATTAACGCCAGTATTACATACAGTCTGTTTTAAAAAACGGGTTTAACAAGATAATATACTTGTCAGGCCTGGCTTGTTAAAAATCGATTTTGATTCCGGATTTTGGCCGTTTATAAATAATACCTTTTTAAGGTTATGAACACCAATAAAGAATGGAACTCTGTGCAAACTGTGGTAAAAATTAACCACTGAGTAACACGGAGTGAATGGAAAAACGGAATCTCACTGAGTTTTAATGAAGAATACTGGCTTTACATAAACTCTGTGCAACTCGGTGAATAACTCAGTGTAACTCAGTGGTAAAAAAATTAACCACGGAGTTACACTGAGTGAAATGAAAAAGTTCGCAGGATCATTATAATTTCTGAAATATGAAATACATTTGTTTTACTCAAACAACAAAACATAAAAACCGGCCATAATCATGAATATTAAATCAAATTTAAGATTGAAACAACCCTTATCTGTTGATTTTGATGTATTTAGCTGTCATTTACGTAATGTAAGAATATTCAATTTAAACACGAATTAATTGGGATAATGGCAATTAGGCGTTCGTTAACGCCACACTTAAAAAACAGACATACAATAACATATGATACCAGATTTTCAATCCATAATGCTTCCGTTTTTAAAAATTCTTTCTGATGGAGAAGAACACACAACAATTGAGACAAACCAAAAGTTGGCGATACACTTCAACTTGACAGATGAAGAAATAAACGAGTTTCTTCCGAGTGGAGCAGCAAAGACTTTCCCAAATCGAGTTGCGTGGGCGAAATCGCATTTTAAAATGGCTGGACTTCTTGAGAACACAAAAAGAAGTTCATTCAAAATTACAACAGCAGGAAAACAACTCCTTGACACAAATCCGACTGAAATAAATTTGAGAGTTTTAAGAACAATTCCAGCTTACCAAGAAAGGACGGGACGTATACGAGAGGATTCTTCAGTGGACATTGAGATTTCTCAAACATCAGCTACACCCGAAGAAATTATTGAAAATAGTTATTTGACAATTCGAAAGAATCTTGCACAAGAATTACTTTTCAAAATCAAAAGTAGTAGCCCCGCGTTTTTTGAAACTTTAGTGGTCGAATTATTAGTTAAAATGGGTTACGGTGGTTCTATTAAAGACGCGGGCCGTTCCATTGGTCGTTCCGGAGATGAAGGAATTTATGGAATTATAAAAGAAGATAAGCTCGGTCTTGATGTAATTTATATTCAAGCAAAAAGATGGGAAAATGTTGTCGGCAGACCAGAAATACACAAATTTGTTGGAGCTTTAGCGGGTCAGGGGGCAAAAAAAGGAGTTTTCATTACAACTTCACGTTATACAAATGAAGCGCGCGACTATCAGCCAAGAAATGAAACAAAAATCGTATTGATTGACGGAGAACAGTTGGCGGAATTAATGATTGACCATAATCTTGCTGTTTCTATCGTAAATACTATCGAGATTAAACGAATTGATAACGACTACTTTGGAGATGAGTAGTGATATTCTGGCGGTAATAATCAGGTCTAATGCGTTCGGAACATCCCTCCAAATTTCTATCAAGAGAATCCCCGGTTGAACAAAATCCTCATAAATTTGATACAAAATAATTAGGATAGCACCGTCAAATAAGCGTTAATTTAGTGGTCTTAATTTCGGATATGAAAACAAATTTTTCCATATTACTTGTATTGATTATCGCATTCAAATGTTTTGGTCAGCAGTCAATAATTCCTGAAAAAAGTAAACCAAAGGTCAATGGAAGCATGGAACGTCGTATGCAGCCCGGCCTCGACTTTCCTGATTATCCGCAACTTGAACTGACAAATGCTTGCAAAGCGATTGAGTTACCACCGGTGGTTGATAATTCCGGCCAGCCTTATTTACGGCCTGTTTTTAGTCAGCAAGGCGCTTCCTGCGGTCAGGCAGCCTCTGTAGGTTATAACTTCTGTTACGAAATCAACCGGCTGCGCGACTTACCTGCCGACACGAGTATCAACCAATATCCTGATCATTTTGTGTGGAATTTCATGAATGCCACAGCACCCTATTACGGCGAAGGAGTAAGCTATTTTCATACCTACGATATTTTGTATGATGCCGGAAGCCCGACCGAGGATATTTATGGCCCCATCACCATGGACGATAGTTATCACTGGATGAGCGGATATGAGGGTTATTTTCAGGCAATGCACAATCGTATTTCAGGAGTGAGCTCGATCAATGTGGCAACACCGGAAGGCTTAACGATATTAAAACACTGGCTGCACAACCATCTCGAAGGAGCCGATGTTGGCGGTGTCGCCAATTATTACGCGGGCCAGGCCTATTCACCTGTGCCACTTCCCGAAGGTACACCCGAAGCCGGAAAACTTGTCCATCTGCTTTTCGGACCCATTTCATCACACGCCTTAACCATCGTTGGCTACAACGATTTTATCAGGTACGATTTGAACGGAGATGGAATATATACCAACGACCTCGATATAACAGGCGATGCCATTGTGGATATGAAAGATTGGGAAATAGGAGGTTTGAAATATGTAAATTCCTATGGTTCCTACTGGGCCGATTCGGGTTTCTGTTATATGCTTTACCGCACACTTGCCGTGAAATATGGTGAGGGCGGTATCTGGAACAATTCGGTACATGTGTTACATCCCGATACGCTTGCAAAGCCTCTGCTGACAATCAAAGCCACAATAAAACACAATAAAAGAGGGCGGCTCAGATTACAGGCCGGCATCGTTTCTGACACTGCCCGGTATTATCCTTCCAATACCCTTTCATTTTCTGTTTTCGATTACCAGGGTGGTGATTATTTCATGACCGGAAGCACCTCATCGGAGGGGAAAACACTTGAATTGGGACTCGACATCACGCCTTTGCTCAGTTATGTGAAAAGTGGCGAGCCTTATCGTGTATTTCTCATGGTGGATGAAGACGATCCGGATGGCAGCAGTGATGGTTTTTTACTCAATTATTCTGTTATCAACTACCTTGGACAGGAAGCGGTTGAATTTGAAAGCAGTGATGTTCCTATGGCAATTGTTGACAATGGCCGGTCCTTGGCATCGGTAAAAGTCGAAAATGGCATCAGTCCGATAGCAATTTTGCCCGATGAACCTGTCATCGCATCAACAGGAACCGGCACAAATGTTCAGTTTTCGGCCAGTGGCGGATTTCCACCTTATTCCTGGTCATTGAAACCTGTTTTTACTGAATCCGAAAGCCTTGCAGCATATAATCCTGCTGAAGGAACAATTTTGGAACCAACGGACAACAGTTCTGGTTTTGCCCCGGTGTCATTGCCCTTCAGTTTCCCTTTCTACGGTAAACGATTCGATACACTATATATGCATGTCAATGGTTATCTTCTTTTCGATCAACAGGATATGCCCTATTATTATTTGCTTTTTGACGAAAATTACTTGCGTCAGGTACGTGCAATTGCGGGTTATATGAATTACAACCTGGCTTTGCATACCAATGGTGATTATATTTCTTACAATACATACCCTGACAGTGTTGTTTTTAACTGGCGGATTTCAAAAAGTGCCGGAAACGGCAATACAAAATTCTCCACTACAATTTTTCCCGATGGCCGTATTCAGCACCATTATGGATTGATTGATCCCGAAACTACTTTTTTACCGGTGATTGGACTAAGTGATGGTAGCAGGGAAAGTGCCTTTTTAAGTGTCAAAAATAGAATTATACCTGCTGAAGGAAGTATCATTCGTTTTATTCCGTCTTTTTTACCCGATGAAATAACAATAAGTGAAGATGGATTACTTGAAATTCAAGCAACTGAGCAGGCATTTTATGGTAATATAATCGTTTCAGCACATGACTCACAACGTGTTTTCAGTGAGACAAATATTCTGTTAACAACTGGTCTGGAGATAATTGTGCGCTTTGCTGATTCGCCGTCATTATTTCCTCCGGGCGACGTTGTACCGATTATTATTGAAATAAATAACCGGGGAAATGACACAATTACTGGTCTTGTAGTGGATGTAAAGGCTTTAACTTTAAATGCAGGCATTATCGGAAATGATTTCGGCGCTATTGATCTGCTTCCCGGCCAATCGGTGGTGCTTGACAGTGAATTCAGTGTTCAGATAAGTGATACGCTGACTCATCCGCAGAGGGTTGGTATTGATGTCATTGGTAAAATTGATGATTTTATCTTTCACACTTACAAGGATTTACAGGTTGATATGCCCATGATCGAAGTATTGCCACCACAAGTAAATGATGGAAACAATATGCTTCCTGAACCTGACGAAGAAGTACAGCTGATATTCAGAATTTTCAATTATGGCAGAACTTCTGCGGGCGAATTAACTGTAAAAGCCCGTATTGAAGATACATATGCAGGTTTTTCGGGCCTTACCAGCATAAAAACGGATGAATTAAAAGGACTTTCAACAACCACCGTCATTTTCAATATGAAAGTGAATTCGGCTGCACCCCTGGGAGGAAAAATCCGTTTAACGCTCGATATTTTTGGTGACGATGGCAGCCTTCAAACTGAAGAATTCAAACTTTCAATTGGCAAGACACCTATTGTACTGATTGATCTGGATCAAAACCACAATTCCTCCTTACATATCGGATCTGCTATCAATGCGTTAAATACGAATTATGACCGTTTCGAAACCATTCATTCTGAAATTCTGGATTATGACATTGTTTTTTTATCGCTCGGCTATTTACCCAATAATTATAATTTACGACCTAAAGAAGATTCATTGATGCTTTCTTTTTTGGATAAAGGCGGAAATCTTTATGTCGAAGGCGGATCATTTTACAAATACAGTCCGGCCACAATGTTACGCAGCCGTCTGCGTGTTGAAGGCTCCTGGGATGCTGTTTACACTCCCGCTGACTCGATTATCGGGATGGATGGAACGCCGGCTGAAGGATTTGCGTTTGAATACCGCGGCGATAATGTGCTTGGCGAAAATCTGCTGCCTCTTGAACCCGCTATTCCCTGGCTAACCGATAAAAACACAGGGTTTTATTTTACTGTTGCGCTTGATTCGGGTAACTACCGTACCATCGCTTCGTCGATTGAGTTTGGGGGATCATTTCCTTATGATGGTACTGAGCGACCTGAGATGATCAGACGATATCTGGAGTTCTTTGGATATCATGCCAGTCCGCTGGTGGCCAACTTCAAAGCAGACAGCACATTTATCTGCAAAGGATCAGTTGTCCATTTTGAACCATTTTGCAGTGGAAACCCGATATATTATCATTGGACTTTTGAAGGAGGAACGCCAAATAGTTTTGACGGTACAAACCCTGTGATTACTTATGAAAACCCTGGTATTTATGGTGTGAGTCTGACGGTGGATGATGGTGTTACTGAAAATACTTTTTCACTTGATGAGGTGATAATCGTGGATAATTGTCTCGGGATTCCGGAAAATAATTTTTCGACGTTAAGGATCTATCCCAATCCGGCTAAAGATTTTATAACAATCGAAACGACCTCTCCTGTCGACAATCAGACATTCCTTTCTGTTTCTGATCTGAGTGGAAGAATCGTTTTAATCAAAGCAGTTTCAGCCGGTGAAAAGAACATCAAAATTCATGTTAATCATCTCACAAAAGGCTGTTATACCATTACTTTGACTGATTCGAACCAACGGAAAACTGCAAAACTAAACGTATATTAATTTTTATTTTAGGTAATTCTATAAATTATTAATCAAATTCTACACTGATGAAAAAACTATTGGTTTTGGCACTGGTTATCATTGTATTAGCAGGTGCATGCGAGAAAACAAGCGATTCTACTGATGAATTTTCAAATTCGTTGGCGCTTGGAACAGGAATGAATGCAAGTAATTTTACACTGGTTGGAGAGGGAACTGTATTCCAACATGGAACAACCATCTATTTCAGGCTCGAAAGCAAGGATGATATGGCCGGTTCTGATGTTAGAATTGCCATCAATCCGGTTGGCACTTCCAATTATGAAAACCGTGATTATCCCAGTTTACAGGACTATGGTCACATCACCATTTCATCCTTTTCTGTAGCAAATCCGGGCAATTATACTGCTACCGGAATTCTTATCACCGGTAATAAAACCATTGCATCCGTTAATTTTACAATTCAATAAGCCTTTTTTACATTATTGATTTTATTGGTTGTTTTTAATAACCACCTATCCAAAATACTGATGGCAGGTCATAATCTGACTTGCTGTAAATTTATTTGTGATGATTAATCCTTTTTAATGAAGATCTGAGATAGTATTGATTGAGATTGGTTTATAAATCATTTCCATCTCGCACATTCCAAATAATATTCTTTAACCTGAATAATTTCTACCTTTGAAAGAATTCCATTCAAAATGTTGAAAATCCAATTAAGGCGCCGTTTTTAATGAAAAAAGCGATCATCATCGGGGCAACATCGGGCATTGGCAAAGAAATTGCCAGATTACTGATTGACCACAATTACACAATCGGGATTACAGGTCGGCGTACAGAACTGCTTCTCGAACTGAAACAAATAAAACCTGGATCTGTTTTTGTAAAACCTTTTGACATAACTGATACCAAATCAACCATTCAGAATTTAAATGAACTGACGACTGAATTGGGAGGATTGGACCTCGTTTTTATTAGTTCTGGCACCGGCGACATCAACGAAAACCTCGACTTCCAGACTGAAAAACGTACGATTGATACCAATGTGCTGGGTTTTACCTGCGTAGCTGACTGGGCGTTCAATTATTTTGAAAAACAGAAATCAGGACATCTTATTGCGATCAGTTCAGTTGGCGGGTTGCGCGGCAGCCGGGGAGCTCCTGCCTACAATGCATCCAAAGCCTATCAGATTAATTATCTGGAAGCATTGCGACAAAAAGCGAAACACCTCAGACTGCCGATTACAATTACTGATGTTCGTCCGGGATTTGTGAATACAGCCATGGCAAAAGGAGATGGCCAGTTTTGGGTTGCGCCGGTCGAAAAGGCGGCCAAACAAATATTTACTGCTATCCGTCAAAAAAAGAAAATTGTTTATATCACGAAACGGTGGTGGCTAATTGCTGCCCTTCTGAAACACATTCCACGCCAGATTTATGACAGATTATAATCTCCTCAGTCAAATAAATTTCATAACTATATTTAAATCAATCAAATGAAACGAACTTTAGTAAGTATGATCAGTTTACTGCTGATCATGGCAACCCATGTACAATCAATCGGCCAACAGAAAGAAAAAGGACCGTCCGCTTTTCATTCGCTGAATAAAAAACACTCTGAAAAAATAAACATGCTGAACAATCATAATACTTTGGCATTCAGAGAAATAAATAATCAATCATCATCGTTTGTTTTAATGCAAAAATTAGATAGTCTGATAGTTGAAGAAATTTATGAAGGTCAGTTGGAGAATTCATTTAAAAATATATACGAATACAATTACCTTGGATTAGTCACTTCCTTTACCGAATTTGAATACGGAATAACTGATCAGCAATGGTTCAATAGCTATCAGGCCACATATTCTTATGATACAGAGGGTAAAATTACAGAGGAGATTTCTTCGCAATGGGATTTTTCTTCAAATGACTGGCTTCTCTTTAAAAAAGAAACAAATTCTTATTTATCTGATGGCACTTTGGGTGCTGTGACGGATTATTTTTGGGATCCGATTATACTTGACTGGATATTGACTTCAAAAGATGAATATTTGTATTCTGAAAACGGAAAATTGGTTTTAACATACAACTATAACGAAGAAACCGACACCTGGGAAATTAATTATAAAACTGATTTTCAATATAATGAAAATGGAAAGGAATTATCCATCACTTCGTCTTATTTTGAGTCAGCAATGTGGATTTATTCAGATAAAATTGAATTTTCCTATGCGTCTGATTACAGGTTGGAAAGTTTCATTGGTAGCTTTTGGGTTTCTGATGCATGGGAATTTGACATAAAAGAGCAATTTTCCTACAATCCCGAAGGCGATCTAATTGTACATACTGTTTTTGAATGGGATGATATTGCTGATCACTGGACATCTTATTACAAAGAGGAAAATGAATTCAACAATCTTTATGATTATATCGAACTGCTTGTCCCTGAGGTGTTTTATATTAATTCCATTTATTTCAATCATATGCTTACACAGATGTCGGCCTATGAATACTATGCCTCGAACTGGAATTTTCTGGGCAGAATAATGTTTTATTATTCGGAAATTAACATCACAGGCATTCAGCATAATCAAGCTGCTGAATCGGTTCTTTTCCCAAATCCGGCCGACGATCGAATCAGCTTTTCATGGTATGAAAATACACCAATCATGCAACTCGAAATCTTCAATGCGGCCGGCATATTGGTTTTGAATCAACGGGTTGATAATCATTCAACTATTTCCATCTCCTGTTTACCCAAAGGTTTATATTTCTTTAAACTTTCCGACAAACAAACCATCAGGCATCTTGAAAAATTCATTATTTATTAGCAATAAAAAAATGAGAAAAATATTCCTGATAATTATCGCCCTTACGTTTTGTTATCAATCGAACGCTCAGGAAATTAAAGTGTTATCCACTTTCTCGGTCAGCGGCTATGATTATTTTCAGCAAAACGTTGGCTTCGGAATTGGCTATGACCACATAATCCAATCGAAAAACAAACTTGGATTTACATTTTATCAAAGTTTCAATCGTTCGGATTATTCCTATGTGTTTGAATCAGAAAGCGATGGAAAAAATTACTTCAGAGAGGTCAGTCCAAATAATCAACGTATCACATTTTCTGTTAATTACAGTTTTTGGTTGGCAGGAACACGAAAATCGAAGTTTTATATTAGTCCGGTCCTTGGGCTCAATAGTTTCAGATTGAATGAAACCGGCACTGAAAAAGTTGTTAACGAAACGACAGAGGCCTATCCATACAAAAGCGATTGTTGGGAAAGCTATAAACCAGGAATCGGCTTGTCGTTTGAATATGAAAGACAAATCATTTCTGACAAAATCCTGCTTTCCATTTCGGCCCATCCCGAACTTATTTTCTTTTCATGGTTCGGACTAAAAGGTTCAACTACGTCTCCGATACTCGGTTTCATCAATTTTCACCTGACGCTGAAATACAATATGGTAAAGGATAAAAACAAAAAGTAAAGAAGCAGACTTGAGAAATGGTTTTTTTAAGCGCCTGAAAACACTTTCACAATCGATAAACGCCTGTTACAATACAACGACACGATGAACCTGTGGTTTGTTTTCCAGTTGAAAAACAATAAAATAGATTCCAGGATTCAGATGATGCGAAATTGTGTTATTTGCAATATTTTCAAGTCTGAATCTGCCTGAATGTTGTCCGGTCACATTCAGGATTTCCACATTTTCAGGAAGCAATTCAGGCTGATTGCAACGGATATGAATCTGATTATCTGCTGCAAACACCTTTATTTTTGTGATTTGAGCCAAGGGTTCATTCAGACCTGTATAACCCAGTTTATTGCTTGTCAGATCATGCCAGGTGTTGAAAGCCTTTTCTGAAACGGTAACCGAAAGTTCATGAAAATCAGCAACATTGTCAGATAATGTGAGCAGACATTCTGATGAATTCAGGTATTCAACACTTTGTAATGTCAATCCATCCGGTGCGCTATTTAATTCAAAATCATTAAGTTTCATGATCGGCTGACTGAAATAATCGCGGTTAAGATGTACGACAATCTGGTTGTTATCAGCCGAAATATTCAACCAGGGATTGAGAATATTTCCAGGAATATTATTGTCGATCCACGACAGACGATTGAAAAGAAAAGTTTCAAAATACGCCACCTCATCGATATAAGTGTTGTTATACCAATCATGATTTGGCCAGACATATTCTCCAAGAATCGGCCAGCGAACATAATTTCTGGTTTTTGCATCGGCGGTGTGCACCAGAATCGAATCAATTACCGAATGAATATTCTCGTTTGTCAGTGTTTGCAGCCGCAGGCTCACCCATCTTGTTTTCGCCAGATCGCTGAAATAAGGATCTTCCATCAGCCGTTTCCACCAGAACATTATGCTCCATTCAACATTTTCGATGAGTGGGTACATCCAACCACTGTAATCGATTCCCGGTTCCCAGTAATCAACATTTCCATAACCCAGATTAAAATCCCAGGCCGGACCGGCGAAGAGTTTTCCGCCATCGCTGTCTTTTTCCTTATAGAAATAGGTGCTGTAACGGTATTTATCCACTTCCTTCGAAATCTCATTCAGGAGCATATTGTCGATAAACGATGGGACATCCATGTATTTTTGATAGCCATTAGCCGGATCAGTAAAATCGGAACTTGTAAGTGCGTTTTCAGCCGTAGTGATGAAATTTTTAATATACGTTCTTTGCTGTGACACTATTTCATCCGGTTCGGGATAATAAAACTGGAAAAAAATGTCCATGGCGTCCGGATAAGCAGGTTCGGGATTTGAACGCCAGCCATCGGTGCCGTAAACAAAATCAGGATCAAGCTTGTCTACTTTAATAATGTAACCTCCGGTCAGATCGTTGCCCGAAATCTCATCAAGTTTCAATGTGGCAATGTCAACACGGTTTTCATTCTTCTTTATTTTCTCCATCAATACGTAAACACCCTGATAATCATCATTCAGTATCACTTCACAATACACGGTGCGGGTGCAATACGCTCCCATTTTCCTTGCCATATCAAAAGTTACAACATTCCGAAGCATCGATTTGTCGGTATAAGGCGCGTATAAAATCCAGTCATTTTCTTCGGGCATTCCAAGCAACGACACATCCAGATTTTCACCAGCAATGTCCCTTGTTTCAAAACCATAGGCTTTTTTGGGAAACATCTGGGTTGACTGACCGCGTATTTCAATACCGATTTTCCCGCTATAATTGTTGAACGGATCACCTAAAGTGTTTATGTTTCCTGGTCCATTGTCAATAATTCCCATATCTGCGGTAATTTTTGGATCATCAGGAATTGGCACTCCGGCAGTATTTATTACAATAATCGGAAGATTCGATTCCAATAAAAGAGGCCTGCTTTCTACCTCAAGGATTGCATCATGGGTTTGAGATTTTGTTGGGACAGAAAATAAAATCAATAAGAAACAAACCAAAAAACCAACTGTCAGCAGACTTCTATACCTCATTTTCTGTATCATTCCTCAAGGAAATTAATTTGTTTCAAACCTCCACAAAGTTAGTCCTTTTAACGCATTTGAATCAAAAGAAACTGTTCCGGATATTGCTTTTCTGAGGTTGATGTTCGGTTCAAATTCACTTAAAATCCAAAATATTTTTTGTTAATTAATCTCATTTGCATTTTTACTTATTATAAATCAGTTATTTATAAAAAATACTTATTTTAAACTAAATAAATAGTTGCGTAACTATGTTTTTAGTTGTATCTTTGTGTTTGAATAAATAAAACAGATCGTGAAAGAACCGATAAAAGAATTGACAAAAGCGGAAGAACAGGTAATGCAAATTCTGTGGATGCTGAAAAAAGCTTTTGTAAAAGACGTGGTCGAACAATTTGATGACCCCAAACCGGCATATAATACGGTTTCGACCATCATCCGGATTTTGGAAAAAAAGGGCTTCGTTTCCTATAAAAGCTATGGCAATACGTACGAATATTTTCCGCTGATAACCAAAAACGAATACTCCGATACTTACCTTGGCAATTTTGTTAAAAACTACTTTGGGAACTCTTATAAAAGTCTTGTTTCATTTTTTGCATCAGGCGACAGCATGTCGGTTGCTGAGTTACAGGAAATGAAATTGCTTGTTGATCAGGAAATTCAAAAGAAACAAAACAATGGCTGAAATGATGACATATCCGATTGAGGTGTCTGTTTGCATCATTCTTTTTTACGGATTGTATGTAGCGGCGCTTAAAAATGAAACCCATTTTCGTTTCAACAGAATTTATCTGCTTTTAGCTATTGTGGTTTCACTGCTCATCCCGTTGTTAAATATTCCGGTTTATTCTGGAAATACAGAAACAGTTTTGGGAGCTGTCATGCAAACAGTTCAGGTCAATTCAGAAACCCTTTTTGCCACGAAGAACAGCATCCCTGAAACTAATATTATTTCGCTTATTTACTTTGTTGTGGTCAGTATTCTATCCATCAAACTGGTAATCAGTATTGCATCGGTTTTTGTTTTGCGCCGCCGTTGCATTGTCGAACAAAAACAAGGATTGAAGATCGCATTATGTACTGATCAGATTGCGCCCTTTTCTTTTTTTGGGACCATTTTCATGCAAAAAGGAACGACCAACGATACACAACTCGATAAAATTATACTACACGAAACAGTCCACATCCGTCAATACCACAGCATTGATATCCTGTTTTCAGAGATTATTTGTGTACTAACCTGGTTCAATCCTTTGAGTTGGATGCTCAAATCTGCCCTGAAAGAAACCCATGAATACCTTGCTGATTCGGGCGTTTCGAAACAATCAGCAGATACAAGTGGTTATTTCATGCTTTTAATTCGAAATGCTGTCGGGTTGCAACCCGAAATTGCCAATAACCTAAATAAATCATTAATTTTAAAACGACTGAATATGATGAAAAAACCACGATCAAACCGGTTTTCAATGCTGAAAGCGCTGCCGGTAATTCCGATTGTACTCGTTTTGTTTTTCCTTTTTTCATGCAAAAACAGCAACAGTGCGTCAGAAGCCCAGAATCTCGAAACAGAAGAAAAACAGGCTCAGGAAGAAATCATTGTTGACAAAATGCCCGAATATAAAGGCGGACAAGAAGCCATGATGAAATTTGTAGTCGAAAACGTAAAATACCCTGAAGAAGCAAAAAAGAACGGTATTCAGGGAAAAGTATTCATTTCATTTACCGTAACAAAAACCGGTAAACTTGAGAATATAAAGGTGTTGAAAAACCTGAATGACTTACTCGATGCCGAAGCGTTGCGTGTTATTTCAACGATGCCCGATTGGGTTCCGGGCGAAAGTAAAGGTACAGCTGTTGATGTTGAAGTTACATTGCCGATCATGTTCAAACTATCTTAGTTAGTCTTATTAAGAAATAAAAACCGAAGAGCCACCACTCAGATTCTGTCATGGTGGCTCTTTTTATAAATTTAAATATCGCCATACTTCCGGTGTAAATAGTGTCCGTCTATAATATCTGCTCTCATCGTAATGCCTGAGCCAAAAATGCTCACTTCGGCAAGTTCAGTGCATCGCATTTTCGAAAAGTAAACTCCGCTTTTTGGCTCTTTGCCTGACTCAACAGCGAACTTTCTATCTCACATACTGAGTTTATGGACAGCCTCTAATTACAATAAATCACTGACAGATGCGTATAGTCGTATTAAATTAAAAACCTTACCCGGTGCTTTGTAGCTACCTTTGTAAAAAACGGACATGATAATTCATTTCGTTGGTTAAACCCGAAAAACATTCATTATGTCCAGAAGACAACTTCTTATCATCTATGCCTCACTCTATCTGTTGGCAATCCCTGTTTATGCAGCATTATATTATTACTATTCGGACGATTTTTTTCATTCGACCATTCAACACGAGCAATATCTCGAAAAAGATGAATTGAAAATTTTATCCACACTGAAAAATAGTATGGTGAAAAATTATATAGAGGTGAATAATACAGATTCGCTCAGAAATAATTCATTCTATAAACTTACTGATTTTGAATTCTATAACCTGAAATTCAAAGATGGCTATTATTCTTTTGATCTGATGGCAAATGTTAACGGCCGGCAGGAAGAGCTTCCGCCTTCACCCTTGAACCTTCAGTTCACCTTATTTTGGGGACGATACATTGAAGATGGAAAAGGTAAAATGTATAATCTTACCCTTTCTGATAATAAAATAGGCAATGGCTTATTAAAAAAACTTTTTCCCGTAAACAAAAAATACTCAGGCGGAACCCAATCAGAAGAAGTAGGATTTATTATCATCTCTGATTCACTCAAACAGGATTTGTTTAATCACAGAAATGCCATGGCTGGATTTCCGAGCAAAGGATTAGATAATTTTTGGCGTATGTTATATTTAAGTTCGGCAACCATGACCACGGTTGGATATGGCGACATTGTTCCGGTTTCTTCAACAACCAGATTACTGATTTCCTCACAGGCGATTCTTGGCTTACTGCTGATCGGGATGTTTCTCAATGTTTCAATAAAACGGGAAGATAAAGGCAAGTCAACCTGATATTACATTTTAATGTCTAAAAAAGATAATTTAACCCGATGTATATTCCATTTTTGCCATCCTGTTCGTTCAGTGCCTGGCCGAATTCACCCGAAATAATGAAATTTTCATTCATTACCAGCTTTAATCCAATACCTCCACTCCAGTGTAGTTTTTCAGTATCAGGTGCAAAATAATCATCCGCCTGACTTGTAGGATCCAACGACAGAATATTGTAATCAATTGGTACCTTATCCACCACCTGACCGGCATCAACAAAAGCATTTAAACCACAGTAAATATTTTGATTCCAGATACGTGTTTTATAAAATTTCCACCTGAACTCAGCGTTTCCATAAATAATCCCTTCACCTACTACTCGGTTTCGCATCACTCCACGTAACGATCCATCTCCACCAAGACCCTCAGAATACGCGCTCTTTAATTGCGTTGTGATCAAAAATGGCAATGCATAAAAAGGAATATGTCCCCCGATTTTTTGCTGATAAGACAATCGGTACACAAAAGAAAGTTTCTCTTTTACGACAGTGAAATATTGCCGGTGTGTAATGCTCAACTGAACAAATCCTTCGTTAAGATTTGACAAAACTTTTGGGGAGACAGACAGAATGATATCGGTCCAGATTCCATGCATTGGATTTGGTTCAAAGTCCCGGCTGTCATAAACCAATCCAGCTTTTAATGCTGTGAAAGTTCCGCCTTTCAGTTCGTTGGCCGGAAACAATCCCCATTGACTGTATTTTTCATATAATCCGGGTTGTTCAGCTATGGTGGGAAGTTTGTCTTCCTCATTTTTACCGCGGTTTAACCGGTCAACATCCACCGATGAAGTAGTAATTGAATACAAATCAAGACCAGCCGACCAGAGAATTTTATCAGTAAGCAGTTTGCCGCTGAGATTGGTTACCAGGCGCCACATTTCACGTTTATGTCTGTAGAAAACCCTGCTTTTATATGCTGGATCAGTATCATCCTCCCATGCTTTATTAAAAACAGCATCATAACCGTTAAAACCAAAAAAACTGACAGCTTGTTCAGGTAGATAACTCAGGTCGAAAGTTGTTTTGATACCATGGAGTAAACGGTCGCTGTCGTAGGAAAACCGAAGTAAACCGCTTCCTTTTGTATATCTCGATGCCTCCAGATAAAGCGAATGATCATACACCGGGTAACGGCTTCCATCACCGTAGTGAAACAGATTGACCAATGCTCCATATTGAAATCCCAGATCAGTATTATAAGAAACGGCAGGTAATGCACCAAAATTCCATCCTTTTTTAATATGAAGAGTGTCACCGGCCTGAGAAAAAGCAACAAAAGGTAACAGAGTTATAAAAAGTAAAATCTGAAGTTTTCTATTCATCCGAATATTTATTAGGGTAATCAATACAAAATCAGGCGCGACAAGAATTCAAAATTACTAAATTGTCCGATTGTGAAATCAGAAAGGCCAAAGAAAGTTCTGATAGGCTCAATGTCAATCTCAAAAATGATTCGTTCTCTGGTGCATGTCGTCCGGCTGTAATCGCTTTTCCGTCAATAAAAATTCTTTACATTTGCATAACCTAAATTAAAAAACAATGCCCATCCTCGGAACGATCATAAAAAAGGCCTATGAACTTCGGAATGTGCCTGTCGAAATGAAAAAGAAGATGCTGAATCCAATCGTGGCACAGCAAAATCAACTGAAAAAACTGCTTGGTAAAGCGCAACTCACAGCTTTTGGCGAATACTACGATTTTACAAAAATACTGGCAGCGGATGATGTTGTAGATAGTTTCCGAAAAAATGTGCCTGTTTTTGATTACAACGCCATGTATAAACAATGGTGGTACAGGGCCTTGAATGGTGAGACGTATGTTAGCTGGCCTGGCCGCACCAAATATTTCGCCCTCAGTTCAGGGACGTCCGAATCGTCGAGCAAGTTCATTCCTGTTACTTCTGATATGCTTGCTTCCATTAAAAGAGCCAGTGTCAGGCAATTGGTTTCAGCGTCCAAATTTAATTTTCCTGATCATTTCTACGAAAAAGGTATGCTGATGATTGGCGGAAGCACCCATTTGCAATACAATGGTACTTATTATGCCGGTGATTTGTCAGGCATCACAACCGGAAACCTCCCCTTTTGGTTTCAACATTTTTACAAACCGGGCCGTCAGATTTCAAAGGCAACCGATTGGGCAACAAAACTGAACGAAATGATTAAAAATGCCCCACACTGGGACATTGGTGTCATTGTAGGTGTGCCGGCCTGGGTACAGATTTTAATGGAACGTATTATTGATACTTACAAGTTGAATTCGATTCACGACATCTGGCCAAATTTATCAGTTTATGTTCATAGCGGCGTTTCATTTGCTCCTTACGAAAAAAGTTTTGAGAAGCTATTCGGCAAACCGATGGTTTATTCGGAAAGTTACCTTGCTTCTGAAGGAATGATAGCCTACCAAACCAGTCTGGAGGATCGCATTTTACAGTTGGTCGTTGACAATGGTATATATTTTGAGTTTGTTCCGTTCAATGATCTGAACTTTGATGAAGATGGAAATATCAAACCTGATGCTGTTACCCTTTCACTTTCCGAAGTGAAAATAAATGAAGATTACGCTTTGTTGCTTTCGACCAATGCCGGCGCCTGGCGCTATCTCATCGGCGACACCATCCGGTTTGTGAATGTCGAAAAATACCAGATCATCATCACCGGACGAACAAAACATTTTCTGAGTATTTGTGGGGAACACCTTTCGGGTGAAAACATTAACCGCGCGATTGAGATGCTGCAGGAGGAATTTAATCTTGACATCCGAGAATTTACAGTTGCCGGAATCAGGCATGGAAGCATGTTTGCCCACCATTGGTTTTTAGGCACCAACGACACAATTGATCCGCAAACAGCCCTGCGAAAGATTGACAGCTATCTTAATAAACTCAACGATGATTATATGGTTGAACGCACAGAGGCCATCAAAGAGCTTTTCATCAGTATCATTCCGATGAATGTGTTCAATGATTATATGAAGAAGATCGGCAAAGAAGGCAGCGCCAATAAATTCCCACGTGTACTGAAAAACCGTCGTCTTGATGAATGGCAGGCCTTTTTAAAGGAAATGGGATATGAAAAAAACGTACAACAATTGGGCGCTGAATAATGGTTTGGTTATTTAAGATTGCCTGTAATAACATATTATGCTTGCTCTGATATTTGAAGGTGTTTTGCTGGGACTTACGCTGGCTACTTTTTTCGGGTTTGGACCTGCTTTTTTTTCATTGGTTCAAACAAGCATTCACCGTGGGTTTAGTTCTGCTGTACTGCTCGCTATCGGTATTTTTCTCAACGATTTGGTAATGGTGGTTTTGTGTTTGATGGGAGCCATTCAGATTGTAACAGCACCAAGCAATTATCTTTGGTTTGGAATCTCGAGTGGAGTGATTCTGATGATATTTGGTTTGGTAACCTACAGCCGGAAAGTTGTTACGACTGTGCCCGAGACTGACAACGACGATTTACCCATTCATGTGAAAGGACCACGATGGTTCATTTTTATTGCCAAAGGTTTTTTTATGAATATCGTCAATCCTTTTGTCTGGATTTTCTGGGTAGGTGTAATTGTCGGTATATCATCACGTTTCGGAGGAAATGAAAAAGAACTGATTTACTTTTTCAGTGGCACATTGCTTACCGTGCTTCTGACTGACATAGGCAAAGCTTATGCAGCATACAACATCAAGCGTTTTTTAACAGATCATATGATCAGTTTGTTTAATAAAATTGCCGGCATCGGATTAATGGCATTCGGTCTGTTCCTGATCGGTAAAGTGCTCTTCGAATTATTACAAACCTAAAATGAAAATCAAATGAAAACATTTTTTGCAAACAACTGGTGGTCATTTATCTTCAACGGAGTGATCGCGATTATTTATGGATTACTGGCTTTATTAATACCAAAAGAAGTACTTGAACTCATGTTGAAATACACAGGATTATTGATTTTACTGGCCGGTGCGGTTCTGTTTGTTATAGCAATAGCAAGGTTCAGAAGCAAACAACCTTATGGCAGCATGCTGACCATCGGAGTGATTCTCCTGATCGCGGGTTCGATTATTACCTTCAAAACCACTGCAACCATCCAGGTTATTGTAGTTGTACTAGGTGTCTGGGCTTTGTTAACCGGACTTTTTCAGTTGGTTACATTTCTTAGTTTCAGAGAATCAATACCCAACAAATGGCTGGTTATCATAAATATACTGATTACCATTGGATTTGGATTAATTATGTTATACAATCCCTTTGCAGCAGCAAGAATTTTTATAATATTTAGCGGGATGTTGGCGCTTGTAACAGGAGTGCTTTATGTTTGGTACGGTTTCAAAATGAAAAAAATGAAATAGTTTCTTCCACTATTTCGCAATTCATTTTTGAGCTAAATTCTATTGCCTGAAAGATTCATTCATTTTAATCGTGCAGTTTATTGTGCAAATTATCAAGTAGATTTCGATGAAATTCAGGTGCTTCATTCTTGTTTTTTATGGAGATCCGGATTTTTTAAACTGTATCCGCCAGCCTTTTTACTTCCGGTATAAACAACCAGACCTGCATCAACTAACCTCTTCAGGTTAGTTTTGACCGTGCGCTCCGAAACATTGAATTCCTTCATCAGATCTGAAACTTTGGGTCGTTGATGAAGCTGGATAAAATGGACAATTGCAACCAGTCGTTGCTTAACCGCTTCGGTAATTTCCTCAACAATCAATTTATTTACAATCCCTTGCGTAGTATTTGTAACTTCCGGTCTGTTCGTTCGTGCAGTAATGGTAACTTCCGGAAAAGTGAGTGTTGTAACCCCTGATCTGCTCGTCCATTTTGGTTTTGGATATGCTTTGTTTTCACAATCTTCGATCATTTTGATCGTGCCACGTCCTATTTTTTCTATCATCTGTCTGATAAAACAGATGTGGGCAATATCCGGATTTCGTGGAACAGATAAATGGTTCCGGCTGAAATCAGAAGGGGTGTAACCTCCATACAATTCCCCGGAATTGGTAATCTCCAGTCGGTCAGGATAAAAAGCGATCATCACACTTCCTGACACATCCGAATAATCACGGTGAATCAACGCGTTCATAATGCCTTCACGTAAAGCAGATTTTGGAAAAGCAAAGTCTTCACGAAGCCACTTCTGATCAGAGAATCTGCTGCTTGCAACGATATTCACATCAAAAAAGAGCAATATCTCTTCGATGTTTCTAAAGAGATTTCCTTCAAGAATACGATCATACTGAATGTCATCGGATGATTTGTTCCCTTTAAAAACAGTGAGTCGTACCCGACATTGGGGCAAATAACGGCTTGGTTCTCTGGCGAATAAAACAACAGCTGCGTTGGTTATTTTGTTGTTTTGTGACAAGCCATAATACGATAAAAAGGCTTCGATCTCCGTTTCACCAAATTCTTTTCCTCTGCCATAGAAAGACAGATCTCTGATTGTTTTTCGTAGTTCCCATTCATCCAGATTATTTTGATTTATTCCCGGTGCAGGCTGGCGTTCCCAATGTGTTTCAAGTTTTCCACGCTCGCTTACAAGTTTTGAAATATCATCGGGAACAGCCTTCACCGTGCGGTTTCCTTTCCGTGAATAGATGATGCCGTCGTAAAGATAGGGCGGTGATGAACCTTTCAAAACTTTAACCAGCAGGATATTCTTGTTGCCGGTAGTTTCAAAAGAAACAGTTATCGGCGCTACCGGAATAATCGATTTAAAAAGATAATGCTTCAAAATGGATTCCAGTTTTTCAGCGTCTTTCAAACCAGGCACATTACCATCCGATTGAACGCCGATAAGTACAGTGCCTCCGGATGTATTTAAAAAAGCACAGATTGATTTTGAAATGTCATCATAATTAAGTTCAGCAACAAACTCAAGTTGCTCCCCGACACCTTGCTTTAAAAGGTTTCGAATAAGTTGTTCATCTTTCATTTTACTGATGCTGATAGGATTATATTAATATATAATTCTTTGTAAAACAATATCTTAAAGCGTTAAATATATAATTTTAAAGATTAAAAGATTATTTTGAATCTCAATTATCTCAATGTTTCACCTGATGTTTGATAAACCTGAGCTGTGTTGTTTTCTTTTTATCAATAATTCGCAACAGATACACACCAGGTGTTAACGAACTGATATCTATGGCCGATTCTGTTTCGGTTTTACTGGAAATATCTGATTCTAAAATGTGTCCGTTCATGTCAATAATCTGGTAATTCAAAATGGATTTCTTGTTTCCGGTGAGATATATTACATCACCAGCCGGATTAGGATGTAAAGAAAACTCGTGATTGTTTTCAGTAAGTTTTTGTGAACCCGTTGTTTCATCTTCAAAACAGGCTATAAAACTGACATTTTCCGTGTTGAGTGTGTCTTGAAAAACCGGATTCAATGTGTCGGCAATTAATCCGTTGGCTGCCCAGTGGCTGAATGAATATCCCTGTGCCGGTATTGCTTTAATCACAATCGGAACCCCATTAAAATAAACACCCTGCCATGGAAGTGTTTCCGGGTTTATTGTACTGATCTGAACGCTGCCTGCTTCAGCAGGAAAAACATCTAATGTTACATTGACAAGATTTGGTAAGCCGAAATTTGATACAATATGATTCCTGACAAACGCTGTTCGTTGTATAAACTGGTTTCGTAAGGTGATATGATTGCTTCCGAAATTGAACATTTGCTGAGGAATATTATTTGGGTCGCCCCAGCGTCCAAACTCTTTTGGCATTTCTGGAAAGGTTTGAGAATACATATTGTTTTCGATCGCAACAAGTCGTTCCGAACGGTAGCTCGTGTTCATCAGGTCGGCAAAACGATTGATAAAATGGTTTCTGAATCTGTCGTTCTGTATTCCTTTCAGCCAGACAGCAATATATGGATTTGCGATATCCTGCCCCATCAAATAGGAGATATGATCATATTCACAGTCTGTCCAGCCATTCGGCAACATCGCAAGTTCCTGATCAATCAGGCAATATCTCCACCTGAAATTGGTAGCATCTGACCGATAAATTTTAATATTGTTCCCTGGCCAGTCGACATTACCCATCCACGATTCGCCAATGATATAATCATTGTACCAGGTAAGATCAAAATGTGCATCTGCCTGCTCCCAGAAATTGGTATCAGCAGGATTCAAGGCATTGAAAGCATTCCACGACAGGTAAAATGGTTCGACCGATCCTTCCACTGCCCGCAGCACGCCATTGTACCATGCACTCTGCGAAAGAATGGTAATATCATCCGGATTGGCTCCATCAATGCTTTCAAAATACTCAGCATCTATTTTCTCACGAAGCTCATACAGCCCGAAATAGGCTCCGTTGATATATACCGATATCGGCCTCCATGCTGCATGATAGTTATTGGTTCCGTTGCTCATGGATGCGACCTGGCAGGCGTCTTTATAAGGCAAAACAAGGTACTGGTTGCTTCCATTTCTCAGATAAAATTTACTGTAGACTGTTCGTTCTGGCCGGTTGGGTATGAGCTGATAGTTTACCGGACTTTCGCCAAGTACACCATCGTCCAACTCAACCCTGAATGAATGCTGTGGCTGGTAGCGACTTCCTCCCCATCCGCCATCCATTTGTATTCCGGCACGCTGTGAAAAAATCATTTGATTTGTCGAATCAAAATATTCAACGTAGGCAGCACGTTCCCAATCTTCCCACCAATTGTCGAAAATGCCTGTTTCACCGTATAAATTACTGTTTTCAGTTACGACTGACAGTACAGGTGTGGTATGGTCAACGCCAAAAAAGAAAGTAGCCACAACAGCACTACTGGGCAGTTTGTCATTTTTAAATGCCTTCGCTTTTAGTACCGTTGAGTTATAAATATAAACCGGATTGCCTTCATAAAGTGGTGAATCTGTTGCAGGTTCGCTGCCATCAGTGGTATAATGTACAGCGGAACCCTCGCCGTTCGGATCTGTAATAACCACAGTAAATGGTTCTTCATAGAATCCGGAAGCCTTTGAAAAAGCCGGTGGATTAAGATATCCGGTAAAAGTCGGCGACATATTGTTTGTCTCTGAAGGTGTACCATGTTCAAATAAAAAAATATTTGCGGTGGCATCGGGCGATGATCCGCAACTGTTGTCAAGGTCGTGGCAATCGACAAATAAACTACTCAGAAGGACGAGTGCCGGAGAGTATAGATAAACAGTCTCACCATCTTCAGAAATTTTAAAATTTGTATGCAATGACTCACTGGGTGCGCTGGGTTTGAACATAGAAGAAACAGCATTATCATTCGTCGGTTTCATGCTGATATCAATATAATCATAAAAAGTATTCGGATCGGTTGATGCCACATCAAAGGCAATACTTGAAATAAAACCTTCCTGAAGTCCGGCTTCGATAAGTTCCGATGCCTGAATCAACATTTGATGGCGAGCACACCAGTACCAGTTTCCATAAGGCGCAGGATAAGAAGTATTGCTGTTCTGAACTTCTCCGGTTCCAATCGTGACTCCGTTTAACTGCACATTCGGACGAAGATAAACAGGTGATCCGTAATCAGCAGCACAAGCATCAGGGCTGCCATCGATAATAGAATAAACGGTTGACAAATAAGGAGTAACTGATTGATTAAAAACTGAATTGGAGGTATAGCCCACTGAATTATAAGAACAGGTATTAATTATAATTCCGGATACCCCATCCCAATAAAATGTATTATTGAAAAAATGTGTGTTCCATCCTGTCTCAGGAATAAAGGCTGTGTCAAACACAACATTTGTAAAACCAGGTTCCGGGATGCGGTCTTTGTTACTACAGAAAATGGTTCTATATTCTCCTGGTTGCAAAATTATCTCAGGAAAAACCCATTTGTTTGGGTTTGATTGCTTGTCAGTTAGTGAATAATTGAGAAGATTTACTGCCTCATTACCAGCATTGTAAAGCTCAACCCAATCAGGATATTCATCATCCTCATCTGACAATAACAAATAATTTCTATTACTTCCTTCATTGATGACCACCTGTGAAATCAGTAGATTTCCATAAAGAAGCATTGAAAACAGGGAGATGAAAAATCGTTTTGCCGACATAATTCTTGCTATTTAGATATCAAATATAGCGAATATGATATACTATTCATCTTCAAAATGAAAGATTAGATTTCAATTTTTATTTTTGAAAGATTTTACAAAGTAAATACAATAGGAGACTCAAAAAACAATGAAAAATTCGGGGAGAATATATGTGTAATTAATTATTTTCAGTCTATTAACTAGAATCTGAAATTATTAGTTGACAAATTATAATTGCTTATCTATAAACAAATTGTCTGAGATAGAAAGCTCTCTGCTCAGTCATATTTAGCGCCAAAAACAGGAGTTTATCTATGACAAATGCCAGGTATTTGCTGCTTTGAGTTTTTTTGGCTGAAACATAACGATGAGAGCGGGCTTTAAAGATTGACAATACTCAATCGAACTTAATATCCTTGATGTTCAGTTGCAAATTCGATTTCCCCATCCATTCATTTTCTTCAATCTGATAGCAGATACTGAATGGCTTGCCGGTTTTTATTTGATCAAACAAATGTCCCTTCTGAAAGGCTATACCCGAAAACTCTTTGCTTCGCGAAGTTTGCTGCATGAGTTCAAGTTTCAGGTGATTTTTCCCCACAACACGCGAGTTTCCTGTATCAACAATGAAATCAGAACGAAAAACCGGCGACATATTACCCGGTCCGAAAGGAGCAAATTGCTTTAAAATACGGTAGAATTTCTCGGTGATTAAATCGAAATCGAGACACTGGTCTATTTCAATTTCCGGAACCAGCATATCATCACCGATAGTCGCACTAACATAATCGTTAAACTTCTTACGGAATGCTTCGAGGTTTTCGGGTCTCAGCGAAAGACCGGCAGCATATTTATGGCCACCGAAATGTTCGAGTAAGCTGGCACACTGATCAATGGCATCATACACATCAAAATTTTTCACCGAGCGGGCCGATCCGGTAATCAAATCATTGGCATGGGTGAGCACAATGGTTGGTCTGTAATAGGTTTCTGTTAAACGTGAAGCAACAATCCCAATTACGCCCTTGTGCCATTTTTCGTTATACACAACCGTGCTCTTGGCACCTTTGTGGTCAGTGTCGGCTTCAATCATTGCCAGTGCTTCTTCAGTGATATGCTCATCGAGGCTGCGGCGTTCAGTATTGAGATTGTTCACAGCATCGGCAAGCTTTTCAGCATGTTCCATCTTATCGGCAATAAGCAGCCTGACAGAATTACAGGCACTCTCGATGCGTCCGGCAGCGTTGATGCGTGGTCCTATTAAAAACACGAGATCACTGATTGTCAATTCACGTGTGAGCACCAAACCTTTGTCTTCATCAGGAAATTCACGGCGTCTGATCTGTGAATAGCTCAAAATAGCTTCGATACCTGCCCGTGGTTTTGCGTTGATTGCCTTCAGACCAAAGTGAGCCAGAATCCTGTTTTCACCGATAATAGGGACAATATCGGCAGCAATGCTGATGGCAACCAGATCGATATATTGAAAAACCTGTTCAAAAGGTTCGTTCTGCACTTGTGCCAAGGCCGAAATAAGCTTAAAACCAACGCCACAACCCGAAAGTTCATTAAAAGGATAATTGCAGTCAGGGCGCTTGGTGTCGAGGACTGCTACGGCAGCAGGCAATTCATCGCCTGGACGATGATGATCACAAATGATAAAATCGACGTTTTTGGTAGTCGCATAGGCGATTTTCTCGACAGCTTTAATACCACAATCGAGTGCTATTACCAGACTATACCCATGCTCAGCAGCGTGGTCAATGCCTTTGAACGAAATACCATAACCTTCGCTATACCGGTCGGGAATGTAAAATTCGATGCGCTTTTTGAAATACTTCTTCAAATAAGAATATACCAGGGCAACGGAAGTGGTGCCATCTACATCATAATCACCGTATATCAGAATTTTCTCGTTTTCTTTCAGGGCAAGCAACACACGATCAACCGCCTTATCCATATCCTTCATCAGAAATGGATCGTGAAGCTGTTCAATGCCAGGTCTGAAAAACGCTTTGGCCTCTTCATATGACCGCACTTCACGTTGGGCGAGCAGATTAGCCAGGTGTTCGTCAACCGACAGCACCTCCATCAGGTGTTTAACTACCTGCTCATCACCGTCTTGTTTATTAACCCATCTACTTTGCATCGCTAATTATTGAATTGGTAAAGTTAATTATTTGTTCGAAAGACTGACCGTTTGGGTTGTTTATTTTGAAGGAAACTGAAAGTTAGAAATGGAAAAATAAACGCTTTGAGAGGCTGAATAATGAAATTTTGTTGCATATTATTCATTATTTTCAGGATTGTCAATCAAAGTAACAACCAGAAAACGGCCTCAACCTATTGAAATGACTGGTTCTATTTACAATAAACCTGACATCAGAATAAGCAAAGCAAATTGCATGTTAACAATAGTAGATGGAAGTTAATATTATTGATTTTTTGTCAATTAACAGATAACCACC
>CAJBPB010000269.1 GCA_903957365.1 uncultured Bacteroidota bacterium
GATCCACTTACCGAAAAATATTGTATCAAAAGTGACCAGTATATTTTTTCACATATCAGTGACGCAAACCCATCCGTTTCTTATACTTGTCCATTTGGATTGGCTGACAATGCCTTACCGATAATAATAGACGGAAATCATCTGGGTAATTTCTTTACCGGGCAATTTTTTCTCAAAAAACCTGATTTGAACTTTTTCAAAAAACAGGCAAAAAAATATGGTTTTGATGAAAAAGAATATCTGAAATCAGTTGCGTTGGTTCCTGTTATGACAAAAGAGAAAGTCGCACAATATCTCGACTTCATCAAAGGATTTATTGAAATAATTGCAGGAATAGGACTGAATAATTTAAGAACAAAAAAAACCAATACCGCGCTAACGGCGAGTATCGAACGAAACCAGTCGATTATTCAAAGCACCACTGATTGGATCTGGGAGACTGACGAACATGCAAGATATTGCTATTGTTCTGACAAGATCGAAGAAATACTCGGTTACAAGGTGAATGAAATCATTGGAAAAACTCCGTTTGATTTTATGAAACTTGCCGAAAGCGATCGTGTAAGTAAGATATTCAATAAAATATTTGAAAAAAAATGTTCAATCACAAATCTGGAAAACTGGTGTGTACACAAAGATGGCCATGAGGTTTGCTTATTGACAAATGGATCGCCTGTAACTGATGATTCTGGCAAAATAACTGGATTCAGAGGAGCCGACAAGGATATTACCGAACGTAAATTATCAGAAAGAGCATTTCAGGAAACTTTTGATGAGTTAAAAAAAAGCCAGAAATTAGCCCGGTTAGGAAATTGGAAGTTTGATCTTCTGACCGAAAAATTTACAGCTTCAGAAGAGGTTTTACACATATTCGGATTTCCGGATGATAGCCAGCCTAATTTTCAGGAATTGTCAGCATGCATCCATACACAAGACCAGGAACTTGCTAAAATTAATCTTAAAGACATATTGCATACCGGTGAAAAATATAATTTAGAATTACGGATATTAAAAAAAGACACGGGCGAACTCCGGAATATTATTCTTCTGGCTGATTTGCAACGTGATGAAAACAATAATCCTGTTACATTGTATGGCACCTATCAGGATATCACCGAAAGAAAACAGATTGAACAGTATTTAAAAGAAAGCGAAACAAAATACAGGCTCATTGCTGAGAACACAAGCGATACAATCGCAGTTTTTGACTTAGACCTTCGTTTCACCTATGTAAGTCCTTCGGTAAAAAAAATCCTTGGTTATACCCAGGAAGAATTTCTACAGTTAAAAATCGATCAGGTTCTTACCCCTGAGTCATTGAAACATGCATTAAAATTACTTGAGAAGTATATTCCGGAAGAAATGACCGGAACAAATCAAAACACAAATTACCCAAACATTGAACTCGAAGAATACCATAAAAATGGAGGAACAATATGGGTCGAACTTTCATTTTCGTTTCTGAAGGACAGTAACAACAAACCCTATGGAATTACAACACTTACAAGAGATATAACAGAGCGAAAATTATCAGAAGAATACCGCGACCAGCAATTATATTTTACAAAAGCATTGAATGAGATAGCAGAAGTTATTATTTCGAGCGAAAATACCGAGGAAATACTGGAAACTTCGAACAGGATTATTGGAGAAACTCTGAAATTAGACCGGGCATTGATTTATGATGTTTCATTTGAAAAGAATGAAATTGAAGGTTTATCAGAATGGCTGGGACAGGTTCACCCTGAAATTGAAAAGACAAAAGGCAAATATCCTCTTGAAATGTTTCTAAGTCCCTTCACGGAAATCAGGAATACAAAAAAACACCTCGAAAGTCATGCCGATACCGTAAGTGAGATATTCAGGCATGACCAATCGGGAGAAATTTTACATGATCATTTTAAAATCAAAAGCTTACTTTGGTTTCCTTTTGCTTTTTACGAACATGGATATTATCTGTTTACATTAAATCAAATCCTTGAACAACGAAAATGGACGAAAGAAGAGATTGGATTTCTTGAATCAGTTGCCAAACAGGTAAATCTGGCTTTGATAAAAATAAGACTGCTTGAAGAAAAAGAAAAAGCGGAAGAAGCAATCAAGGAAAATGAAGACAAATACAGGACCATGATTGATTATTCAAACGATCTGATCTGGACACTGGACAACCATGGTTGCTTTGTTTTCTTTAATGAAAAGACTTCAAAAATAACAGGACTTACATTGGATGAATGGTCTGGTAAATCATTTATCCCACTTATCATTGAAGAGGATTTGCCAATGATTATGGCAATATTTCAAAGAAATATGAGCGGCGAAGCCTGTACATATGAATTACGTTTTAAAAAACCGGATGAAAGCATTCTTACAATTTCTGTCAACACATCCCCCATTTTTAAGTCAGGAAAAATCAATGGAATAGTGAGTTTTGGACGTGACATAACCGAAAGCAAAAAGGCTGAAGCGGAATTGCTTCAAAAAACTGAAGAGTTAAACAACTACTTTACCTATTCACTCGATCTGTTTTGTATTGCTGATACAGATGGATTTTTCATACATTTAAACAAGGTATGGGAATCAACACTGGGTTATACATTGCAGGATCTTGAAGGAAAAAGCTTCCTTGACTTTGTGCATTCCGAAGATTTAAATTCAACATTAGAAGCAATTTCAAACCTCAGGTCACAACATGAAGTTCTGGCATTTGTAAACCGATACCGCTGCAAGGACAATACATACCGTTGGATTGAGTGGCAGGCTTATCCATCAGGTAAACTGATTTATGCTGCTGCCCGGGATATTACAGATCGTAAAATGGCTGAAATAGCATTGCGCGACAGTGAAGAAAAATACCGGCTGATTGCAGAGAACACTTCGGATGGTATTTTAATAATTGGAAGCGATACAAAGATTCAATATACTTCACCTTCATACATAAAACAGCTGGGTTATACTGAAGACGAGGAATTGTCAAGAGATTCGGATAACATTTATCAAATGCTGCACCCTGATGACAGAGACCAGGTTTTTTCTGATATATTTGAGGCCATTAAATTAAAAAACAAAGAATTAACCTATACCTTCAGGGTTAAACACAAAGACGGACATTATTTTTGGAGAGAGGACAAAGCCAGGTTTAATTTTGACATCGATGGCAATCATATAAATACATATGTCATTTGCCGGGATATCGATAAGCGGAAGCAGACAGAGCAATCATTGCTTGAAAGCGAGAGCAGATTCAGACGGTATCTTATGAATGCACCCGACGGTATATTTGTCGTTGATGAAAATGGCATCTACATTGAAACCAATGCTGCGGCTGAAAGAATTACAGGATATAGCCGGCAGGAATTATTGGGGACAAATATTTTGAATATCATTCTTCCTGACGACCTCGATCTGGCTGAAGAACACTTCAGAACCGTTACAAATGCTGGCGAGGCATTTAGCGAGATTCATTTCATCCGTAAAGATGGGGTAATTCGCCAATGGTCGGTGAAAGCTGTTAAACTAACCGATACACTTTTTATTGGTTTCGTGTCGGATATTACCGAACGTAAAAAAGATGAGCAGGAATTAAAAAAAGCAAAGGAGAAAGCCGAAGAAAGTGATCGCCTTAAAACAGCATTTCTGGCGAATATGAGTCATGAAATACGCACGCCAATGAATGGAATTCTTGGTTTTGCTGAATTGTTGAAAGAACCTGATAACAGTGGCGAAGAACAACTGGAATACATCAGGGTAATTGAAAAAAGCGGCAGACGGATGCTCAATATAATCAATGATATTGTTGATATTTCGAAAATCGAATCGGGTCAGATGGAGGTTACGCTTGTCGAAACAAATATCAATACCCAGATCGAATTCATCTATGATTTCTTTAAGCCAGAAACGGATGCCAAAGGAATTCATCTCATTGTAAAAAGCTGGTTACCAAAACATCTTGCCAATACTACTACAGATCCTGAAAAAGTATATGCGATCCTTACAAATATTGTCAAAAATGCGATAAAATATACCCACAACGGATCTATTGAAATTGGAGTACTAAAAAAAGGAAAACAGCTGGAGTTTTTCGTGAAAGATACAGGAATAGGGATTCCAAAAGAAAGACAGGAAGCTATTTTCGAACGTTTCATTCAGGCCGATATCTCAGATAAAAATGCTTATCAGGGAGCTGGTCTTGGACTGGCAATATCAAAAGCGTATGTAAAAATGCTGGGTGGTGAAATTTGGGTCGAAAGCAATAATGATGCATTCGGTGGTGAAACCAACTCAACTTTCCATTTTACCATTCAGGATCATGCTCATGAAAAACCAGAATTGATCCGTAACAAAGATGAAAACGCTGAAATAAACCAAGAACCGTTCAATCACCTCAAGATACTACTGGTGGATGATGATGTATCATCGGTTTTTCTGCTATCCAGAATAATTAAACACCAAAGCAGAGAAATCCTGATTGCACACGATGGATCGGAAGCCATTGAAGCATGCCGGAATCATCCTGATATTGATCTTGTTTTGATGGATGTAAAAATGCCGGGAATAAATGGTTTTGAAGCCACACGGACTATTCGTCAATTTAATAAAAATGTTGTCATCATTGCCCAGACTGCATACGCGCTGATGGGCGACCGACAAAAGGTCATTGACGCCGGTTGTAATGATTATCTGACAAAACCTATCCGCAAACAAGATTTGTTTCTTTTAATAAACCAATATTTTAATGTAAATTTGGATTAGATAAACCATCAAATTATGAATCAGAATTTTACGATATACTCTGGTTTCTTTGCTGCAACAGCCTTTGTATCGTTTTTTGTCGCTGCCCTCGCCTGGAATCGTCGTTCTGTGAAAGGAGCCAGAGAACTAATTTTACTAATGATCGCGGCTGGAATCTGGTCATTTTTAATTATTTTTGAAACAGCCGCCACATCAGTTAATGGTAAAATATTATGGTCAAAACTCGCCTATTTTGGAGCGGTATCTTCTCCCCTATTGTTTTTTTTATTCGTTCTGCGATTTACCGGTAAGGATAAATTAATCAATTTAAGGAACATAATATTCCTTTCAATATTCCCTGTTGCAACGCTTGTCCTGACATTTACCAATGAATATCATCATCTGATCTGGACAGATTTTTCTCCAATTTCTGTGAAAACGAATATGATGGAATATTCACATGGTATTGGTTTTTGGATTGGTTATGTTTTGTTCAGCTATATTATGTTATTGCTGGCAACCGTATTATTATTCGTTTTTATTATTAACCATGCCAAAACTTTTCATTCTCAGGCTGTGATAGTTCTCATGGCCGGTCTGCTGCCCTGGACAGCCAGCCTTATCTATCTCACCGATAACAATCCGGTCCCTGGCCTCGATCTGGTTCCGGCGAGCATCATTGCAAGCGGTGTTGTTATGGCCTATGCCATTCTGTATATCCGTTTCCTTGACCTGGTTCCTGTGGCCCGTGAAACCCTGGTTGAAACCTTACTTGACGGAATTTTGTCCATCGATGGTCAAAACCGGATTCAGGACATCAATGGAGCTGCCATGAGATTTCTTGGTATTAAGGATAAGACGGTCATTGGAATGCCTGCCGGTAATTCCGGTGCAACTGTAGTCAGTTTGATGGATGCCGCTATCAATGCTGAAATAGTGGATGAACTGGAAGTTACAGTCAATGAAAGTGTCAGATACTACAACATCATCAAACAACCAATTAAAAATCATCCTGGAAGCCGGTTAATAATAATCCGTGATATCACCGAACGCAAGCTGCAGGAGGAAACCCTGTATAATGAACGAACACTTTTCAGAACCATCATCGATCTGATACCTGATGCGGTGTATGTGAAAGATACTGAATGTCGTAAAATATTTGCAAACCCTCGTGAGGTGCAGCTTTCCGGTAAACGGTCAGAGGAAGAAATTATCGGCAAAACCGATTTCAATCTTTACCCCGATGCTGAAGCAAAGCGATCAGGTGAAGAAGATCGTTTTGTACTGCAAACGGGAAAACCTATTCTGGAAGTTGATGGATATCTTACTGATAATGAAGGATTACATCACTGGCTTCTTGTTTCAAAGGTGCCACTGCGCGACCAGCAGGGAAAAATCACAGGTTTGGTTGGCGTTACCCACGATATCACAACGCGTAAACTGATCGAGAAAAAACTGAGGGAAAGCGAATCCAATTTTCGTGCTTTTTTTGAAACGATGGATGATATGGTTTTCATTGCTGACCAAACCGGTATGATTTTTCATGCTAACAGTTCAGTAACCCGCAAGCTTGGTTATTCGCTTGAAGATCTGAAGAATATGTTCATTCTGGATTTGCATCCGGAAGAAAAACGTGCCGAGGCTGAATATATTTTCAGTGAAATGTTTAAAGGCGGATTTGATTCCTGCCCTTTGCCGCTGGCCCGCAAAGACGGAATTTATGTACCCGTTGAAACACGCGTCTGGTTTGGTAAATGGGATGGTAAGGATTGTATTTTTGGCATTTCAAAAGACCTGAGCAAAGAACAGGAATCTCTGGAGAAGTTTAATAAGATATTCAACAACAATCCGGCCCTCATGGCAATAAGTTCCTTTCCAGACCAGATATTTACGGAGGTGAACAATGCATTCCTTGCCAAAACAGGATTTTCGAAGGATGAAGTGATTGGAAAAACATCCAGAGATTTACTATTGTTCGATAAATCAGGCTATCAGGAAAAAATGGCCGTTGACCTTTCAAAAAAAGGATCGGTTCATAACCGTGAAATGAAAATTAAAACCAGATCAGGACTGATTCTTGACGGACTTTTCTCAGGTGAAATTATTGAAAACCAGGATAAAAAATATTTACTCACTGTAATCATTGATATAACAGAGAGTAAAAAACTGGAAGAAGACATTAAACTGCAGAATGACTTTTACAATATCATTTCCAAAGTATCTGAGAAACTGATTCAGACAGATTCGGACCGGCTGGACACTGAAATAAACCGTTCACTCGAGATGCTTGGCACCTTCAATAAGGTCGACAGAACCTATGTTTTTGAGCTGGACTTCATCAATGATGAAATCAACAATACATTTGAATGGTGCGCCGAAGGTGTGACTGCAGAAATTGATAATCTGCAGGGTATTCCGTTTTCATTTATTCCACGTTGGAAAGATACTTTTCAGCAGAATGAACATATTTATATTGAATCAGTGAGCGATTTACCCGATGAATTAATCCTTGAAAAAGAGATTCTGGAACCACAGGGAATAAAGTCACTGGTCACTGTTCCAATGTATTACGGACCTGATCTGATTGGATTTCTGGGATTCGACTCCGTTTCACATCAAAAAAAATGGAGCGATCAGGTTATAACCCTTCTAAAAGTATTTGCCAATGTTCTGGCAGGGGTAATTTATAAGAAAAAAACCGAAGCCATACTTTTCAAAGCCAAGCAGGAAGCTGATAGCGCTAACAAATCGAAAAGTGAATTCCTGGCAAATATGAGCCACGAAATACGAACTCCACTCAATGGAATCATCGGTTTCACTGATCTTTTACTAAAATCTCCTTTGAACAAAACCCAGCTTCAATATGCTGACAATGTGAATACTGCCGGTCTTTCGCTGTTGGGAATCATCAATGATATCCTCGACTTCTCGAAAATTGAAGCAGGCAAGATGGAACTTGATTTTATAAGCACTGACATTATTGATCTTACCGAACAGGCAGCCGACATTATCAAATACCATGCTGCAAAGAAAAAACTTGAATTACTTTTAAATATTCAACCCGATCTGCCACGATTTGCCATTACCGATCCGGTGAGATTAAGGCAGATTCTTGTCAATTTGCTTGGTAATGCCGTGAAATTTACTGAAACAGGCGAAGTTGAACTGAAAGTTACATTTAGTAAATCAGACGAAAAAAAAGGCTTCCTGAGTTTCGCCGTGCGTGATACCGGAATTGGAATAAATACTGAACAACAATCGAAACTTTTTAAGGCATTTTCCCAGGCTGACACATCAACAACACGGAAATTTGGAGGTACTGGTCTTGGCCTTACCATATCGAATATGCTTGCCGAAAAAATGGGTAGTAAAATTCAGATTAACAGTGAAATAGGAAAAGGTTCAACATTCTTCTTTTCAATTGAAACTGAGTTTGAAATGGGCGATAAACTCGATCCGCAAATGTTATCCGATGTAAAAAGTGTTCTGGTAATTGATGACAACGACAACAACCGGCTTATTCTGGAGCATACATTCAGGAACTGGGGTATATCTTATACAGGTGTCAATAGCGGAGAAGATGCCATCAATCTCATCAAACAACCGCATCTTTTTGACGTAATTATTGTTGACTATAATATGCCTGAACTTAATGGCATTGACACTGTAAGAATAATCCGCGAAAATCTTGGTATAAATGCTGATAAACAACCGATCATATTATTGCACAGCTCGTCTGACGAAACAGATATTTATAACGAATGTAAAAAACTGGGGATCCGTTTTAACCTTATTAAACCAGTAAAATCGCAGGAATTACTCAACTATCTTAAAAATCTTCATTCACAGCCAGTTACAGAAACCAAAACATTCGAACTGATCGCCCATCGTGATAGTTTTGAAATTTCGGATAAAATCTCACCGGTCATCCTCGTGGTTGAGGATGTGACCATGAATATGCTTTTGGTCACAACTTTGATCAAACAGATCGTACCAAATGCGGTCGTTTTAAAGGCTAAAAACGGGAGAGAGGCATTCGGTCTGGTGAAAGAAAATAATCCGGCACTTATCTTTATGGACATTCAGATGCCTGAGATGGATGGCATTGAGGCTACAATCCAGATAAGAAAACTGGAACAGGAAACAGCGGGGCATATTCCGATTATAGCCCTCACGGCTGGTGCTATCAAAGGTGAAGAAGAAAAATGCCGGGAGGTTGGCATGGATGATTTTTTAACCAAGCCAATCGCACACGATGCGCTTTTTAAGGTGCTGCAAAAATACCTTACTGTAAAACTTAACAATCTTAAACCGCCGCGCAATGTGTAAATGATGCATGATCAGATCATGTTTTAAACTTGTATAGATTTGAAAGAAAGTAATTTATAAAAAATTCAATGTCATATCTTTTCGGATGCAATCAGTATTATTGTATGGCATATTACCAACAAAGTTTTCAAATTGAAAGGAATTTAAAAAAATGCTGAAAAATGAAAAAGCCAGATTTTACGCTTTTAAAAACATAAGGTTTGAATTCAAAATCACCTTATTGTATTTTATCATTGGCTTATCATGGATCTATTTTTCCGATACTTTTTTTGACAATCTTATCATTGACAAGCAGTTGCTGACCAGATTCCAGATAATCAAAGGTTTTCTTTATGTTGTGATCACTTCCCTCCTGCTCTATTTCATGGTAACCCGGCACATGAAAACATTGCAGATCGCCAAAGAGAAAGCCGAAGAAAGTGATCGGCTGAAATCAGCGTTTCTGGCCATTATGAGCCACGAAATCCGCACCCCTATGAATGGAATTCTAGGTTTTGCTGAACTGCTAAAAGAGCCGGAACTTAAAGGAGAATTGCAACAGACCTATATTCGCATCATCGAGAAGAGTGGTATAAGGATGCTTAATATCATTAATGATCTGGTTGATATTTCTAAAATTGAATCAGGTCATGTGGAAGTTTCACTTTCTGATACCAATATTAATGAACAGATCGATTTTTTGTTTGATTTTTTCAAACCAGAAACTGATTCAAAAGGATTGCACTTTATTGTAACAAAATCCTTACCAACAGATAAGGCATCCATTATCACTGATCGTGAAAAATTGAATTCCATCATAACGAATCTGTTAAAAAATGCGATAAAATATTGCAATGAAGGTACCATTTCCTTTGGATATGAAGTCATTAATCACAAGGCCAAAAATTCCGCTTCACATGAAGCAAAACCCGAACTGGAATTTTATGTAAAAGATACCGGGATTGGCATTCCGGAAAACAGACAAAAAGCCATTTTTGACCGTTTTGTTCAGGCAGATATTGATGATAAAAATGCTCTGCAGGGCGCAGGACTGGGTTTGTCAATTGCAAAGGCTTTTGTGGAGATGTTGGGTGGTAAAATCAGGGTTGAAAGTAATCCTGATGATGCTTCGATGGATAAAGGTTCTGTTTTCTATTTTACGATCCCGTGCAGGTTTGTTCCTTCAACAAATGCCGATTCTATAAAAGAAATATAGAAAAGCGACATAAAATAAACATTAAAAAAAGATAAAATTCTGATTGTTAACGCTGATGAGATTTTTGACCATCTGATGAATTTATCAATGAAAAAATTCAACAACAAAATATTGTCAGTAAAATACAGAATTGAGGCTAATGATACAATCTGCAATAAACCGGATATGTATTGAATTGTATTGGATTTGAATATTCCGGGAATTGCCATTTATGAAACAAATCGACAAATTCATCTGCTTCATCAGAATGTATGGATTATAACACAAACGGCGTTTGTACAAAAAGGTGTCAGCGAAAAAGCTATTACGGTTGTCTGCAACGATTATCTGAGTAAACCAATGTAAATAGAAATTCTTGAAACCTTATTAACAGAATAATTAAAGCAAAGTTTATTTTGATGTGCTGGAAAAGTTCATAGTTTTATCATATTCAAAATTTAAATTGTTTGATATAAAACCTTATCATCCTTAAAAAACCTTAGTACAAAAAAAAAAACAATTCATTGACCTTATTACCTTATTTTTAGTTAATTAAGATGAAAATAGAATATAATAATTTATACAGCCATTTTATATTAACCACTTTGCACCGGTTACCGCTTATTTCTGAAACGCACAGGGAAAGAATTGAAAAATATATTACTGGTATTGTAAAAAACAATGATTCTCAATTATATGCGATATATGCTAATCCCGAGCATGTACATTTTCTTATTTCGCGTTCTCCAAAAATTTCAGAAGAAACCATGGCTTGTATTGTTGCAGAGAGTAGCCAAAGATTTATTATTCAAAACAAACTCTGTAACAATCAATTTGCCTGGCAAGAATCAGCGTCTGCATTTTCAGTATCTAAGTCGGATATTGACCGGGTTTGCAAATACATCTTAAATCAACCTGAACACCATCGAAAAGTCACTTTTACAGAAGAATACGAAGAATTTATCAAATTTTACCAAAAAACTTTACTGCCGTCAGAGAAAAATCATGAATCAAAATAAGGTAATAAGGTTTGATTGAATCCGATGGCTTCTCGCTACTAAGGTTAAAATGAAAATAAGGTTTTAGAAACTTAGAAACTGTCTGGATTTTATTTTTGAGTAGGTTTTTGAAGAATTATGTCCTCAGACGAGGCAAAATCTCCGTTAATAGCAGCGCTGTGGACAGAGATTTTAA
>CAJBPB010000270.1 GCA_903957365.1 uncultured Bacteroidota bacterium
AGGTTCTGTAGTTCATCTAGATTTTTATCACTATGATCATCGATCACGATGATTTGAGTTAAAGGATCCTTCGCCAATATCACCTTTAACAAATTTAGGAGCATATTTGAATTGGGGATCAGTTTCTTTACGAAAGACAAGTTTCACAATTACTGAATCCGGGTTGATTGGTAAATCGTAGAAAACTTCAATCTTATCGTCAATAATTCTGAAGTGAATATTTGAAACTGCCACAGATTGTGTAACTCCAAAAAATGGAATTAAAAAAAATACGATAACCAAAACAAATAAACCAGTTAACTTCTTTGTTTTCATGTTACAACGTAATTAATTATGCATTTTATAACTGATGATAACTTTACCTGAAGAAATTTGAATTATTTACCATTTTGAAACAAATTGATAAATTTAAAACTGTTTTTTTATGAATGAGAAATAGCTTTCAGATTTCTGATTACATCAACAGCAACATCTTTATTATAATCCTGAACGAGACCATACGTCCTGAAAAGGTCAATTAACCACCAGACACCAAAACCTCCGGCAGTAAACCAAAAGAGAAATTGAAGTCCCCATTTTCTAAGATAACCATAATGTAAAACGAAGAAAATTGGCAACATCAATATATAGGCCAAAGCCACTGATTTTTTCTTCCGTTTATACTCCTCAAAAAATTCTTCCTGTTTTTGGGCTGAAAGTGTGGACAATTCATTCCTAACCATTGCAGGTAAATTATCAGAAACAGAGGAACTTATATATAATCTCTGCTCTTTTTGATGAGGCTCTTCCTTATAGTTTTGGCTAACATTTCTGGTTGGCGGATTAATTTCATCAGATGCATTATATGTTGCATTGTGATTTGAAGAATTAATGTGCTGCTGCCAGTTTAAAAACACATTTGCACATTTCACAATATCTCCTGGTTTTAGCTGAAATTCATTGATTCTGTTTCCATTAACATACGTACCGTTGCTGCTTCCCAGATCTTTAATTATCATCTGACCATTATCAAAAACAGTTATTTGCGCGTGCTGCCGACTAACCATTTTATCGTCCAGAATAATTTGGTTTGATGTATTTCTACCAATAGTATATGTTTTCATGGGTTGGTTTTGATTTGGTTAATAGGATTGTTTGATAAAAAAGATGGAATTTTTCTGCACAATACCAACCAATTCACCTCTGTCATTTAGCACAACACTACCTTCAGATAAATCTGGCAACTGTTTATTCACCGGTGCAGATTTCAAGGTATTTATATCAAAAGTTTCTTTTGAAGCGTAAAAAGTATCCTGCAGGATCGCATTTGAAGTCATTGGATTCTGTGTGCAATAAAAATAGTGTTTGGTTTTGTGCAGGTGGTTTACACTTTGTGAATCGAAATAAAAATCCACTTTCTTAGCATTCTCTGGTAATACTTTTTTAACAGATTGAATGGTATTGCTGCTCTCGTCCGATAATTCACAATGTACAACGGAGGATGCGGCTATATAATTCTGCTCGTTATTTACCATCCCGTTTGACAACCAGATCAGGTTTGACGTTTCTCCGCATACTGTAAAATCCTGATCCAATGAAAATCCATCAATCGTTCTGCTATTTATCACGCCTTCAAGCATGGTATTTTTTTCAGATTCATTGAGCCATGGGTTTACAATAAATACTGATGTAATCATTGTTCCGTCGTCTTTGATAAAACATCCGCTTCCTGATACCGAGTTAAACGGGAGAAGATTTTCGTTACTCGTATTGGCTTCTAAAACTTTGAATAATTTGTTTTTACCAACATAATATTTTACACCCTGATATTCAATTGTATAGAAATAATCATGCATGATGCGCACCAGACTTCCTTCATTTTCTGTATAAATCTGCTGGGCTGAATGCTGACAGCCGAAATCAAACCATTTACAGCTGTTCAGATAAAACAGAATTGAACCTGTAATTATTATCGCCAGTGAAAATGTATAAATAATAGTTTTCTTGTTGTCTTTTAAAAGGTTAGGTTGTATATTTTTATGATGAAACCAATTTTGAGGTAAATCAGCCGAAGCAATTTTAACAACATCTGTCTTTGTGAAATTCTTTGTAATTACCTTTGAACCATTAACATACGTACCATTACTACTTGCCAGATCCTCAATAAAATAATCTCCATTTTTCAGCAATGAAATTTTTGCATGATGATTCGAAATAAAACTCTCAGAAATCACAATATCATTTTGTCTGGAAGATCCGATTGAGATGGTTTTACATATCTTCGCATAAGGTTCTTCCATAATATTCGAACCTGGTTGAGATGACCCGGATTTACTGAATGCCGGAAACCAGTTTACCAAACTGGAAGCAACCTCCACTTTGTCATCAATTCTGATCTTTTTTGATGTAATCCGTTCACCATTCACGAAGGTTCCATTGGTGCTTCCTAAGTCTTTTATTTCAAAAAAACCATCTCCTAAATCGGTAATCACTGCATGGTTGCGACTAATTCGAGGTTCGTTAATTTGAATATCATTACTCGAATCTCTTCCAATCTTAATTGATGACAAAGTGGAGGTTGCTTCCAGTTTGGTAAACTGGTTTCCGGCATTCAGTAA
>CAJBPB010000271.1 GCA_903957365.1 uncultured Bacteroidota bacterium
ACAGTAACAAAAGTAATACATATATACGTTGGTTTTTCGCTAAAAGATGTATCCATTTCTAAATTATCAATGCAAACGTTTGAAATTTTAATTTATATAATTTCTAAATTGCAGATTTAAGTCGCAATTACTATTCCTGAAGGCATATCAATCCAAAAAAAAGGCTGAAATTTGCTGGTAGATAACAAATGAATTTTATGAATAGCATCGTTGGATTAAGGTACGAAGATAAATATGAGATGGAGCGGAGAGTTGCAATAGTACCGCATCATGTGAAAAAATTGGTAGGGAAAGGGATCGAATTCCATGTTCAGACTTCTGCTAAACGAGCTTTTACAGATGATAGTTTTGAAGATGCAGGTGCAAAAGTAGTTTCTTCACTCGAGAACGCCTCTGTTATTTTTGGCGTGAAAGAGATGCCCCTGACTTTTTTTGAGGAGAATAAAACGTATGTTTTCTTTTCTCATGTTGTGAAAGGCCAGCCATACAATATGCCGATGCTCAGGTCAATGATGGAGAAGAAATGTCAGTTGATTGATTATGAAAAAATTGAGAATGAGGAAAATAAACGTCTGATTTTTTTCGGTCGTTTTGCTGGATTAGCCGGAATGATCAATTCTTTATGGTCTCTTGGGCAGCGTTTTAAACTTCAGGGAATCGATACACCTTTCGCACATATCCGACAGGCTTATACGTATCCCTCACTTAAGCAGGCGCGCGAAGCAGTTTCGAAGGCAGGATATGAAATTGCGCATAATGGATTACCTGAGTCAATATCACCTATCGTGATTGGATTTACCGGCTATGGAAATGTTTCAAAAGGGGCACAGGAAATTGCGCATTTGCTGCCTTCAATCGAAGTTACACCGCAGCAGTTACTCGATCTGGATTTTAATAATGCTCCTAAAAATCTGATTTATAAGGTGGTTTTTAAGGAAAGTGATTTATCAAGACCAATTGATCGTACGGCAGTTTTCGACTTACAACATTATTATGGCCATCCTGAATTCTACGAAAATCAATTTGAAAAGTATGTTCCAAAATTATCTGTACTTGTTAATTGCATTTTTTGGAACAACCATTACCCAAGGCTTGTGACCAAAGACTTTTTAGAAAAACTTTACAGTGAAGGCGAACCAAAGTTACAGGTTATCGGAGATATAAGTTGTGATCCTGATGGCTCGATAGAGTGCACTCACAAAGGAACTGAAATTGAAAATCCGGTATTTGTTTATGACCCTTTCACACGAAAACCAACTTATGGCTTTGGTGGAAAAGGGATATTGGTTATGGCGGTTGACATACTTCCCAGTGAATTGCCACTCGAATCATCTATTGCATTTAGTGAGGCTTTGTTGCCTTACGTTGAACAAATTGTAAAAGCTGATTATACAAAACCATTTGCAGAACTAGCCTTACCTCAACCGATAAAAAAAGCACTCATTCTGCATCAGGGAGAATTTACTCCCAATTATGCCTATATGAAAGCTTTCATATAATATATTGTCATTTTTAGCATATTTTATTGAATACAACTGTTTAATAATCAGTTTATGAAAAGAATTTTAATATTAGGTGCGGGTCTTTCAGCCACCAGTTTAATCGATTATCTGATCTCGAAAAGCGAAATATACGATTGGAAAATACGGCTGGGGGATCTGGATGCAGATCTTGCAATCCGTAAGATTATGAACCATCCCAATGCCGAAGCTTTCCGTTTCGATATAAATGACACAGATAAAATTGAGTCTGTTGTAAAAGGTATGGATATTGTAGTTTCGATGCTTCCAGCCCGATTTCATGATTTGATTGCGGATGAATGTCTGAAACAAGGAATAAATATGGCAACAGCTTCTTACGTTTCCCCGTTTCTAAGACAAAAAGAAGAAGAAATAATAAATAAAGGACTTACTTTTCTCAATGAACTTGGGGTTGATCCTGGAATTGATCATATGTCAGCAATGCAGGTAATTGATCGAATTCGTGCCAATGGTGGAAAACTTACCGCATTTTATTCGTTCACAGGCGGTTTGGTTGCACCTGAATCTGACGATAACCCATGGAATTATAAATTTACCTGGAATCCAAGAAACGTTGTACTTGCTGGTCAGGGTGTATCGCAATATATTATAAATGGCAGATACAAATATATCCCATACAACAAACTTTTTGCTAGAATAATGCCTCGTACTGTACTTGATTTCGGTGAATTTGAAGTCTATCCCAACCGTGATTCATTGAAATACAGAAAAATATATGATCTGGAAGATATTTCAACCATGTTGCGTGGAACAATGAGAAGACCGGGATATTGTGAAGCCTGGGATGTTTTCGTTCAGTTAGGTTGCACCGATGACACCTATACGATGGAAAATTCGGAAAAAATGACTTATCGTGATTTCATCAATACTTTTCTGCGTTATGATCTGGTTAAACCTGTCGAGGATAAATTGTGCGAATATTTAAATCTTGATCCGGATGGGGACATCATGAAAAAATTGACATGGTTGGGTATTTTTGAAAATAAACCTGTTTTGCTTCGTAATGCTACGCCTGCCCAGATTTTACAACAACTGCTCGAGTCAAAATTGTCATTGAATAAAGATGATAAGGATATGATTGTAATGCAGCACGAGTTTGAATATGAAATTGATAATCAATTACATAAAATCACTTCTGCAATGGGATTTATTGGTAAAGATACTGTCCATACTGCTATGGCAGTTACTGTAGGAACCCCATTGGCAATTGCTGTAAAACTTTTGCTGACTGGGAAAATTAGTTCAAAAGGAGTTATTATCCCAACAAAACCTGAACTATATGAACCAATTTTGGCAGAACTTGAAGAATGTGGGATTAAATTTATTGAAAAAGAAGAGCTTTTAAACTAATAAGTTAGATATTTGGTTGTCAATGCTTTTATCGAATATAATCAAACATTGAATTTTCGTTTGGTTTAAAAGTGGAAGTTATTTCATTCGCCAGAACTTCCACTTTCATGATATTTCCTGTGAAAAATAATTGATTGGAAGCTGCATATTTTTTAAAATCAACCTCATCATTTGATCTTGCAGAAATGGGAATGCAAGGATAACCAAATTTTTCATCTATTTCATTGAATAAGCTGACAACAACCGATTTCAAACTTGTTTTACCCATATTATAAATCAGTAAACAATTCGATTCTTTATTATGTTGTTTAAATGCAATTTGTATATTTTGTTGATTGATGTTGGTTTTTTTTCTAAAAAACATAATATTTTGTATTTGTTAAACGGGACTAATTAGTTGTTGCTGTTTTCACAAAGATAGAGATTGTATTATTGCAAAATACACAAATGAATATTTAATGCTTGAAAAGGATTATATATTTTAATTATGAATAAATGATCGCGAAAATTTATGAAATAATTTATTAATTA
>CAJBPB010000272.1 GCA_903957365.1 uncultured Bacteroidota bacterium
AAAGAATTGATACCATTGATACACTTCGATCAACAAAAAGTATTCATGGTATTTGCAAACCAATACACCAATAAAGTACTGAAGAAAATCATGTCTGAAGTTAAAATTTCCAAGCGTATCACCTTCCATTCTGCAAGACATACTTGTTCAAATGCATTGTTTGAATTGGGAATTGACAGTGAAGTTCGTTGTCAGATAATTGGCGATACCCCAGAAGTAATTTCAAAGCATTATACCAGTGAGAATCTAAACATGAAGCTTGCAGCACTTACTAAATACAGTCAGGCCATGAAAGATACTGAATTACAAAATCCTGAAAAAGCTGAAAATAATACCATTACAAAGATTGAAGCCTCATAAATCATTGGTATTGTTATGGTTAAGTTTGTTTAAACCTGAAATTAAAAGTAAAATATTACTTATTCCCTGGCATATAACGTAAAAATCGAATTCTTGTAATCACAAAAGCTGTTGAGAGCGGTGCGGGCTTTCTGTTGGGACAATGGGAAATACTTTTCACATTTCACCACATTAGGCATTGATTTTACTGGTTTTTGATAAAAAAGTGTGCGAAAAGCTTGAGAGTAGAAAATGTATCTTAATTACATAACTCTGATATGTAACCGAAAATGTAATAACAAAAAAAGCCTTAAACAATGTTTAAGGCCTAATATGTTTAATATCAGTTAATTAACTTTTAACCTCCATTTGATAACCTGTTAAAACGACTGAAAAAACCTTCTTCTTCAGTTTCTCCGCCTTTGGCATCCGGTTTAATGTTTTTGTTTCCTTCAGGGAGTTTAGATTCTGATTTTTTTCCATTCTTCCCAATCTTTTCAGCATACAAAACAATGTCCAGGGCAACATTGTGGCCTGTAACTTTTTGAATTCCCTGTAGATTGCCATTCCCGTTTATCTCAATGCAATAGGGTTTTTCATTATCGTTGCTATCTCTGATAATATCAACTGCACAAACCCCCAGATTAACCGCTGAAGCTGCATCTATGGCCATTTGTGTTTCTTCATCTGTTAGTTTCACCTTTTCACCCTGATGCGATAATGAATAGTTGCTACGAAAGTCCTTATCCAGGGCAAAGCGTTTGTAAGCTGCTGAAACCTTTCCATCAACTACATAAACTCTTAAATCAGTTTTGGGTTCACCTGAATCAATGTATTTCTGTAATACCAGGTTAATTCCTGACTTACTAAATGCTCCTAAAGTTGTGGATATTCCTAATTCATCCGAAAGAATAAATACTCCTGCTCCCTGGCTTCCATTGGTAGTTTTGCAGACAATTGGAGGGCCTGAAAGGGTTTTCACTATAAAAGCGAAGTCAGCCGGCTTTGATGCAAAAATACTTTTGATAGTTCTTACTTTTCCCTGGCTTAATGCCTGGCTACTTAAAAACTTATTTGATGCTATTCGCAAACCTAAAGGATTTGATGTACTTGGGATTTTCATATTACCGCTCAAGTGTTCGGTAACTACGCAACCGTATTCAAAAACTGATGCACCTGCAAAGCGTGGAATAACAACGTCAAACTCTTTTTGGTGTACTTTCCTGGCATCTTCATTTGAATCCTTCAGATAGATCTGGTCATGTCCGGATTTAATGTCAGACACAACGCAAATGAAGTCTTGAGGGTGTTGTACGCTAATTTCGTGGCCTCTTTTTATGGCCTCTTCTTTTATCCTGGCTACTGAGTAGCTTTGCGGACTTCCTGTTAAGATAAGAATTTTCATGGTTTATTTTATTTAGTTTATGGCTACAAATAAAGTCCTTCAGGGTTCATTTTGAAAGGACATTGAATATAGGGTGTTTGGTATGGTGTTTTTCAATTAATTACTTGACTATCAGAAAGTATTTACTTGACAATTAGCAAGTATTTACTTGTTATTCAACTGTTTACTTGACATTTGAAAAGTGTTTACTTGTTTCTACAAGCAATTACTTTACTTATTGAAAGTATTTGCTTGACAATTTGCAAGTATTTACTTGACTATTTACAAGTAATAAAATCATTAAAATCTTTATGGTTTGGGTGAATCAATATACTTTGATTGACTGCTAATTGATTGATATTATGTATCTTTTGAAATGATTCGTTTCCTGCTCTGTCATTATCCAGGAAACAATTTATAGTTCTATAATTTGATGCTATTTTTATCATTTCATCTGTTTGACCAACTCCATTTAAAACAATGGTAGTGTTTCCAAAACGTTTTGCATTGTAATAGGTCAATGATGAAAGATAGTCAATGAAGCTTTCAAATACGTTTAAATCTTGTGAGGATCCTTCACCCAGTCCATGTATGGTTGTTATCGCTTTGTTTCCTTCAACGCCTTTAAATCGTTCACCTTTGGCATTTTTATAAGGACTATTCAATTCATATCCGGATAGATCGTTTTTCCATGCAATATTTATCAATGGTTTGATGTCAGATTCATTAATCAGATATGAAGCTTCAAATAATTGATCGTTGAAAGTTGACCATATTACAGCCGGAATTTTTCTGGTATTAGTGATATAATCAACAAGATTTTGAGTTTTCAGCTTCGATACTTTGAAATGGATCCTGGTCTTTGTCTTTTTTGAATCAGGAATGTTATTGCCTGGGAAAAAATAGGGTTCAATTTTTTTACCAGGTTCCTGCAATATTTTTAAAGCTTCGATGGGTGTTGTATTGTATAACCTTTGCACCAAATCAATTATATCGCCTGTTTTAATTTCCATATTACCAAAATCAATCCATCTGTTTTTTATAAGATCAATTTTAAAACTTGCTGATTTTTCATCCGGTCTGAATGGTGAAATATACCATGCTTCATTACCTTTTATAGTAGGTTTGTAACCTTTAGAAATTAGGAATACATTGATATTCAATTTTTTATACTCTTTAAAATCCATGATTGTATCTATTTTCCAAGGCAAAAAATGTAAATTCTTTCTTTTGTAAGGTAAAACTGGTTTAGTTTAGGTTAAACCAGTTTAATTTATCGTTAAACTGGTTTAGTTTAGTTTATATATATATATACCCAGACTAAACTAAACCACTTTTTCCAATGTCATTTTGTATTTTGTTCCTTCTTTAATTATGTATTTGTTTGCCATAAAGTATTCAAAGAATTTCTTTGCTTTATTCATACCCATTCCGCTATAATTTTTTATACCATCAGTAAGTTGGCCATATTTTAAAGAATCATTTTCAGATATTTTAAAGACCTGGATAATTAAATCTTTAAGTGCTTCAACTTGCCATTCAACCGGATTCCATGCTGTTTTCTTATTACTTGATCCATCTGTTCTATTCTCATATTCTTCATCAATTTCCGGCAAACTGGATTCATTAATAAAAAATGCAAATGGTTCAAAATCTCGATCCCTAATGTATGCAGAACTAACAATGCTTCTTTCCTTATCCATCTCATTTACCGATATATCAAAGACTGTTTCAGATTTATTATTTAGTTCTGTTCCTAAATGACCACGAGAGTTATTATCTCCTTTATTTTGATGTAAAACAGTATGTATATGAATATTGTATGTGTATGTCCATTGCATAAACTTTGTTATTACTTCAGTCGCTTCCTGTGGGCTATTAATATCATAAGCCAAATCACGAACGCCATCAATTAGAACCAAACCTAAATTAGATTCATTTTTAATTATATACTCAATAATTTGAATTCTTTGGCTTGGCGAGTAAGGTCTTAAGCTAAGAAATATTAAATTTTCAGGATTTTGATCTAAAGGCATTCCAGCAAGTTTAATTATCCTTTCCAATACCTTTTTACAATGCCATTTACTTTGTTCGGTATCAATAAATATTACTTTATTTTTCTCTTTGGGAAGACTTGCCTTATACTTTAAAATTGTTCTATTACTAATTGCTGCGGCTGCAATTGCAGTTAAATTAAAAGTTTTTCTACTTTTCGCTTTACCAGTGGATGCGCTGAAATTACCTAATGTTCCTATAACACTTTCATCAATTTGTAATATAATTGGCGGAGCCTCAAAACTATCAGAAATTAATAATTTCGATTCAATTACAATTTTTTGTAGTTGTTCAGTTGTATAGTTATCAGCATTTTGTATCTTTGCTGCCATGTTATTAACATTTAATTGTTAGTATCAATTTGGGTTTTAGAGAATCGAAATTAGGCGGCATTGCTTCCAGGCTTTGCCGCCTTTCTTTTATGTTTTCCATGTTGTTTTTTTATTGTTAAAATTCAGGTAGAGTAGGTTCCTGGATATGTGATCCTGGACCGAAACGATAAACTTGTTCTGTGTGATAATCGAAAAAACCACAAGGGACAAATGTCTTTCTGTCAAATTTGATAATCAGAAAGTTTTTACCAAATTGTAATCTGTGTTTTTCAACTGTGTAGGCGGCCATGTCGGGGTTAGTTGGCCATTCTGTTTTGTCAGGCCATTGTTCGGTTGGTGTGTAAAGTAGCTTCAGTAAGAAATTATGAAAAGTTCCGTACTGTTCCCAATTGAAGCTGAAACCATGAATAGTTTCAAACTTCATTTTTTGTGGTTTAGGTTTTGTAATCATGTTTCGATTAAGTTGGATTAATTGAAAGGTTTTCAATGCTTTATGCAATGTTTATGATTTTTGTAAATATTCATTTATTGCAGCTTCAGAAATTAGACCATCTTTTGTGGTTTTTATGTAGCCGGCCTTCACAAGCTTCTTAATTGTGTTGTGTGCTTTACCCAGTCTTTTCCGGACTTCGTTAATAGTGTAAAGATTGTCCACCTTTGCAGACTTTTCTTTCTCGTTTGCCATTTCATTATTCAGCTCAATCATTGCAGCTTTGAGAGCTGATTTTAATTCTGTTAAATCTGTAATTACCATTTGTGCCATGATGTAATTTATTAAGTGAAAAAAATAGTTTTTGTTTATCTTTGCGTAAGATTTAAAATAAACTTGGTTACAAATATAACATTAAAGTGCGTTTTATCTCACTAATAGTGAATTATTTTTCATTTATATTATAAAACATTGAATTACAATAAATTAAATTCATTACTTTTAGATAAAAGGATGTCTATTCCTCAACTTGCTGAGAAAATAGGCATGACTAAGAGAGGACTTTATTCTTCAATTGAGAATAAAACTCTTACAGTTAGCACTCTTGAAAAAATTTCAGAGGTTTTAGAAGTCCTTATTACAGTCTTTTTTGAAGATGAAAATGATAAATGGAATAAACCTGCTTTACTTGTAGAAATTGAAAGATTAAAAAAAGAATATGAGGATATAAAAAATATAAACAAGTTAAATGAAAATTTAGCCGGATCTGCAACAAGAGAGGCAGCCAATTTCAAGATGCTTTTAAGAATGTTCTATTCAGCTTTAATTGAAATTTATACTGAATCTTTCTATAATTTACAAAAAGAATTACAAATAAAATATCCTGGACTTAATGATTCTGAGCTTAATAAAATTATTGATGAAAATTATACATTGAAGAAAATGCAAGGTATAATTAGAGACTTAAAACCGCTTTACGACGAATAAGTTACTTAAAATAAAATAATTTGTTAACCCAAGTAACGCTACAAGCATTGAAAACACTCGTTTCTTTTGAATTCCGCTCGAAACCTCCAATGATGTGCTAAGTTTGAAATTTAATATTTCAAGCTTGCACATTATCAGGGTTTTAATCTTTTGTTGGATTAAGATTAAAACAAGGTTCTTCAATGTTTTGTGCAAAATGTTTACCAATTGTTAACCCAATTAAACATTTTGAAACATGACAAACGCATCATTTAAGATCATTCTTAGAAAAGACCGTCCAAAAAATAACGGTGAATTTCCTATCTGTTTACGTGTAACCATAGGCCGGAAATCAAAATTATACCCAATTTTGAATTATACGTGCCTGGAAATTAATTTTATTTCTGACAAAAAAGAGGTAAAAAAATCAGATCCATTGCACCGCCTAAAAAATAAACTGATTAATAATTGGTTTTATAAAGCTCTTACAATCCAAAATGATTATGCCAATGAAGATAAAAATCTTTCCCTGGCTGAATTTGATAGGGTTTTTAGGAATGATAACTATGGATCTAAGTCTTTCTATGATTATATTGAATACCTCATTGTAAAACGAGAGAATGAGCTTGCATCGGAAACTTTAGAGAGTTACAGGAAAGGACTTTCAAATCTTCGCAAATTTCGTCCAAACCTAACCTTCAGTGAAGTTAATGATGACTTCATTTCCGCTTATCGTACTTATTTGATTAAAGACCTTAAAAACAAGGAAATAACCTGGAATAAACGTTTAGAGTTCATCAAACGTATTTGCAATATAGCATACAAAGAAAAAAAGATTAAAGAAAATCCAGTCAGGAACCTGGAAATAAAAAGATTGAAAGGCGATACTTTGCACTTGTCATTGGATGAATTGAAGCAACTTCATGTAGCCTACCAGTCAGGATCTTTAGCTAAAGGCCAAATGAATGTGTTAAGATATTTTTTGTTTGCTTGTTATACCGGAATGAGATACAGAGATGTTTATGATTTAAGGTTTACCAGTCTTAAAATTGTGAATGAAGCTGTTTATCTTGACTTCAAACAACACAAAACAAATAAACTATCATTTATCCCAGTGATTGACCAGGCGAAAGAATTGATACCATTGATACACTTCGATCAACAAAAAGTATTCATGGTATTTGCAAACCAATACACCAATAAAGTACTGAAGAAAATCATGTCTGAAGTTAAAATTTCCAAGCGTATCACCTTCCATTCTGCAAGACAT
>CAJBPB010000273.1 GCA_903957365.1 uncultured Bacteroidota bacterium
AAAGCAATTCTTTTCCTGTCACATCAAAGATTGTTGCGTTTGAAGGTAAATTTATCTCGTTTAATGTAATTGTTACTTTGTCAGAGAATGGATTTGGAGTAATAATAGTTTTATTAGAAATCAAATTTTCATTCGTTGAAAGTGGAGTCGAATAGTAATGATATACATACATATTTCTTGAACTGATTGCGAATAAACTACCATCACTGGCTAATGAAGTTGCTAATCCAGTTCCTCCATAGATGTTTGGAGTACTTATCCAGTTTTGAACTCCGGCATTACTATATTGTACAATAGGCATTTGATTGAAAGATGGATTATTTGGGTCAAAAGATGGTCCGCCAACTCCTGTTACAATTACTTCTCCATTTGGTTTTGCCAAAATATGTGAAGGATATTCGTCACTAAAGGTTGTTGCATTATAAATTGCAGACCAAAGCAATGTTCCACTAGTATCAGTTTGAAAAGTTTCCCAACTGATACTACCAGATGCTGTACCATATCCTACAGCACTAATTCGATTGTTTACATAAGTCATTCGAGTTGTAAAATTATATCCCCCAAAATCATAGTTATAATTCCATAATAAACTGCCAGTTGAATTATATTTTATAAGTCTTGCATCATAATCCCAGGTGATAGGGTTTATCAAGTGATAAAGACTACTTAATACGTATACATTTTCATTCTCATCAATTTCTACGTCTGCAGCAAGAGTACCAACAGCATCAGCAGTCCATAATAATGTTCCTGATGTATCCCAAACAAAAACAGGAGCAACATTTGGCGTTCCGCTACCTGTGGCTACTACTATCATATTATTTTTAATGCGTATGGCATTAAAATTTTTGGGTGCATTTACTATGCTGGAATTAGAGAAAATCAAATTTCCATCAGTATCTATTTTATATAAAAAGGCTCCATCAGTAATTGCAGTCCCTATGTACAAATTCCCATTTGCATCAACAACGCTGCGGCAATTAAATGATGTCTGACTATTAATAAGAATAGATATCGGAATCACGGTTTTCCAAAGTAATGTTCCTGATGGACTATATTTCACTGCTACAATCGCATTTGGGTAATCATAAGAACTGCCTATAGAATATTGATTACCAACCACAAAAATGTTGTCGTTGGCATCACAATTAATCCAGTTTGATTTTTCATATATACTATTTATTCCTGATGCATCTGCAATTTCCCAAAGCAATGTTCCTGAAATATCATATTTTCTTGTGAACATTTGATAGCTTTGCCAATATCCTGTTACTATAACATTATCCTGGGAGTCAACAATACTCATAACGGATTGTTTTTGATCGTCTCCCGCTGGATGCATCCAATCAAAAGTGTATTGTGCAAACAAATTGGCAGTAGAAAAAAATATAATTGATGCTACTAATAATTTTTTAAAATTTTTCATAATAGATTGATTTAAAAATTTATTAAGTTTAATTCTCTGGTGTTCCGGCTTCGATCCATAATTCAAACTGTCTGATTTTGCAATCCGAAAGTTTTTGACTGTCTTTGGGCATCAAAGTATATCCATTCAGACCTTTGAGTGAGGAGATCAGGCTTCCGTTTGCAGCGGCATTCGCGATTTCGCTGTAGTTGGTAAGGCTGAGGCTGCCGGATGGATTACTTCCGCTATGGCAACCCTGACAATAGTTTTGAACGACCGGAAATATATGTCCGGAAAAACTGACATTCAGGGTATCACAATTGTCGTCAGCACAAACATTGTTTTGCGCTCCCTGATTGATCCATTTTTCAATCTTATCAATATGCGCCTGACTTAATGCCTGACGTGGTGCAGGTGGCATCCGTTTTTCAGGATTTGATTTTGTGATCACTTCAAACAGTTCACTGTCAGATGGGTTGCCTGCTTTCACTTCGCGCATTATTGATGCATAATCTTTTATTACTACGCCTTCTTCGGCTGTTCCGGCATCGTGACAACCCGAGATTCCACAACTCGAGACAAGCAAAGGCAGCACTTCTGTTTCAAAGTAAACTGAATCTGGGTTGCAGTTATTTTCGATAACAGGTGGGGTTGCGCCCACAATATCTGGTTCATGCTCACAGGCAACTGTAAATACTAAAGTGCCGATTGTTAGTGAAAGCGTTAAAATTCTGAAGTCAAATTTCATGATCAATATTTTGAGATTCCAAAAGTATCTTCATCGAACCATAATAGCTAATCAACAAAATCCAATGGGAATTATTTGGTATTCAACGAGGAGAAGAGAAGGTTTATTGAGTTGGACGCTTACTCAAACTCTTTCATGAACCAGCGCAGCAAGTTTTATTGGGTAACCTAAGAATTTTGCAAACGAAATAAATCAGAAGCGATACCATCGGCAAACAATTTTCCGCTGTTTGTAAGGAAAATCCGGTTTTCGCGCCTGAAAAGTTTATCCTGCCGGATGAATTTTTCGGCTCCAGTTTCGCAATACAAGGCAAATTCTTTTCCAAAAACATTGTGGATATGTTCCAGATCGCAACCCCACGAAGTGCGTAAAGATGTCATTACATATTCGTTATATTGCTGATCTACAGTGAGTATTTCCTTTTCAAACACTGTTTTTTTATCGTCTTTCAACGCAAGATACTGGCTCAGGTTTGAAACATTCCATTGCCGCGAAACACCATTGAACGAGTGTGCCGAAGGACCGAGTCCCAGATAATGTCCGCCCAGCCAGTAAATGCTGTTATGGCGCGAATAGAAGCCGGGTCTGGCGAAATTGGAAATCTCGTAATGCACAAATCCATTTGTTTCCATCATTTCCATTAAAACCTTGAAATGCCGGATGCTTTGCTGTTCGTCCACCGGAGGAAGGTTTCCTTTGCCAATCAGATGCGAAAGGGCCGTTTTGGCTTCGACCGTAAGCGCGTAGGCAGACAAATGATTTATCCCGAAATCGAGGAAGCGCTGAATATTGTTTCGCCATTTTTCGTCGGTCAAGGTTGGGATGCCATAAATCAGATCGATGGTGAGGTTGGTGAAGCCCGTTTTAAGTGCCTGATCAATCGCCGTAATTGCATGATCTGAACTATGCACCCGGTTGAGATAGGTAAGATCATCATCATAAAAACTCTGAACCCCGATACTCAGACGGTTAATTTCTGTTTCGCGAAGCGCTTTCAGATAATCGGCATGAAGGTCATCGGGATTGGCCTCAAGGGTGATTTCTACATTTTCAGAGACATTAAAATGTAAGCGCAGTTTTGCGATAATCCGGTTCAACTCACTGATCGACAGCATAGAAGGTGTACCGCCGCCAAAATAAATTGTGCCCACAGTTTCCTTTTCAAGATACTGATCCTGCATAGCGATTTCGTCGCAGATGGCATCCACAAAAGCAGATTTATGCTTTACCGAAGCGAGCGAAAAGAAATTACAATAATGACATTTCTGTTTACAAAAAGGGATATGTAAATAAATTCCTGCCATTTTTTTAAACTGTTGCGAACAAATTCTGATTTTTTATGTTTAATGATCCTGTTGAAAGAGTAAACAAGATTTTCCAAATGTAAATCTATTGATTCGAACGGGGGCAAAATTTATTCGATCGGCAGGAATTAAAATGAAATTAAATCAAATAAATAATTAAAAATCAGATTACTATGAAAAAATCAATTTTAATGGCAGGTTTCCTTTTTGCAGGTTTCCTTGGAATGGCTCAAACGACCGAATGGAAAATAGACAAATCACATTCAAGCGTGAATTTTGAAGTAGCCCATATGGTTATCTCAGACGTAAGTGGAAATTTCGACAGTTTTGATGGAAAAATTCTATCCGACAAAGCCGATTTCACCGATGCAAACATCAGTTTCACTATTCAGACAGCTTCGGTAAACACCGACAACGAAAAACGTGACGGCCATCTGCAGTCAGCCGATTTCTTTGATGCTGCGAATAACCCAACCATCTCATTCAAAGGTAAATCACTCACACAGGTAAGCGGCAACAAATATGTTGTGAAAGGCGACCTCACCATGCATGGCGTTACCAAAGCCGTTGCCCTGGATGTAAAATACAACGGAACCGTGAAAGACCCATGGGGCGGAACACGTGCCGGATTCAAGGTAAGTGGCGAAATCGTTCGTGCTGATTATGGCCTGCTGTACAATTCGGCACTCGAATCAGGTGGCGTTTTGATTGGCGAAACGGTTGCTATCAGCGTGAACCTTGAGTTGATTAAACAATAGGTGGGTTGATGGGTTGATAAGTTGATAGGTTTATGGGTTTATAGGTTGAGTTGCACTTGGATGAGATGTGTTTATGTGGATACCTATCAGGAGAGATCAGCTATAGATATTTGAAATTCTAATCAATACTAACATCACTATTTTAACAACGAAAGCCGGGATTCGCAAGGATTCCGGCTTTTTTGTTAATAAATGCCAACTGAAGTAAATTCGAATCTGTGGTCATTCGTAACATCTGCGTCATCCGTGTGCAATTGTTGCGTAGATATTATTGCATTTTGCATTCCCCATTTTGCATACCCGAAACTTACTTATTCAAAACAATCCTAAACGTCGTTCCCTCGCCGATGGTGGATGATTTCACGTAAATTTTCCCTTTGTGGTATTCACGCACGATGCGTTGGGCAAGGGTTAAACCCAATCCCCAACCCCGCTTTTTACTTGTGAAACCCGGATTGAATATTGTTTGATAATCAGCCTTCTGAATACCTTTTCCGGTATCAGATACATCAATTATCACCACATCCGTTTCGTCTTTGATAACGATTTTAATCTTGCCCGAACCACCCATCGCATCAATCGCGTTTTTGCAGAGGTTTTCGATTACCCACATAAACAGCGAAACATTCAATGGAATAATTACAGTTCCGGAAACAGGTGCGATCAATTGATAATCAATTTTTTTCGAACTCCGTACGCGCAGATAATCAATTGTTTCTTCAATTTCTGCTATCAGATTGGCAGGTTCGAGCATAGGAGGGGAGCCGATTTTTGAAAAACGCTCTGTAATCAATTCCAGGCGTTGCACATCTTTTTCCATCTCGTCGATGCCTTCAATCTGGTTTGGATTCATTTTAAGCAGTTCGATCCAGGCAATCAGTGATGAAAGTGGTGTGCCGATCTGATGCGCCGTTTCTTTGGCCAGGCCTGCCCACACCTGATTTTGTTCCGATCGTCGGGCATAGCTGAAAAGCAGGTAAGCGATGAGCAGGAAGAGCGCGATGATCAGTATCTGAACTATCGGGAAAAATTGCATCTGGTGCAATAATTCGGAGCTTTTGTAATAAATCAGCGTTTTGCCGTAATTCAGAAAATTGAGTTCAATCGGTGTGTTTTCGGATGCCATCAATGCAATTTGCTCCCGAGCATAGAGCGAATCCTGCATTTTCTTTTCATCGATGTTACCATACTGAATTACTTTGACGGAGCAGCTGTCGGTAATAATAACGGGCACACTGGATGCGTTGGATGCGACTTCGGCCAGAAACGAACTTACCAGATCATCAAGCACACGTTTCAGATCGCTGAAAACGCGCGATTCACGGTAATACAACATTTCCTTGCTTCGAAAGGAATATTGAATCGAAATGGGATCATATACAGTAAATTGTTTGAGCAGTTCACCTTGCAATTCCCTGATGGTGTCTTCGCCCGGAAGCAGATTCTTCGACATCAGAATCTGACCTGTTTCATCGGCGATGATTACCGGTATGCTGTTGTTGTTGCGGATAATTTCCACAAAAAAAGTAAGGTCTTCATCGGTGGTTCCGTCCAGTAAGCGGCGGTATGCATTGGCAAGTAACTCAACGCGTTCACGTTCCTGTTTGCTGATCTGAGAGTAAAAATTCTCGTTGTAATCAATCATCTGAATACGTCGCTGCACCGTCTCGGCCCAAACCCTGATACGGGTCCGCTCCACATTGGCAAACCTGTTGACCAGGGTATTCGTATAAAAAATGGACGCACTGATGATGATCAATGCGATAGTGGCC
>CAJBPB010000274.1 GCA_903957365.1 uncultured Bacteroidota bacterium
ATATCAAATGATTGATATACAATCATTTATATAATTTGGCATATTTTTTGATCTTAAAATCACCATTATTCTAACTTATAATGATAAGCAGTTCATGAAAAACACCCATAACAAATCCGAAATCCTTCGCCAAAAGGCCGAAGAGTTGCTTAAATTGAAACCATCAGGATTAGGCTCGCCCATTTCTGAAACCGACATGTTGAAACTCATCCATGAGCTGGAGGTTCACCAGATAGAACTGGAAATGCAGAATGTTGAACTCATAAAGGCAAAGAAACAGGCAGCGGTTGCTGCCGAAAAATACACCGAATTATACGATTTTGCACCAACGGGTTATTTTACCCTTTCCAAAGAGGGTGAAATTTTTGAGTTAAATCTCTTCGGGTCAAAAATGCTGGGCAAAGAACGTCAGTTTTTAAAAAACAGTCAGTTTGGCTTTTTTGTTTCCGAAGATACAAAACCCATCTTCAATCTTTTTCTTGGGAATCTGTTTGACAGTAAAGTCAAAGAAGAATGTGAGATAGCCCTGTCAACATCGGGCAACTTGCCAATGTTTGTCCATCTTTCGGGCTTCAGCCATGATAATAGAGAACAATGTTTTGTAACCATGGTTGATATCACAGAGCGCAAGCAGGCTGAGGAAACGCTAAGGGAAAGTGAACTGAAATTCCGAACAGTTGCAGATAACACATGCGACTGGGAATATTTGCAAGATGAAAATCAGCGAATTATCTACATGTCACCATCGTGCATAAGAATCACCGGTTACACACCAAATGAATTTATTTCGAATCCCGAGTTGCTTCAAAAAATTGTGAATCCTGAAGATGTTGATTTATTCGTAAGCCATTTTGATAATATTTTTTCATTCGATCACAGAAACGATATTGGCGAATTAGATTTTAGAATTCAGAAAAAGGATGGCGCGATTGTAAATATCCATCATATCTGTGGAACGCTCTATGATAATAATAATAAATATATTGGCAGACGTGTAAGTAATAGAGACACCACCGAACGCAAGAAGGCTCAAGATGCACTGCTGAAAAGCGAGGCACTTTACCGCAATTTGTTGGAACGGTTGCCCGATGGAGTGTATAAAAGCACTCACGAAGGAAGGTTTGTCGATGTAAACCCGGCAATGGTCAATATGTTGGGTTATGAGAGTAAAGAGGATCTTTTGTCAATTGATATAAAGACGCAGTTATATTTCGAACCCACCGACCGCGAAAGTCTGGTATTGCAGGAAAAGCTTGAAGAAATGGGGGTTTACCGCCTGAAAAAGAAGGATGGTTCTGAGATTTGGGTCGAAGACCATGGATGGTATGATCTTGATGAAAACGGAAATATAATCTATCATGAGGGTATTATGAGGGATATTACCGACCGTAAAAAGGCAGAGCTGGAAATTAAACTTAAAAACGAAGAACTTCAAAAGGCGAACGCTGAGAAAGACAAGTTCTTTTCCATCATTGCCCACGACCTGCGCAGCCCGTTCCATGTGTTCCTAGGCTATACCCGCATCATGGTTGATGATCTGGATACTATGACCCTTGAAGAAATCAGAAAAATTGTTGTCAACATGCAAAAATCGGCAACCAACATGTACGGTTTGCTCGAGAATTTATTAGAGTGGTCGATGATGCAACGGATGGTAATCGCATATACTCCCAAATCCATTCCATTGGCGCTCAAAATCAAAGGGAGTATTGAGTTTATCACCGGATCAATGCAAAAAAAGGAAATCGAAATCATTTACGATATTCCTGAAGGTTTATCGGTATTCGCCGATGTGCAAATGGTCGAAAGCATGATCCGCAATCTGATTTCCAACGCGGTAAAGTTCACACCCAAAGGAGGAAGGATAACTGTGTTGGCCAAAAAAATAAAAGGAAATTTCATTGAAGTTGCCATTCGCGATACAGGTTTTGGAATGAACAAGGAGTTGATAGGCAAATTGTTCAAACTCGATGAACAAACCGGTCGCAAAGGCACCGAAGGTGAACCAAGCACAGGATTGGGACTGATAATCTGCAAAGACTTTGTTGAAAAGCATGGATGTAAGATTTGGGCTGAAAGTGAAGAGGGAAAAGGAAGTACATTCTGTTTTACGTTACCAGCGGCACCACCTCGCAACCGGTAATCGTTCAGTCATTTCGCTGCTGCCGCTGCTTCGCAGCTCTCTCAGCCGCTTCATTCCTTCACTCATACCCGTTGCTCGCAGAATGTTTTGAACTGTAATCCAACTTTCCTGGGCAACCTCATAAGCCTTGATACGTTAGTTTGCACTCATAGGATCTTCGGTGGCTTCTGAAGTTGCCCTATGGTTCACCACCCTTCATTCGCTTGCTATAGCCCTGTGCTTCTGCCTCTGGCAGGTGGATACCTGGTTTCGCTGACAAGCAAAATTGACACCTGCAGTCCCACCCCCCTCCCTCTGCAACTCCGTTGCAGTTTTCAGCTGCTATCGCAGCAGTCCTCTGGCGAAAACGCCAGAACCCCAAAAGCCTGCATTCGTTCCCACCCACCCCCCTCAGCAGCTTCGCTGCAGCTTTTTGGCTAAAGCCAGCAGTCCTTTGTAGCCAATATTCTCAGCTATCAGTAGAACGAGAACGGGTTTATGTTAACATAATGTGGTCTTATAAAACTGCCGCTGCTGCAGCTTCCCATCGCTTTAGTCCATGGCCGCCAATGTCGCAAGTCAACCCACTGGGCGGATAGTCCCTCCTTTTTTTATCGGCGGGATGCGACCATCGGCAAACCATCGTTAATCCTCTAAATCACCTTCTCCTTGCCGCCGGACGCCCCCGCTGTCTGCTGTTAAGCAACTTTAGCCGTCAGTATCCCTGCCCATCGGGTCTTCCTTGCTATTGGCGGCCATTCCTGCCTGCGGACAGTCTTATAAGCACACTATATTAAATATCCCCGTTAGTTGCACGAGAAGTTTGAGAGGGTGCTCTTCCAGCCGGTTGACGAGTAAATTTGAGTTTGAAACACAAGTAAATCGGCAGCGCATTTCTGCCTCGATAATGGTGCATTATGCAATACCTGCCAACTCCAGGTGGTCGTTCCCAGGCTTCATGTGTCCGCTGCACTGCGCGACAGTCGGCATACAACCGTTCGTCTGTTAATCAACATGCCCCTTGCCGCCGGACGCTCCATTTGCTACCACATCAAGCCCTTCACTCCCCATCCGCTCACTGCTTCGAGGTCGCGCCGCAGCGTAAATCAATACTGTCATCCAACGCAAACTTAGCTGCCGCGCAAACCTCTTAGAGTTCGCTGCATATTACCCGATATTACCGGTATCGCATAAAGCACCCACCATCACCACCACCAGATTGAAAAACCGGCAAATGCCCTGCCTCCTG
>CAJBPB010000275.1 GCA_903957365.1 uncultured Bacteroidota bacterium
ACTGATGTTTCGCACAAAATTCATTTTACTGAAAGAGAAATCGTTAAGAGATAATTTGATTATGTAACATATTGATTCACAGTTTTTATAAGATTTCCATTTCGAGTTTAAGCTGCTTCATAGGATTCGTTGATTAATTGAAACATTTTAGTCAGTTTTCTCATTGTCAGTTCATCTGTAACGATTTTTTCAAACAGCTCCATTTCGTCAATTCCGTCGAATAAATTTGCCAACAGTTGTACAAGTTCAACAAATAGACCCCAGAGTCGTTCATTTAATCTTTGTTGTATGATTTGCTCCTTCACTTGATCAAACAATGCACCTTTGGACTCATAAGTGTCATAACGATATCTGATTGTCAACAACATATACTGAATCATGGTTATCGTCAAATCTGCAATCTGTGCATCAAAATCATTTGATTGACATTTACCCAAGGCAAGAAGTTGTTTCGATTCCTTGAAGAAAACTTCTATTGTCCAGCGGATTTGATAAATCTCTATCAACCGTATAAAGCTAATTGTTGTGTCAGTAGTCAGGATTACTTTCCATTTGCCGTTTTTACCTTGTTTTGAGAAAAACAACTGAAGATCCTTACCCTTTAGTTTAACCTTTGCCTGATGGTAATACAGTTTAAGTTTGCGGCAGCGTTTTGGAGTTCCCTGACAGTTCCTAATCTGACTGTAAGTTTGCTGTTTATCTCTGAATGTAAAAAATGTTTTCCCGTTTTTATACATCCCGATTAAGTGAGTAACCTGGTTTTTTATTCCCAATACTGCATCAACCAGGGCTTCACAGGTAAACCAACTGTCAACCAGAACGTAATCAAATCTGAAACCATGTGCAACAGCTCTTTTCAGCATCTTAAGCATAGAAACAATCTTGGAATCGTCTGCTTCTTTTGCGCGATCATACGCATGTGTGGCCGATGACCTTTTCTTTTTGTATTGTTTCTTCAGGTCCTTCTTTCGCAACCCATAGGGCTTTTCTTTGTTTTGGCCTTCTTCTCTGTGAAGACTGAAATCAAGTGGTATGAAAGAAGTACCATCCCAATAGCCCATCAACAAAAATTTAAAACCAATTACGCACTTATGTTGTACATGATCCCAGATGTAGGATGCTTTTTCGATAAGCTTACCCGTCTTCTGGAGTGTGCTGTCATCAAAAATAAGACATTTAACTCGTTCATTATCATATTCTTGATTAGCTATTTTGTTGAACTTGACCGCAAAAAGCCATAGAATATACCGCCAGCTAATCGAAGAATTGTTCTTTATTCTATAAAAAACATCTTTGCGTGCTTGAACCAGGGTAGATAACCCATTTACTGTTTTTACACCAATGAAAGGCATTGTTATCAACATACTCATGATCCAGTCGAAACCATACCCCTTGGTCTTGAGCAATGACAACTCTTTGTTCATGCCCGAAAATGAAAAACATTTCAAAGAACGGAAAATGAAATCCGGTTCGACCCAGCTATGGGTAAAACCGTTTTTTAATTCTGATAACTTATTTATATCTTTGTACTGTAGCATAAATGTTGTTTTGGAAGACACTGCTAATTTAATGAATATCATCTAATTAGCAAACATTTATGCTACTTTTTTTAAACTATTTTTCTAATATTCACAAGCGTTTTAAGTGTGCGAAACGTTAGTTACTAATATTAGGAGAATTAAGTTAATTACAATAGAACAAATAATTAAAAAATACAATCATGGTAAAGCATTCGACTTCTTAAGTATTGATGTTGAGGGTTTAGATGAAAAAATCATCAAATCAATTAATTTTGAAAATATTAGACCAAAAGTAATTTGTTGCGAAACAATAAGTTTTTCAACAAATGGTAGAGGTATAAAAAATGAAGGTCTAATTTCACATATTGTTAATAATGGGTATATGAATTATGCTGATACCAATATCAATACAATATTTGTTGAAAAGGAGTTCTGGCAGCGTTAAAATGTATTAGAATGATAGTAATAAAATTGATCGGCGGATTGGGTAATCAAATGTTTCAATATGCTTTAGGTTTTGCATTGAAAATAAAATTTAAACAAAACTTGTTTTTTGAAGATAGTTATTACGTTCTAAATTCAAAGCCAAAAGAGCAGTTTACAGTAAGAAAGCTTGAGATGGATATATTTCCCAATCTACATTTTCAGTTGGCTCCAAAACTTTTAAAGGATGTTATTTATGGTAGAAGTAGAATTTTGCTAAAACTTAGAAAAGAGTCTGGAAGATATTTTGAAATTAATCAGGTAGAAAACGAATTTGTAAAAATTCCTGATTTAGTTCCTCTTTCTCTAAATGTTTTCTCTGGATATTTTCAATGTGAAGAGTATTTCAGATTCATAAAACGCGAACTTAAAGTTCATTTTACTTTCCCAGAATTAGATAATAAGAATAAAGTCTTTGAAAAGAAAATTATTGAATCAAATGCTGTATCAGTCCATATAAGAAGAGGAGATTATGTATCGATCGACCATGCATTAAGGTACCATGGGATCCTTCCTCTTAGTTATTACTATGATGCCATTGATTTATTAAAGAAGACATATAAGGATCT
>CAJBPB010000276.1 GCA_903957365.1 uncultured Bacteroidota bacterium
AAAAAATTTTGGATTTAAATTATTCTGCTCCAAAAATACTATACTTTTTGTCTTTCTTCACAATAAAGAAATCTGAATAAAATATGAACATTATTTTGGTTATTTTTGTTTGTTAATTCGTTAAATATAGATGTATAACCACAATAATTCTAAAATACAAAATGAGATACTTTCCTGCGTTATAAAGACGGTGCAGGATAAGAAGGGTTCAGAGATTCTGAGTTTAAACCTTTCGAAAATTCAGTATGCAGTTACTGACTATTTTGTAATCTGTCATGCAAATTCAAAAACCCATGTGAATGCAATAGCCGATCATATTATCGAAAATGTACAGAGTGAAACAGGAAATAAAGTATATCATTGTGAAGGTTTTGAAAATTCGGAATGGATTTTGATAGACTATGTTGATGTTGTTGTACATGTGTTTTTAAACACTACGCGTTCGTTCTACCAATTGGAAGATTTGTGGGCTGATGCTGAGATAGTTGCTCACGACGAATAACAAAATTTATAGAATTATAGACTAAAGCCAGATAGCAGACTCATGAAAGAGGAACAAAATGACAGCCAGAAAAAGGCTAATAAATCGACTGACACGAATAAACCCAAATTTAATTTCTATTGGATATATGGTCTTTTGGCTATTGTTTTCATTGGATTGCAATTGTTAAATTTTGATACAACAACTGAATCAATCGAAAAGGGAAAGTTGATGGAATTGCTTCAATTACAGGATATTCAAAAAATTGATCTTGTAAATAAAGAGATTGCTGAGATCTATTTGAAACCAGAGAGCAAAGAAAAATACAAAAAAGAAGAGAAAAGTAATGGTCTGACAAGTAATCTTGGCGGTCCAAAACCAGATTATACATTTCAAATTGGCTCAATTGAGCAGTTTGAACAGTTTGTGCAGGAATCGCAAGAAGGTAAAGCTCCTGTTATTTATGTAAATAATATTAATCGCCGGAACTGGGGTGGTGAAATTATTGGTTGGGTTCTGCCTGTTCTGCTGTTAGTTGGAGTATGGTTTTTTATTATGCGCATGATGAGTCGTGGTGGTGGAGGCCCCGGAGGTCAGATATTTAATATCGGTAAGTCTAAGGCAACACTGTTTGATAAAAATACCAATGTCAATGTTACATTTAAGGATGTAGCCGGCTTGGAAGAGGCCAAAGTTGAAATAATTGAAATAGTTGATTTTCTTCGCACGCCTGATAAATACACAAAACTTGGTGGTAAAATTCCGAAGGGTGTTCTGTTGGTTGGCCCTCCCGGAACTGGAAAAACGCTACTTGCAAAATCAGTTGCAGGTGAAGCCCATGTTCCTTTCTTCTCAATTTCTGGTTCTGACTTTGTTGAGATGTTTGTTGGAGTAGGTGCCTCACGGGTAAGGGATCTTTTTAAACAAGCCAAGGAAAAATCACCTTGCATTATTTTTATTGACGAAATCGATGCAATTGGTCGTGCCAGAGGTAAAAACCCCGCTACAGGTGCTAATGATGAACGTGAAAATACACTTAATCAATTACTTACTGAAATGGATGGTTTTGGAACCAATTCTGGTGTAATTGTTTTGGCAGCGACAAATCGTGCTGATATTCTTGACCGTGCTTTGATGCGTGCCGGAAGGTTCGACAGGCAAATTTATGTTGAACTTCCTGATCTGGAAGGAAGAAAAGAGATTTTTGAAGTTCATATGCGTCCACTTAAACTGGATCCTAATGTGGATAAAGATTTTCTGGCAAAGCAAACCCCTGGATTTTCAGGTGCGGATATTGCCAATGTTTGTAATGAAGCTGCATTGATTGCTGCGCGCCATGGTGGGGAAGTGATTGCAAAACAGGATTTTATGGATGCGATTGATCGAATCGTAGGTGGTTTGGAGAAGAAAAACAAAATAATTTCAGTTTCCGAAAAGAAGGTGATCGCCTTTCATGAGGCAGGACATGCCTCAGTCAGTTGGTTGCTTGAACACGCACATCCGCTGGTGAAGGTTACGATAATACCGCGTGGAAAGTCCCTTGGGGCGGCATGGTATCTGCCCGAAGAAAGACAACTGTCAACCTATGAGCAGATGATGGATGAAATAACTGCCACTTTGGCTGGTCGTGCTGCAGAGCAGATTGTTTTTGGCAAGATTTCTACAGGTGCATTAAATGATCTTGAGAAAGTGACAAAACAGGCATTTGCAATGGTTACTTACTATGGTTTAAGTAAAAAGATAGGAAACGTAAGTTTCTACGATTCTTCCGGACAACAGGAGTATGCTTTTAATAAACCTTTCAGCGAAAAGACCAATGTGATAATTGATGAAGAGATAAGTGAAATGATAGAAAGTGCATATCAAAAAGCATTGAAAATATTAACAGAGCATCGTGATGGACTTGAAACACTGGCAAACCAACTTTTGGAAAAAGAGGTTATATTTGGTGAAGATCTTGAAAAGATTTTCGGTAAAAGGCCATGGAAAAAGGAAGAGCATGTCGCTTTCAAATCTTCAAATGGAACTTTGACTGCTGAGCCGGTTGCTGATGAAGAAAATAATAATAATAATGATGCCGATGAGAATAGTACCACAACACTTTCTTAATATTTTTACACCAGTTTATAATCAGGAAAAATGAAAGAAAGCACACATCGCGAGCAGATCTTAACCAAAGTGCGTAATGCGCTTATCGAGAAAACGGAAAATCCATATATCGATACCGACCTGTCTTCTGAAATAATGCAAAAACTTGATGACAGCGAAGGTTTGGAAATTGTTTTTGCAAATGAACTTATTGCGGTAGGTGGTAAATTTATCTACTGTGAAAATGAAAAGTACTTTCTTGATGACCTTAAGACTTTGATGGCTCAGAATGGCTGGCCATCGATTTGGTGTGTCAGTGAAAAAGTATCTTCTATTCTTGATGCGGGAAAGGTTCCGCATCATTCGGATGTTATGGAGGATTCAGCTGGTGAAGTAGTTGGTTTAACAAGTTGTGAGCGACTGATAGCACGAACAGGCAGTATAGTTGTCTCTGATGTAAATAGTGGTTCACGCAGCGCCTATGCGTATCCAGATGTTCATTTGGTTATTGCGTACACATCTCAGGTTGTTCCGTCAATAAAAGTAGCTTTTCAGGAACTCAAAACAAAGTATTTGGATGGATTGCCCACTCAGATAACAATTATTACCGGCGCAAGTCGTACAGCCGACATTGAGAAAACATTGGTAATCGGGGCACATGGCCCTAAAGAATTGTATGTGTTTTTAATAGATGATTTGTAATATGTTTTATAATTGTTACATAAACTGACAATAATAATGAATGCCTTTAAGTTATTGTTTATAGCATTATTTTTTTTGATTTTAACTTCATGTTCAAAAGAAAGTGATGAAAAAGTCGATGAAACTGGTTCGATAATCCTTAAAGTAGTTCACACAATAGATAGTCAGATTTTAAAAAAAGACTCGCTTATTTACAAAAACAAAGCGGGGAACGAATATCTTATAAGTAATATTCAATGGTTTATATCTGATATTGAATTGGTTAAACCTGATGGAACCACCATAAAACCAACCATAGATGATGGGGTTTTTTATGTTGATACAGATTTAATTTCGACATGTTCGATTCAATTGCCCGGACTTCCATCTGGGGAATATATTGCTTTTAAGTTCACTTTTGGGCTTAATGAATTGGCTAATACCAATTATCGTTTTGTTAACCCGCCGGAATCATTCATGTTTTGGCCTGAATATCTGGGTGGAGGATATCATTATATGAAACTCAATGGAAAATGGATGAATCAGGACGGACAGTTGGCTCCTTTCAATTTCCATTTGGGCATTGGGCAAAATTATTATGAAAAATCAAATGGATTAACTGATTATTTTGATTTTGGACAATCCAGTTCTTACACACATTGTGAAGGCTTCAATCCACCTTATTCCTTGCCAGAGGTTAGTTCATTTGTTCAAAATTACTTTGAGGTGTCTCAAAATATAGATTTTAGTGTTTTTCAGGAATCTGACTGCATAATCAAGCTGGAAATGCAGATTGAAAAATGGTTTGATGGAGAGCAATCGTATAATCACAATGATTGGGGAGGAAGTATTATGCAACAGCAAAACGCACAGGAAGTTGCACGTAAAAATGGATTATCTGTTTTTCATCTTAGTGTAGACAATTTTTAAATTATGTTTCGTTTTGAGAGACATTTATTGACTATTATTTTTGCCTCCTTATTTATTTTTGGGTGTTCAGATAAAGACAATAATACTGAATCATTCAAAGCAGCACCTTATCTGATTGACATTCCGTTTCCTTTTCCCACAAATTTAAATATCCCGTCTGACAACCCAATGACTGTTGAAGGGGTGAATTTAGGTAGATTTCTGTTTTATGATGGCCGGCTGAGTGGTCGCACACATCCGGATTCATTGATGAGCTGCGGAACCTGTCATATACAATCCAATAATTTTGAGGCAGGTATCAATCATCCCCTTTTTCAAGGCGGATATGTACATGGAATTAGCGGAGAAAAAACGACTCATGTGATGCTTCCATTACTTAATCTTGTCTGGAATTTTTCTGGGTACGGATGGAATGGGTTTCTTTATGCTGATAATCCTGATCCTTATTTTACCAGTATTGAAGATTTTGTCAGAATTGCTGTCACTGCTGAAAATGAATTAATGGGAGATACAATTCAGGTTAAAAACTTATTTCAACATATTGATGGATATCCTGTTTTATTTGAAAAAGCCTTTGGATCTGACATAGTTACATTCGATCGGATTGAAAAGGCAATTGCTCAGTTTGTTAGATCACTGATCTCAACTAATTCACGTTTTGATAAGTATATTCGTGGAGAATTACAATTATCACAAAGCGAACTCAACGGTTATGTTTTGTTTACTACTGAAGAAGGTGCCGATTGTTTCCACTGTCATGGAGGCTCTGCAAATCCACTTTTTACAACTCATTTATTCTATAACAATGGTAAGGATACTCTTTTTGGTGACCAATCCGATCGCTTTTCCGTAACTGGTGTTGAAATTGACCGGGGAAAATATAAAGCACCAACTTTGCGAAATATTGCCTTTAGCGCTCCATATATGCACGATGGCAGGTATAAAACACTGGATGAAGTAATTGATTTTTATTCTTCTGGTGTTCAGTTATCACCTTATATTGATCCACTGATGCATCATGCTGTTCGGGGAGGTGTACATTTAACTATTCAGGAAAAAGCTGATCTGAAGTCGTTTATATTAAGTCTGCAGGATGACAATTTTCTTGTAAATCCTGAATTTTCTGTCCCTGCTAAGTTTCCAGATGATAAATAATTTGCCCTTATACTTTCTTAAGATTGTGTTTATAAAATATTGATCTTTGTGTATCTATAAAATTTAAATCAATTATTTCAATATTAACATGATACGGAATATACTCGCTGTTTTAAGTGGAATTATTTTTGGAATACTCACTATTGGAATCGTTGAATCAATAGGTCACAAAATATTTACTGTTCCACAGGAAGTTACACAGACAATTGAAAATGCTGATACTGATGCAGTGTTTGCATTGGTTTCATCAGAAATATTACTTTTTGTGCTTGTGGCATATATCATCGGTTCGTTTGTAGGAGGATTTATAACAGAATTGATAAGTAAAAGATTACTGCTGGCCGTCGTTACCGGTTCAATATTAATGCTGGGTGGAGTATTAAATCTGTTCATGATTCCTCATCCAATCTGGTTTGTTCTGGTAAGTATTTTGGTATATATTCCATTCGCCTGGCTTGGTGGACTTCTTTCAAAAAAAATAATAAATCATTTATAATTTAATATCATCAGAAAATGAAAAAGAATGCAATTACCTCATTCATTGTAATGATATGTTTAACAATGAATTCCCTTGCCTCAGGATCAACAGCAAGTACTTATGTTACTGAAAACACTATTGAATCGGTTATTTCAAAATTGAAAATCAATGCCGAACAGAGTCAGTTTGAGCGTATTGAAAAAGGTGTCCGACAGGCGGCCTATTTCTGGAAAGAAACGGATGGTTCTGAATCTGATTTTGCACTGATGTGTGAGGTTTATTCTTCAAAAAACGCTAATGAACGTGAAGCGATGTTTTTAAGAATGCAGGACAACATTGAATTGATTTTAGGAAGTTTTAATAAAATCAGTGTTGGATTTAAGATCCCACTTCATGTCGAAAAAGGTGAAATTCTGCCTATCGATCGTATTTATGGTGGCTTCAGTCCGGAAGCACATTTTAACGATGATATGTTTGCCAATCAGATAGCTTTCATTACTATACTAAATTTCCCTTTTTACTCTCTTCAGGAAAAAACTGCCAATGCGGGTCAGTGGTCACGTCTCGACTGGGCTTATGTGCGGATGGGAGATTTATTTAAATCAAGAATTCCAGCTGATGTTTTACAGAACTATGCACAAATCGTATCTGATGCCGATGCCTATATCTCTGACTATAACATTTATATGGGAAATCTTGTCGATAAAAAGGGAGGTATCGCTTTCCCCTCAGACATGAAATTGATTACCCATTGGGGGTTACGTGATGAATTGAAATCGAATTATGCGCAAAAGAATGGCCTTGATAAACAGGCAACTATTTATGAAGTAATGTTGCGTATAATAAAACAGGATATACCTAAATCTATCATCAATAATAGTGCTTTTACCTGGAATCCATACACTAATAAAGTTTTTCAGGGAGGAACTGAAGTTGCTTTTGAAATGGAGAAAAATCTGAGGTACCAGCAATTATTGAATTTATTTCAGGTTACCAAAGGAATTGATGCCAATTCACCACATTTTCCAAATTATATACAACGGAAATTTGATGAAGAAATGGAAATCCCTGTTGAAGATGTCGAGAAAGTCTTTAAGGAAGTCTTACAAAGTGTTGAATTTAAAGAAGTCGGCAAGGTAATTGAGAACAGGCTTGGGCGTAAATTACAACCATGGGATATTTGGTACGATGGTTTTAAAACACGTTCAACACTTGATATTAATTTGATTAACAGTACATTGAAAGCCAAATATCCAAACAAGGAGGCGTTTGAGAATGATTTGCCAAATATTTTAGTAAAATTTGGTTTTTCAACTGACTCTGCCAACTCTATCGCATCGAAAATCATTGTCGATCCTTCACGCGGGGCAGGTCATGCATGGGGTGCCATGATGAAAACAGACAAAGCGCGATTACGTACGCGTATTGCCGCCGATGGCATGGATTACAAAGGTTACAATATTGCGATTCATGAGTTTGGTCATAATGTTGAACAAACCATTTCACTTCATGATGTTGATTATTATATGTTAAATGGCGTACCAAACACCTCATTTACTGAAGCCCTTGCTTTTGTTTTTCAGGCACGTGATCTGGAATTACTTGGAATGGAGCAGCAAAATGACATGAAAAAGCATTTGGATGCACTGGATAATTTGTGGTCGAATGCAGAGATCATGGGTGTATCATTGGTTGATATTCAGGTTTGGCGTTGGTTGTATGCACATCCTGATGCTACTGCAGATGAGTTGAAACAAGCAGTTATTCAAATTGCAGTTGAAACATGGAATACGTATTTTGCTCCTGTTTTTGGAATAAAAGACAGCCCAATCCTTGCAATTTATTCACACATGATAGACAGTCCTTTATATTTATCGGCATATCCTATTGGTCAACTTATTGAATTTCAGTTTAGTAATTACATTTCCGATAAGAATTTCTCTTCTGAAATATATAGGGCATTCCGACAGGGGCGAATCATTCCGCAGTTGTGGATGAAAGGTGCCGTTGGAAGTGAAATATCAGCTAAACCAGCTATCAAGGCAGCTGCTGAAGCAGTGGAGGCTGTTAAAAAACGTAAATAGACATATCATTAAAGGGATTTATTGCTATCAAACTTTTTGTATAAAAACCATAAACTGTAGATCTATGAAGAAAGTAGCACTGATTACCGGAGCTTCACTTGGAATTGGAAAGGAAAGTGCCTTTGCACTACTCAAATCCGGTTACAAAGTATATGCAACTGCACGTCGGGTTGAATTGATGGAAGATCTGAAATTGGCGGGAGCAGTTGTAATGCAGATGGATGTGACAGATGCAGTTCAGGTTCAGTATGTTGTTAATCAATTAATTACAGTTGATAATCGAATTGATTTATTGTTAAACAATGCTGGGTATGGTTCTTATGGCGCTGTTGAGGATGTGGATATGGTAGAAGTCAGAAGGCAATTTGAAGTTAATGTATTTGGTCTGGCCGCTGTAACAAAAGCAGTCATCCCGCAGATGAGGAGCCAGAGAAGTGGCAGAATCATAAATATCAGTTCTGTTGCCGGGAAGATTGTTTTTCCGATGGGCGCCTGGTATCATGCAACAAAATTTGCTGTTGAAGGGTTTTCGGATGCGCTTCGTATGGAACTCAGACCGTTTGGAATTTCGGTCATTGTCATTGAGCCGGGACCAATTTTTACAGGTTGGCAGGATATTGCCTTTGATTCACTTGACCGGACTTCAGGTCATACAGTGTATAAGAATATGGCTGAAAGAGTGAGTAAACTGATGCGTTTAAATTATACACCGGGTAAAACTGCCGGACCGGAAGTGATCGCACGTTTGGTTTTGAAGGCTGCAATATCAAAATGTCCTAAAACAAATTATTGTGGACCATTTTCAGCTCGTTTTATGAAAAGATTGGTGTTGATATTACCAACAAAATGGTACAACGCGTTGATAAGAAAAGCAATAGGAATGTAAATGAAACTCTTTGTCTGGCAATGAATGCATTTCATTGCCGGACAAAACACCTATTCTCTTTCTCTTGATTTTCCGTATCCTTTCATAATGCCACGTGTTGAGTTGGCAATGAAATTCAAAATTTCATCACGATCAGGTGATGCAGGTACATTTGCTTCAATATAATTTATGGATTGCGAAACATTTTTTCCCCTGAGATACATCGTTCTGTAAACATCCTGTATTGCATTGATCCGTTCTTCACTGAATCCACGACGACGTAACCCAATTGAGTTAACACCAACGTACGAAAGTGGTTCACGTCCTGCTTTGGTAAAAGGAGGAACATCTTTTCGCACCAAAGAACCACCTGAAATCATAGTATGTGATCCTATCTGAACAAATTGATGAACAGCAGCAAGACCTCCAACAATGGCCCAATCATCAATACGTATATGTCCGGCCAGCGTACATGCATTGGCAAGAATTACATTGTTTCCAATGATGCAGTCATGTGCAACGTGTACATAAGCCATTAGTAAACAGTTGTTTCCAACTACTGTTTCCCAGTTTGCCTTTGTCCCGCGGTTGATAGTAACGAATTCGCGTATAGTGGTGTTGTCGCCAATCCTGACGATTGTATCTTCACCCGCATATTTTAAATCCTGAGGAATTGCTGAAATAACCGCTCCAGGGAAAATACGACAGTTTTTGCCAATTCTTGCACCTTCCATGATAGTGACATTTGAGCCAATCCAGGTGCCTTCTGCTATAATTACGTTTTTTTCAATATTTACGAAAGGTTCAATAACCACATTGCTGGCTAATTTTGCCTGTGGATGAACGTATGCAAGGGGCTGATTCATTTTCTTATTATTTCCCTGTTAATGTTTCTTTGCGATTTGTGCCATAAGTGTTCCTTCTGTTACGATTTTGTTGCCAACATAAGCAACACCACGCATATTGCATATACCACGACGAACGGGTGAAGTGAGTTCAAGTGAAAATACAAGTGTATCTCCGGGAACAACCTTGTGACGAAATTTTACATCATCTATTTTTAAAAAGTAGGTGATATAGTTTTCCGGGTCAGGAACTGGATGAAGCACAAAAATTCCACCTGTCTGCGCCATAGCCTCAATTATTAAAACACCGGGCATCACTGGCTCCTGTGGAAAATGTCCAACGAAAAAAGGTTCATTCATGGTTACATTTTTCACGCCAACTATGTGTTCCTCCGAAATCTCCATGATCTTATCGATCAATAAAAACGGTGGGCGATGTGGAAGAATTTTCTGAATCTTAATGATGTCGTAAACCGGATCTTTGTAAAGATCAAAAGGAGGTAATTTTATCATAGTACAGCTTTTATTATTTGTTGTTTTATCAATTTAGCCAATTCTGTGTTTGCATAATGTCCAGGTCTGTAAGCGGTTATATGTCCTTTAATTGGCATTCCGATAAGTGTAAGATCACCCAGAACATCGAGTAATTTATGACGGGCAGGTTCGTTTTCAAAATGAAGATCAAGGTTGTTTAAAATTCCCTCATCTTTTACTTTTACTTTAGGTTTATGGAATAGTTCTGCAAGACGGTCTAGTTCTTCCTGACTCACTTTGCGGTTTACAAATACAATGGCATTGCTTAAATCGCCCCCCTTAACCAAATTATTCTTCAATAAAAACTCGAGTTCGTGCAAAAAAACAAAAGTACGACAGGGAGAAATCTCTTTTTTAAAATCAGCAAGATTATGTAATTCAGCAAATTGAATATTCAAGACCTCGGTTCCATAATCAATTTTCACATCAATTTTGTACGTCTCACAAGGCACAATTTTCATTTCAATGCCTTTTTCCTTGTCTTCAAAAAAGATTTCTTTTTCAATGACATAGTAATTTCTTATTGTATCCTGTGCAACAGAACCCACTTTTTCAAATGCTTCAACAAATTGTTTCGAACTGCCGTCAAGTATTGGTATTTCTTCTACATCGAGTTCGATCAGCACATTATCAATACCTAAGCCAGTCAGAGCAGCCAACGCATGTTCCATGGTATAAATGGTAGCACCATTCTTTCCCAGGGTAGTTCCTCTGGCAGTATCAATTACATTCTCAACCAGTGCCTCAACAATAGGGTTTCCGGGCAAATCAATTCTTTTGAACTTGATTCCATGGTTCGGTGGCGCCGGAACAAATGTGATTGTTCCATGCTGGCCAGTGTGTAAGCCTGTTCCCCGAACACTGACAGATGACTTCAGTGTATGTTGGTATTCAATCATATCGACATATTGAATGGAATAAATATTCCTTTATTTCAGCCGACAAAAGTAAAACATTTACAATTCAGTAGACAAAAATTCATTCGGATAGCTTTGCAAGCTTATTTTCAAGTTCCTGAACCCTTTTGGAAAGCTGGTCCAATCGTCTGAGATGGATGAAAGTTCTCTTGGCTTCAGCAATAGGAACAACAGGAGATCCCATCCAAATTTGATTTTCTTCTTTCAGACTGGAAGCTACACCCGATTGTGCTGCAAGTTTAACTCCATTTGCGATAGTAAGGTGACCTGCGAGTCCGACCTGACCACCAATCATGCAATGTTTGCCAATCTTGGTTGAGCCACTCACCCCGGTTAATGCTGCAATTACAGTGTTTTCTCCGACTTCAGCATTGTGGGCAATCTGGATCAGATTGTCAAGTTTAACACCCTTCCTGATAATGGTAGAGCCCAAAGTAGCTCTGTCAATGGTCGTATTGGCGCCAACCTCAACATAATCTTCCAAAACAACATTGCCTGTCTGAGGAACTTTTTTGTATTGGTTATCAGCCTGTGGTGCGAATCCAAAACCATCGCTACCAATAACAACACCAGCATGTATAGTGCAATATTTACCAACAATTGTGCCTGCATATAAAGTTGCCCCCGGAAATACAATGGTGTCGTCACCCAAAACACAGTCGTCACCAATATATGCCTGAGGAAATATTTTAACGTTGTTGCCAATCACAACTCTTTCTCCGATCGAAACAAATTCACCGGCATAAAAGTCATCACCATAACTTGCCGTTGAAGCGATGAATGCCAATGTACTTATTCCTTTTTTATCATTTTTATATTTCTGATAAATTTCGAGCAGTTGTGCAAATGCTGAATAAGCATCCGGAACACGGATCAATGTGGGTTTTACTGTCTTTTCTGCAATAAAACTATCATTCACTATCACAATGGATGCATCGGTTAAATAAATATGCGGGGTGTATTTGGGGTTGGCCAAAAAACTTAGTGTTCCTTCTGTTCCCTCCTCAATCTTGGACAGGTTCGAAACCATCGCGTTGGGATTACCTTCTACTACGCCACCCAGCAAGCTGGCTATTTGTTCTGCACTAAACTCCATAATCATGTTTATTAAATCATGATGCAAGATACAACTATTCTTAAAATGGGATGTTTATTATGGTAAAAAAGACTCTGGATCAATCGGAATATCCTGAAAACATTAACTTTTGTTAATCTCCTTTAACTTTTTTTAACGCGCTTACTGATGTAGGTTTTTTACCTTTGCCCACCAAAAATAGCTAATCTTAAACCCATGATAACAACAGATATCAGAGAATTGAACGAACGTATTCAACGCGAAAGTCAGTTTATCGACCTTGTGAATATGGAAATGAACAAGGTAATTGTTGGTCAGAAATCGATGACCGAACGCTTGTTGATCGGATTACTTGCCAATGGTCATATCCTTTTGGAAGGTGTGCCGGGTTTAGCAAAAACTTTGGCAATAAAGTCACTGGCCAATGTAATCAAAGCTGATTTCAGCCGGATCCAGTTCACACCCGATTTGTTACCCGCTGACTTAATCGGAACCTTAATATACAGCCAGAAAAAGGAAGAATTCGTTGTTCGTAAAGGACCAATATTCGCGAATTTCATTTTGGCTGACGAGATCAACCGTTCACCAGCCAAAGTTCAAAGTGCATTGCTTGAAGCGATGCAGGAGCGTCAGGTAACGATTGGTGACCATACCTTCAAACTGCCTGATCCATTTCTGGTTATGGCTACCCAGAACCCCATCGAACAGGAAGGTACTTATCCGCTCCCTGAAGCACAGGTAGATAGATTCATGTTGAAAGTGGTGATTAATTATCCAAAAAAGGAAGAAGAAAAATTAATCATGCGGCAGAATATCTCTAACGAGATTGCTACAACCATGAGTGTTATCTCAATTGAAGATATTATCAAAGCCCGTATTGTTGCCCGGGAAGTTTATCTTGACGAAAAGATTGAAAATTATATCACTGATATTGTATTTGCATCGCGCTATCCCGGACAATACCGTCTGAAACGTTTCGAAGGTTTGATTTCATTTGGAGGATCACCACGAGCAAGTATAAATCTGGCACTGGCTGCAAAAGCATTTGCATTTATCAAACGTCGCGGATATGTTATTCCTGAAGATGTGCGCGCTGTTGCACATGATGTTTTGCGTCACCGTATCGGTCTCACTTATGAGGCGGAGGCCGAAAATATCACAAGCGAAGAAATTATCAATGAAATTCTGAATACGATCGAAGTGCCTTAGTCAGACTAAATTACTCCAAATACTGGATTGTTTTAACTAATGATTGGAAGTGAGAAATTTTCTTTTGAAATTGAACTGTGAATTTCAAGAGTCAGGTTATGAAAAAAGTTGAATCTTAATAAATTTGAAAAATTGAAATGTTGAATACTGTTGATTCGGCAGATATTTTTAAGAAAGTTCGAAAAATCGAAATAAAAACCCGTGGTTTGTCGAACCAGATTTTCTCCGGACACTATCACAGTGCCTTCAAAGGTCGTGGTATGGCATTCAGCGAAGTGCGTGAATACCAATATGGTGATGACATTCGCAATATTGACTGGAATGTTACAGCAAGATTCAATCACCCTTATATTAAAATATTTGAAGAAGAACGTGAACTGACAGTCATGCTTGTGATTGATGTTTCCGGTTCGAATGAATTCGGTACAGTTAAACAATTGAAAAAGATGCTGGTGGCTGAACTGGCAGCTGTTCTGGCATTTTCAGCTATTCAGAATAATGACAAGGTGGGGGTTATATTTTTCAGTGATCAGGTTGAGAAATTTATTCCTCCGAAAAAAGGAACTAGTCATATTTTAAGAATAATACGTGAGGTAATCAGTTTTGAGCCAAAACACCGCCAGACCAATGTCGGAGAGGGGTTGAAGTTCTTGACCAGCGCAATTAAAAAGCGTTCAACAGCTTTCGTTATTTCTGATTTTATCAGCGATGGATTTGAACAAACAATTCGAATTGCCGCAAGAAAACACGACTTGATTGCACTTCGTATCACTGACAGACGTGAAAATGAGTTACCATCCATAGGGCTCGTGAAATTTCAGGATGCTGAAACCGGAAAACAACATTGGGTGGATACATCCAGTAGTGATGCCAGAGCCTTCTATAAATACTGGATTTCGAAAAAGACAGAGGAGTTGAATTCAATATTCAAAAAAAGTGGTGTCGATAATGCCCTGATATTTACAGATGATGACTATGTCAAACCACTGATGAAACTATTTAAGAAAAGGGAGGCACGTCAATAATGAAACGGACATTCTTTTATCTTATCATCTTATTAAACTTGGGGATTTTTCATAAATCACATTGTCAATCTGTTGAAGCATTAAGCACATTGAGTAACGACTCCATTTCGATTGGCAAGCACCTTATTTATGAGTTGAACCTGAAAGCTCCCGAAGGATTTGAGGTTGAATGGCCTGTATGGCCTGATTCATTGCCAGGTCAGATAGAGGTTTTGTCTCAGGGTAGGGTCGAAAAAATTCCTATTGACAAAAGTGGAAATATTCACCTGAAACAGAAAGTTGTACTGACTTCTTTTGATACTGGCCGTAAGTCGATTTCAGCCATTAAACTAAGATTTAAACCCAAAGGTGATACCACACATTTTACAGCCGAATCAAATCCGGTCAGTTTTGCAGTTGTAACTGTTTCTGTTGATACCACACAGGCTTTTAAACCTATCATTGGACCGGTGAGAGAACCAATCACGATTATGGAAATATTGCCTTGGTTGTTAGCAGTTCTGGGACTTGGATTATTTATCTATGGAATTTTCTGGTATATTAAACGTCGGCGTAAGATATTGCCCGCAATCAAGGCATTCGCTAAACCACAGATTCCACCTTACGTCATTGCTTTGGAAAAGTTGGAAGAACTTCGTTATCAGAAACTTTGGCAAACTGGTCAGGTAAAAGAACATTACACTGCAATGACAGATATAACCAGATGGTATATTGAGGAGCAATTTAAAGTGAATGCGGTTGAGATGACGACCGAGGAAATCTTAGATGGCATAAGGCCATTGAAAATCAATGCCGATGCTGTTGGTAAACTGAGTGAAGTGTTACATCTTGCCGACTTTGTAAAATTCGCTAAAGCCACTCCCGGAGCGATAGAAAATGATCTTAGTCTGAATCATCTGATCGATTTCGTAAATGAAAGTCACGCGATAATGAAAATGGTTCCTGAACCTGCAGTTTTATTCGAAGAAGTAAATCAGGAGGCTTTATGATTGACAATATAGTTTTTGCTAATCCAGCCTATTTGTATCTTCTGTTTCTGGTAATTCCATTGACAGTCTGGTATTATTTCCGTCATGCAAAACAACAGGCGTTCCTTCAACTTTCAGATGCAGGCATGTTTCAGCAAGGTCCGAAAAGTTGGCGTGTATATTTACGCCACATTTTATTTATCCTGCGGCAGATGGCTTTAATAGCTCTGGTTGTTGCACTGGCCAGACCACAAAGTAGTTCATCCGGCCAAAATGTAACCATTGAAGGAATAGATATTGTTATTTCACTCGATGTTTCGGGTAGCATGCTTGCCCGCGATTTGCAACCTGACCGTTTGGAGGCTTCAAAAATAGTGGCAGCCGATTTTATCAAAGGTCGTCCAAGTGATCGTATGGGCCTTGTCATCTTCAGTGGAGAAACATTCACACAGGTTCCTCTTACAACGGATCACGCTATATTATTGAATATGTTCAATGGTATTAAAAGTGGTATGATCGAAGACGGAACAGCCATCGGGGATGGTCTTGCCACAGCAGTTACACGCCTTAAAGACAGTAAAGCCATATCTAAAGTGGTGATTCTGTTAACCGATGGTGTAAATAATGCAGGAGCTGTTGATCCACTGACTGCAGCAGAAATCGCGAAAGTTTTTGGTATCAGGGTTTATACAATTGGCGTAGGAACTTATGGTACAGCTCCTTATCCTGTTCAAACCCCTTTTGGAATTCAACTGCGTGATATGCAGGTTGAAATTGATGAGCCTTTATTGCAAAATATCGCACAGAAAACCGATGGAAGATATTTCAGAGCTACATCGAACCAAAAACTTGCTGAAATATATCAGGAAATAGATAAACTTGAACGCTCAAAAATTGATGTTACCGAATTTAAACGCAAACATGAAGAATACTTGCCTTTGGCGATTTTTGCGCTGGGTATGCTGTTACTTGAATTTCTGTTGCGCAATACCTGGTTCAGGTCAATCACATAAATACCGGAAAGATGGAGAACGAAATTCTAAGATTTGAACGACCCGGATATCTTTATGCTTTGATTCTTATCCCGGTGATGATTGCAGCGTATCTTTTTGTTATTTATTTACAGAAAAAGACATTGCGACGATTTGCCGATCAGGAATTTATGAAGGTTTTGATTCCTTTGAAATCTGTCGGCAGACCATGGATCAAAATGATTTTGCTTCTGTTGGCAGTCAGTGCTCTGGTTTTTGGTCTGGCAAACCTTCAGTCAGGAGCTCGCATGGAAGAAGTTAAACGTGAAGGTATCGATATTTTTATTGCTATTGATGTTTCAAACTCGATGATGGCCGAAGATATTGCGCCAAACCGTCTCGAAAGGTCTAAACAAGCCATATCCCGCTTACTTGATAAGCTTGAAGGCGACCGTATTGGCATCATTGTTTTTGCTGGTAAAGCATATATTCAGCTACCGATAACAACAGATTATGCGGCAGCAAGATTGTTTTTATCAACCATAAATACCGAAATTGTGCCATCACAAGGAACCGCGATCGGCGAAGCAATTGAGATCGCTATGAAGTCTTTTGATCAGAATGATAGAAATAAAGCAGTTGTAATTATTTCAGATGGTGAAGATCACGAAGAAAATGCTTCTGATATGGCAGATGAAGCCGCTAAAGCGGGTATCAATGTATTCACAATAGGAATGGGACTAGCTGAAGGTGCGCCGATACCAATGTACAATGAGTATGGAAAGAAAACCGGTTTCAGAAAAGATAAGCAGGGAAATACTGTCGTTACAAGATTGAATGAGAGTATGTTACAAAAAATTGCACAAGCAGGGAATGGATCTTATGTTAGGGCAAATAATACACGATCAGGACTGGAAACCATTTTTACTGAAATTAATAAGCTTGAGAAATCAGAAATTGATTCGAAGATATTTACCGACTATGAGAACAGGTTTCAATGGTTTATTGCAATGGCAATCCTATTGCTGTTGGCTGAATTACTGATAACAGCCCGTAAAAGAAATTGGGAATCTAAAATTAACCTTTGGAAAAAACAATAATATGATGAAAGTTAATTTGCTTGTTCTGATGATCGTAATTCTTAGCCTGAATTTGTCGGGCCAGAGTGAAAAGAAAATGATTCGTGAAGGCAATAAGCTTTATGATAAAGGTGTTTATGATGAGGCTGCTATTAATTATCAGAAGGTAATGGATCAAAATCCGATGAATGATAAAGCTGTTTTTAATCATGGTAGTGCCATTTATCAGCAAAAAAATTATGAACAAGCTACCAATGATTTTTCAAAAGTGGCTGAAATGAGTAAAACACCTGAAATCGAATCGAATGCACAGTACAATCTGGGAAACAGTCTGATGAGTCAGGAAAAATACCAGGAAAGTATTGATGCTTATAAGAAAGCCCTGCGCACCAATCCTGAAAATGAAGATGCACGTTATAATCTGGAATATGCCCGTAAGAAACTGATTCAGCAGCAACAACAGCAGCAGGATAAAAACAAGGACCAGAATAAGGATCAGGATAAAAAGCAGGACGAACAGAAAAAAGACGAACAGAAGAAAGACGAACAACAAAAGGACGAACAACAAAAGGATCAGCAGCAGCAAGATAAAAAGGACCAGCAGCAACAACAGCAAAAACAGCCACAGCAAATGTCAAAGGAAGATGCTGAGCGAATGTTGCAGGCGTTGCAAAATGAGGAGAAAAAGACATTGGAGAAATTGAATGAGCAAAAGGTAAAATCCTCTTCAAAATCTACAAGCGAAAAAGACTGGTAAAATAAAAAGGAAAGATGGCATATCTTTGTAACATGATACTACCCGGAAAATTAACACATCGATATATATATCAGATTGTTATGCTTTTCTTTTTACTGATTCCATTCATAGCAGATGGACAGAATGTTTCATTAAAAGCATCATCTAGGAGTAGGGTTGAAGTAGGTGAGCAGTTCCAGATCGTTTATGAACTCAATGCAGAAGGAAGTGGTTTTAAAGGTCCTTCTGTTTCAGAATTGCGAATTTTGACTGGTCCGATGAGTTCGACCAGTTCTAGCATTCAGATTATAAACGGTCAGATGACTCGTTCGTTTAACCAATCATACACCTATATTGTTGTGGCTCCCCAGGAAGGTACGCTTACAATTCCACCGGCAACTGTAAATGTGAATGGAAAACAATATACATCAAATAAGCTTACAGTCGAAGTGATGGCCAAATCAGCCCCGCAATCAGGGCAGGGCTCTGCTTCAGGTTCTCAAAGTAATACATCCGATGGCACAACAGTGAGTAACAAGGACGTTTTTTTGCGTGCCATTGCTGATAAAAGAAATGTCGTACTTGGTGAACAGGTAATTGTTACCTACAGGATTTATACAAGGGTTCCTGTTTCTTCGGTAAACGTTTCTAAACTATCTTCATTTTCAGGTTTTTGGATGAAAAATCTATTAGACGAAAATGCAGCCCTACAACAAACAACCGAGAAAATTAATGGCGATGAATATGTAGTAGCTGATATTCGTAAGATGGCATTGTTTCCACAAAAAACAGGAAAATTGCTGATTGATCCTATGGAATTGGAGTGTGTGGCTCAGGTGCAGGGAAAAACAGAACAACGACGTTCACGTGATCCTTTTGAAAGCTTTTTTAACGATCCGTTTTTCAATCGTAATATACAAAATGTTCAGAAAAAACTAATTTCTGAGGCATTACAAATTAATGTTGAGCCGCTACCGGTTTCTGGTCAGTCAGGAAATTTTAAAGGTGCTGTCGGACAATTTTCATTGCAGAGTTCGATCGATAAAACCAGTATGAAATCTAACGATGCAGTCAATATTTCATATACTATTTCAGGAACAGGTAATCTTGAGTTATTCGATTTCCCACGCCCTGTTTTTCCGCCAGATTTTGAGTTGTACGAGCCTAAAACTTCCTCTCAGATCAGAACAAATGCAGGAGGTGTATCAGGAACAAGAAAGTTTGAATATCTCTTTATCCCGCGTGTTCATGGTAATTTCAAAATTCCTGCCATCGAATTTGTTTATTTTGATCCAAAAAAAAATGAGTATGTAAGGTTACAGTCGCAGGATTTTGAACTAAATGTTGAAAAGGGAACAAACGAAGAATCAAAAGAGGCTATTTATACAACATCTCAGGAAGGTATCAGATACCTTGGGACAGATATAAATCATATTAAAACCGGAAATTTATTCATCATAAAGAAAGGCGATTTCTTATTTGGTTCTGTCACTTATATTGTTTTGATATTATTGGCTTTGGCTTTGTTTACAATCGCTATTGTTTTTACAAAAAAACAAGACAAGTTAAAGGCAAATCAATCTCTTGTAAGGTACCGGAAAGCAACAAAGATTGCCAGAAACCGTTTGAAATCAGCGTTTATTCTTATGAAGCAAAAATCGCAAAACGATTTTTATAATGAAATGTCACAGGCATTATGGGGATATATTTCCGATAAATTTATGATTTCCAAAGCCGATCTTTCTATCGATAGTGTTAAAAATAAACTCGTCGAAAAAGAAACTCCTGAAGAATTGGTTGAACAATTTGTTGAAACACTTAATAAGTGTGAATACGCCAGATTTGCACCAGGCGATGCCGGAAAGAAAATGGAAGAATTGTATCAATTGGGTATTGAAGTGATTACCAAAGCAGAGCGATTGATTAAATAAAACAGAGTATGGACTTTAAGTGGTTGAAATTCATTTTGATTTTTGTTGCTGTGTTTTCGCTGACTTCTTCGTTTTCTGCAACAATACTAGAAAACAAAATTGCTCAGGGGAATTCTTATTATACCGCCGCTAAATACGATTCAGCAATGATACAGTACCAGGCCGTTGTTGATGCTGGTTATGAGTCATCTGGTCTGTACTATAATCTTGGTAACGCTTATTTCAAACTAAAAGATATTCCATCCGCGATTCTATATTATGAGAAGGCAAAAAAACTTGATCCGACAGACGAGGATATTCTGAAAAATCTTGAGGTAGCCAACAATATGATTGTAGATAAGATTGACCAGTTACCTCGTTTTTTCTTCAGAGAATGGTGGGATTCCATTTATAATCTTTTTAACGCCGATTCCTGGACATGGATTTCGCTTTGCTTTTTAATGCTGTCACTTATCGCGATTTTTTTCTATCTGACCACATCGGTTCTATGGATTAAGAAAACCGGATTTTTCAGCGGACTTATTTTAATTCTTTTTACCATTGGCACATTTGGGCTGGCATCGCAGCGGTTTTATTATACAAAACAAGCCAGTGAAGCCATTATTTTTGCTCCGACAATTACTGTAAAAAGTTCACCTGGCAATTCAAGTGTCGACTTATTTGTTTTGCATGAAGGCACCAAGGTTGCACTGCTCGATGAAGTGGTTGGCTGGCACAAAATAAAAATCGGTAATGGTAGTGTGGGCTGGTTGCCTGATGATTCTTTCAAGGGTATTTAATAACCAGTTTTCCTGCTTCTTAGTGAAGTAATTTATTTCTTTTTAATTTTAAGCATCAAACCCCTTATTTCATTTTGCATTTGTAAGTGATTTCGCTTTACATTTGCCTGAGTTTTCGCTTTAAACACGTGTTAAAAACTGTTTAAATAAAATCGTTGCCATGTTGTTGCATATTAAATAATAAATGTAACTTGTGCCACTATTTTAATAAGATAAAACTGGAATAAAATCTAAATTATCCGATATGAAAAAAAGATCTTTACTTTTTTGCACACTTCTAATTATCACACTGTTATCCGGTAATTCACTTACTGCCGGTAGTGTAACGGATGGGAAGAAAAATGTTGCAGATGTCAACAATTCTCTCTCTTCCGAAGATTATTTACACAGTTTAAGAGCCAATCAGAGCACCAATCTGGTGAATCCGGCGGATGTTGTAAGCGCTGCCAATGGCGCAATGTTATTGACATCTGGTAGAAGTGCCAATGTTTTGGAATGGACTTCACTCGGACCTGATAATTATGGTGGCAAAACCACTTCGATTGTTTATGACAATCGTGATGCGAGCGGTAAAACTGTTTTCGCCGGTTCAGTTGGCGGTGGCGTTTGGAAATCAATAAATGAAGGTATTACCTGGCAAAAAATCTCTGATTTAAGCCTGATGGTCAGTTGTATGGTTCAGACCGCCAATGGAGATATTTATGTTGGTACCGGTGATGGTTTCAGTGCTCAAACCTATAATGGACTTGGTGATATGGGTTATACCACAGGATTTACCGGAACAGGTTTGTACAAATCGACCGATGGCCAGAATTTTATTCAAATCCCATCTACTGTACCTGTTGCAAATGATAATGTGGCAGAATGGGCGTTTATCTATAAAATAGCCATGAATGATGGTGTTATTTATGCTGCTACAAATACCGGTTTAAAATATTCTACCGATGGTGGATCAACCTGGAGTATTGCCAAAGATAATGAAAATAATGAACTAAATTTAATTTCTACCGACGTTGAGCTTGGTTCAACAGGTATCGTCGTTGCTGCAGTCAATAACAAATGTTATATTTCAAAAACAGGAAGTTACGACGGATTTGTGAACAGATCTACCGGTGATTCCATCTCTTTACCAATGGCAGATGTGTTTCGTACTGAAATTGCCATCGCACCTTCTGACAACAATGTCCTTTATGCAAATTGTACCAATACGCTTGGTACTCATATCGGAATTTATCGTTCAGTTGATCAGGGTGATAATTGGGAAGTGATTCTGCCTGCAACAAATTCTGTTAATATTTTTGGAACGCGCGGAAACTATAACAATAAAATTACAGTTTTTCCTGATGATGCAAATCGCATTTTAGTTGGAGGAAACAGCCTTTGGCAAGGTAAAATGATCGTTGAGGGTGGATTATTCTCGTGGGATCAGAAATCAGTTTCTGGTGGAGGAATATTTTTTCCTGAATACCTGCATCTTGGACAACAAACGATTTGCTTTAAACCTGGTGCAAGCAATATTTTCTTTGCAGGTACTGATGGTGGTGTTTTTAAAGGTACTATTGCAGGTGATGATTTTACTTTTGCAACAAGCAACCGAAACTACATTACAACCCAGTTTTATACTGTAGCACCTTCCGGACAAGAAAACAGGGTTATGGGTGGAGCGCAGGATCAGGGGACCATTTATGTTTCAGGTACCGGTAATACAACCACACAAGGTGAAGAACTCTGGTTCCAGGGAGGATTCTCCTATTCAGGGCACGGTGGACCCTGTGTGATTTCAACGATTCAGACAGAAGCAATTGTAATGAGTGCAGTTGCCGGCGAAATGGACAGGTCAGAAGATCTTGCGTTTACAATTTCGACCCAGTTCCTTCAGTCAAGTGGTATGGGTAATTCACAGGCCTTTAAAACACCTATCGCACTTTGGGAAAGTTATGAAGATTACAACAGCCGCGACTCGGTTACTTTCCGTGCTAAAAGACCGTATGTTGCCGGTTCAGTACTGAAAGTGAAAAGCAAAAACAATGATCATCCATTCTATTATAAATTACCCATAGGCGGAAATTTGTCAATTGGTGATACTTTAAGAGTGAAAGATATTGTAGCAACCAAACTATTCATTGCTGTTGCGAATAAATTATGGATGACAAAGGAATTCTTAAATTTTGGAAAAACCCCTGAATGGTTTGAGTTGGCTAACACCAGTGTTGGTTATTCAGGAATTCCTCAGTCATTGGCCTATTCTTCCGATGCAAATCATGTGTTTGTTGGGATGCGTAATGGAAAACTATTCCGTGTATCTAATATCGCATTGGCTTATAACTATGACCGTGCTGACGTTAACAGTCCTGATTGTATTATTGCTACCAAAGAAATTCCACTTGTAATTCCCGGAACTTCAACCCCAATATCACAAGCAATAACTTCAGTAGCTGTTGATCCCCAAAATCCTAATAATGTATTGATAACCCTTGGTAATTATGGTAATGATCATTATGTTCTCATGAGTACCAATGCGCTTTCCGAAATACCAACATTTGTTTCAAAACAAGGTAATTTGCCAAAGATGCCGGTGTACGCTTCAATCATTGAAATGAATAATTCAAATGTGGTAATTCTTGGAACCGAACAAGGTATTTTTATCTCGGAGAATATTGGTGGTACACCAACATGGGAAGCAAATCAGAGTGGAATTGGAAATGTTCCTGTCTTTGATTTGAAACAACAATTGATAAACAAAACAGCAGACACTGTCCGTTTGATAAATGGACCTGAAATTACTGTATTAAATTATCCCGGAACAAACAATTACGGAATTATTTATGGCGCTACATTCGGAAAAGGATTATATCGCTGCAATCAATATAGAAGACCTGTTGGCGTATTTGAAAATCCTTCAAAAGCGAAAAATCAGCAGCTAAATGTACGTGTATATCCTAATCCGGTAAACGGAATAGCCTTTGTTGATTTTGAGTTGTCTAAAAACAGCAGTGTTGGTTACAGCATTTTTGATTTGACAGGAAAAGTTATGCAGCAAAAAAATATCGGTGTAAAGAGCGCTGGTAAAATACAATTGGAACTTCCGGTGAATGAGCTCAAACAAGGTTCATATATTTTACGAATCGAGAGTGCCGAAACTACTGGTGTAGTTAAATTCCTGGTGTATTAATATTAGTTATCAAAAAAAACGGAATACAATGAAAAATATTTTACAGATTATTTCCATCGTTTTAATTTTTAACCTTTCTGCTTATTCACAAACCCGTATTTATACGCCGGTTCTCAAAGCACCTGAAGATGTAGCAATCAATCAGATGCCAGATGTGTTGCTTGATTGGGATGCTGTTACCGGAGAAGGTACTGAAATATCATACGATCTCCAGTTAGCACAATCCTCGGATTTTAGTGATGCAGTTTCTTTTACAAACCTTACGGTTACTTCGGCAACCATGAGTCAGTTGAAATTTAAAGAATCGTATTACTGGCGTGTTCGTGCCCACGATGGCATCGCAATTTCAGATTGGTCAGCAGCATGGTCTTTTAGCGTTGTTTCAACGGTTACAATTACTGCACCGAATAATCAATCTACCCAAAATCCTGATCCGCTGGTAAAATGGAATATTCTTACAGGTATTACCCATTATGATATTCAAATTGATACGGCGTACAGCTGGCGTGTTGAGAATTCTGGTGTAACTACCAAGTTAGCAGACGTTTTTGAGGTTGATGCAAATAATGTCTGGGCTGTTGGTGACGGTGGAAAAATCCTTCACAGAACTGACGGTACCTGGAGTATGGTGGAAAGTGGTGTAACCAATAATCTGACCGATGTATTTTTTGTAGACGCATCCCATGGATGGGCTGCTGGTGAGAATGGTACAATTTTACAATATGATGGTGCGAACTGGTCTACAATGACTTCAGGCGTCACAGTTACTTTAAATGGTTTGTTCTTTACAAGTGCCACAAACGGATACGTTGTTGGAAATTCAGGGACATCGCTTCATTTTGATGGTACTACCTGGACTAGTTTTAATACGGGTGTAACTTTAGACCTTTTTGCAATTCATGGATTGGATGATCAACATATTTGGGCAGTAGGTAAATCAGGAAATTATTCTTATTATAATGGCGTCTCCTGGATAAACAGTACAGTTTCAACACGTGATTTATTAGGAGTTTGGGCTTTAAGCCCGGACAAAGTATGGATTCCATCCAAAACTGGCCGAATATATTTCTGGGATGGTACAACCTGGTCAGAACAAGTATCGGGATCAACCCGTGACTTGTATGATGTTTGTTTCCTTGATGAAAATAATGGTTATATAGTCGGACGTAACGGAACCTTACTTTATTATAATGGAACACAATGGAAATCTACAGCAAGTGGAACAGCACAGGATTTGAACAGCATTCATTTGAAAAATGATGGAACAGGTTATATTGTAGGTAATGCTGGTGCTGTGGTATCATTCCAGGGTGAAGGGTTTAACAGTGCCTATCTGAAAAGTTATACAGCAGAAGGAACAATTCTTGAATTTAAATTCAGCAATCTTTTGTTTGGTAAAACCCATTATTTCAGAATGCGCGCCCGACACGATCTTTCGACTTCAGACTGGTCACCGGCCAATTCGTTTTTTGTAGTTGCTAGTCCAACATTGGATACTCCGGTAGATGATGCTACTGATATTGCATTGGATACTTTGGTAAAATGGGACGAGTTGACAGGAGTCGTTAAATATGGTATTCAAATGTCAACCAATGAAACTTTCACTGACCCACTGTATTTTGAATCGAGTATTGGTGAGTATCGTTTTCAGGACCTTGTTTTTGGTACAGATTACTTCTGGCGTGTAAATGCACGTCACGCAGGTGGCGTTTCAGAATGGTCAGCAGCAAATAAATTTACTACCATTAACACTGTAACATTACTTTTGCCTGAGGACAATGCAGTCGACATTAATCTGTTACCTCATTATACATGGGAAGAAATCAGAGGAGCTGAAAAATATATGCTTCAGTTTGATATAAATGCAAACTTTAGTGAACCAACAACACATATTGTGACTACTTCTTTTTATCAGACACAGTTTTTATTGGAGAAACAAACTGCCTATTATTGGAGGTTAAAAGCAATTCAAGCGCTTGATTCTACTGACTGGAGTACTGTCCGCACTTTCACAACAGCCAATGGTGCTTCGATCATTGAATCAAAATCACAGTCATTTACATTGTATCCTAACCCTTCACAAGGCGAATTGAATATTGTTTTTAAGGTTGGTAATGCCGAACTTGTAAAAATAGAGATATACAATTTGTTAGGGAATAGTGTATTTGAAGATAGTTTTATACCTATGATTGGTGAAGTTAAGAAGAATTATGATCTTCGTGGAACACTTAAAAAAGGTGTTTATCTGGTAAGACTGGTTGATAGTAAGAAAGTCTTTACACAAAAACTTACAATTGAATAGACGCAAAATGAATTCAATAACAGAGCCCTTCGAAGTTATTTGAAGGGCTTTTTTGTTGAAATATTTTGTAATTTAACACCATTTATATTTGAAGAGATGTGTTGAAGATAATGCAAAAGTGAATTTTTACAAGGATTTTCCAATATAGTATTAGTCTTTTATAGTTTCAGACACAATTTCATCCAGCGCTAATTAATATGATAAGTAGTTCAAAGTCAATAACAATTCCTTGCCATTTTAAGATTCAATAGTTTATGTTTTGCGATTTAAAAAAACATCACAGATGAATAATAAATACGAATTAATTAAGAATTGGTTAATATCTATGGGATATTTTCGCCAAGTAATTTAACTGTGCAAGCAGTTAGTTTAGCATATTTGGTGCCGATTTGTTTGTTGCAAATTCAAAATTCAGTTAAAATAATTGATTTAAATGAATAGCTTTGCTTTAAAATTAGTGATATTGTTGTTTAAAAATCTTTATTCACTGACAAAGTATGTCAATTCATGATCAAATGTTCGCAGGATTTCTTGAAAAAAGAAACACAGACTGTATGTTAAAACAGATCAATAAACTGCTGATGGACAATTTTGCATTGGCAATGCTGACTTTTTTTATATTCTTTTTGTCGTTTTTTGTTAATGCTCAAACCCGCAGTTATTCGCAATTGGGGAATGAGTTTCAGATTGTTCGGGCCATAAATGATAAGCTTGCAGCCGAGGTGTATTTTGGTGGTACTTTCAGTAATACACCTTCGGATAAAAACGTGTTGAGTACAAATATTCAAAGGTATATTTCGGGTTGGATGCACTATTATTATTCCCCACGCTGGAAATTTTCTTCCTCATTGGCCTACTATTATAATAAAGATGTGCCTGATATAGGTCAGTATTTCTCTCCTGAATGGAGGTTAAGTCTGCAAGGCACCTATTACCTTAACAAAACAGGCTTCTCACTGCTTACAAGAATGCGGGGTGAATTCAGACTTATGATGAATGAAGATGGAGTGTACGAGGATAAGTATCGCTATCGTCAAATGCTTAAATACATGAAGCCTGTTAATGGGAAAGTGCTTAGGAAAGGGGTCGTTTATTTTGTTACCTCAGAAGAGTTAATGTTTAAACCATCTGCAAAAACTACCGGTGTGCCCTTTTTCGATCGAAATCGCTTTGAAATAGGCGGTGGCTATCTTGTAACGGATAATATTCAATTTGAATTGACATACATTAATGAGTTTGTTCCCCGTGACAATGGCAATGAACTTTACAATATAATTGCAATTACTGCGACATTCAATAACCCGTTGTCTAATCTGAAAAACAGGATATCATCCTTGTCTTTAAACGCAAGAGAAGAAGATTAACTATTTGTTTTTCTTCTCTTTCTCATCATTTATAAAACAGTTTAATTGCTCTTTAAGCGCTGCTTTATGTAGTTTAAACATATAGGATCTAACTCCTTCCTCTCCAAGCATATTAATCTTTGCTTCAATTACTTCAAAATTGGTCATCGGATCAAGATCTTTTTTATCAATGAGATAAAGTATTGTCATTACTGTATCTTTATGAATATATCGGGTGTCAAAATGCTCAAGTCTGTATGTATTACCATCCGAAAGTTTCAGTTCAAGTTCTTCTTTTAGTTTGTTTCCAATAGGTTCTTCAGGGAAAGGGATGGGTAGAAGCTCAAGAAAATAATTTTCTTTATCGGTAACGATGCCTCCTGTCAATGATTTTGTCTTTGTCCAATAAAAATTTACCGGTTCTACATAATACATCATCGATCCGTCAGCTGAAACACGGTTAAGAATTTCACATTGAGAGTATAAATGGGTTGATACTGTCAGTAATCCTAACAATAATGCTGTGTATTTTAGTCTGTAATTCATAGTTCAAATGTATATTACAAAGATACAAACTTTTTATTTTGTATATTCAGGAAGCAATGTCAGCGGTAAGTTATAACAGGTTTCGGTAAGATTATTAGATACATATTCAAATTATATGGGAGTTTTTACTCTTCTCTTTTATTCAAAATAACGGCCATTTATGATCAGCTGACATTAAATTGTACAATTTGTTAAGGGCCTGATTTGAAATTATTCAGATGAAAATCAGAAAAAATGAAGTGTAGCTTAGTATTTATTCATACGATTGCCGAACGAAAAACCAATGTAAAAGGTCAGAAAGGCTGGTTGATAAGATGATTCAGCCATTACAGTTACCCCAGCTGGAAAAAAATCAAGCATCACACCTGCTTCAATGGCTTTCACTTTTGTTTTAATTTCTCCAAACTCAAAACTGAAACCACTCCGGAAAAAGGCCCCAGGTACCACGGTTATTTCGTTCAATCCTTTAGAGTAAGGTGCCCGACCGTAAATATCGTCCCACGAAATGTCAGGGTCAAATTGTTCAGTTACAATATCATATAAATAGGCTCCGCCAGATGACTGATTGATCTTTACTACATACAGATAGTAAGGTTTTTCAATGGCTAAAGATGCGCCTATTTCGTAAATCCATCTTACTTCTACGCCTCCCCAGTAGGGTTTGCCATTTAAAAGTTTTCGATACCCAAATCCTGCCCGTGCTACAATAACATCATTCATTTTGCCGTAAACATACCTTCTCGAATTGCTGTAATAAGGGTTTATGGTTTTGATTTGTTTCGGTGAACGCATTGTTACCAACTCAAAGGAGAAAACACGCGTATTGAATGCGTTTATATTTTTCCCCATGCGATAGCCCATACCTAATCCAAGATTATGTGCGATGGCCTGTCCGAATCGCTCATGACTGTATATTATCATATTTTCTATGCTGTCGAAATCATCGCTGATCTGAGCATAGGTTGATGGCAAAGACACCCACAAAAAAGTGGCTGTTAATAATAATATTTGGAATAACCTTTTCACACGCTAAAAATATCAAATTTTTAGGAGAAATAACAGTTGAACGGGAAATTTCAGGATAAAAAGAAAGTTTTAATAACGTGTTTCGCGTTGAAATTTTTGTGTTTCACCATAGGCTGCGCACTTGGCCGTTGATTTACACGACATCATCATTATTCCGATTGCTGCAACAGCTATTAGGAGGACTGAGATTTTTTTCATAATTTTACTCAATGTTTATGAAGTTATTTTTCGGATGCAAAGGAAACAGTTTTTATCCAAATAACAAAGAAATACCGAAGTTATTGTTCACTAATATGTCTTTAATAATTTAACCATGACTGTGGTCAACCCTGAAATTGAAGAAAGTTGGAAGGATGCGCTTGCCCAAGAATTTGAATCGCAGTATTTTATTGATTTAAAGAGCTTTCTATTGGAGGAAAAAATGAAGTACACAATTTATCCTCCCGGTAAAAGTATTTTTCATGCATTTGATCTTACCCCATTGTATAAAGTAAGGGTAGTAATCATCGGACAGGATCCATACCATGGGCCTGGGCAGGCACATGGATTGTGCTTCTCTGTCCCCGATGGAGTATCTCCCCCTCCAAGTCTGGTTAATATTTTCAAGGAGTTGAAAACAGATTTCGGTCTCATAACGCCACGCACAGGAAATTTAGAGAAATGGGCACGCCAGGGCGTATTGCTCCTGAATGCAACATTAACTGTTAGAGACGGACAAGCCGCTTCACACCAGGGAAAAGGTTGGGAAAGATTTACTGATGCTGCAATTAAGGTTATTTCTGAAAAGTGTGAACATGTTGTTTTTATTTTGTGGGGTAATTTCGCACAGGCAAAAGCACAATTAATTGATTCGGATAAGCATTTTATTCTAAAGGGAGTGCACCCGTCACCGTTATCTGCGTCACGTGGTTTTTTTGGCTGCCGGCATTTTTCTCAAACAAACAGATTATTAAGCAGTGTTGGGTACAAGGAAATTGACTGGTCTGTTTAGGACGTTCTTCTAAAACAGAAACATGAAAATTGATAATAGAAGAGTCATGCAGATATAGATTTATTATGCAATCGAAGATTCCCTCAATAGTTAGGTCAAATTTATCTGGATTGATTTCAGATTCTTAAACATGCACTCATTTTACTATTCTGAGACTTAAAAAAAATCTTCCCAGATTTAATTCTTTCGGTATCTTTAAGTAAAAGTTATCGATGATTTATGCTGATTACAGGCATACCATTCAAAATCAAATTATTATCACCTATTCTTATGACCCATATCTGATGGGGTTAAAACGAAAAATTTCAATCTTTGGTTAAAATTTAAAAAATCAGGTTTATAATTACTTAATTGCATAAATAAAAAATATTGTACCTTGCGCCGATTTTTAACCAAATAAAAACTAAATTATGATCAAATCCTTTATTTTCTCCTTGCTGTTCGCTGTAGCTGGTATGTCAGTGATTGCGGGCGGTTATCAAGTGAGGTTGCAGGGAAACAAGAGTACCGGCATGGGTCTCACCGGAACAGCCTTAAACTTAGGCTCAAGTTCAATCTTTTACAATCCTGGTGCTTTGTCACTTATGAAAGAAAAGATGGATTTTTCGGTTGGTGCAAGTGGTATTATTTCACGCATCACCTTCGAAAAATCAGGTTCACAGTATCAGGCTGAAACTGAAAATCCTATGAGCACTCCATTTTATCTTTATGGTGCCGGAAAAATTTCAGACAAATGGACAGTTGGATTAGGTGTTTATACACCTTACGGAAGTTCTGCCAAATGGAATGATGACTGGGCTGGAAGTTTGTTGATTCAGAATATTTCGCTGAAAGCGATTTTTATTCAACCTACAGTAGCCTATAAAATTAATGACAAACTCGGTATTGGTGCAGGTTTTGTTTATGCTTATGGAACTGTTAAACTTGCAAAAAGTTTAAATTATGGGTCTGGAACAGGTGCAGAACTTGAAGGTACCAGTTCGAATATGGGTTTTAATCTTGGTGTTTTTTACACGCCAACTGAAAAACTTTCTGTTGGTGTGAATTATCGCTCGAAAGTGTTGGCTGAAGTTAAAGGGGGTGATGCCACTTTTTCAGTTCCTCAGTCAATTCAATCATTGGTTCCGACCAATAATAAGTTTGATGCTACCTTACCAATGCCAGGTAACCTTGATTTCGGACTTAGTTATCAGGCGAGTGAAAAACTCCTTGTGTCACTTGAGTTAAACTGGGTAATGTGGAGTGTTTATGATACCTTAACTTTTGAATTTGAAGAATCTGGTTCAAGGCTTAATTCATCCAATCCACGATTGTATAAAGATACTTTCATTCCTCGTTTGGGATTTGAGTACAAATTGAATGATATGGTTACCCTTAGAGCTGGTGGATATTATGATCCAAGTCCTACAGATGAAAACTATTTTAATCCTGAAACAGTTAGTTTAAATACAATCGCTTTCACACTTGGTCTGTCTGTTAAGCCAACTGAAAAATTGAGTATTGATTTGTCTTATTTGCAGTTGACCGGTTTGAAGGCTGAAAAATCTTACTCGCCAGAAAACTTTGCAGGTACTTACAAATCAGCTGCTTATATTCCGGGTATTGGCGTTTCATATCATTTTTAATCATAAAATAAGATACTCAGATGAAAATAAAAATATCAATAATTGCCTTGGCACTCACAGGGATGTGGGCATGTCAACCTGAACTTAATGAGTTCGTTCCTACAAAAGGAAATGCTGATTTCACAACCTATATGTCTGCAGGTAATTCACTTACAGCAGGTTATAGCGATGGTGCTTTGTATAAATCAGGTCAACAAAACTCTTATGCTGCTATTATTGCAATGCAGATGGAAGCAGTTGGTCGTACCGGTGATTTTAAGGTGCCTTTTATGGAGACTGAAGACGGTGTTGGTTTGCGCGGTGCAAATCTGGTGACAAAAATGGAAATGGGTTACTCAGTCGATTGTAAAGGTGTGGCTTCATTGTCACCTGTTTTCGCTAATCCAAATGCATCACAGCAAGAACTTGCAGTTTTAATTGGTACTCCGATCGGAGAAGCCGGTCCTTATCATAATGTGGCTGTACCTGGCGCTAAGGTGGGTCATTTACTTGCTCCTGGTTACGGAACTTTGAATCCTTTCTATGGTAGGTTTGCAAGTGCTGCCGGAAATGCTGTGGTAAATGAATTTGCAAATATTAATCCGACATTCTTTAGTTTGTGGATTGGAAATAATGATGTTCTTGGTTATGCCACTTCAGGTGGAATAGGCGATATCATTACTCCGATTGAAGGAACTCCAGGAATTGGATTTGCAGCAAGTTATGAAGCTGTTGTTCAGTATTTTGAAGCAAGTGCAACTGGTGGTATTGTAGCTAATATTCCAGATATCACTTCAATTCCTTTTTTCACAACTGTTCCTTATAACCCGATCGTTTTAACAGAACAGGCTCAGGTTGATGCCCTTAATGCTGGATATGCAGCATACAATGGTGCAATGGAACTTTTTCAAAGTCCTTTGCGTATTACCTGGGCTTTAGGTCAGAATCCAATGGTAATTGCAGATGCTTCGATTCAGGTTCCTCCAGGTTATGAAGCGTTGAAAATGAGACAGATTACAGCTGAAGAGTTGGTTCTGCTGTCTATTCCTCAGGATTCAATTAAATGTGGCGGTTGGGGATCTCTTAAACCTGTTCCTGATCAATTTATTCTGACAAGTCAGGAAAAAACAAATGTAGCAAACGCTGTTGCTTCTTATAACGAGGTAATCGCAGGTGTGGCTGAAGCACATGATCTTGCTCTCGTTGATGCAAACAAGTATATGAAACTTGCTAGTAATGGCGGACTTAAAATGGATGGAGTAATGTTTACCAATGCATTTGTTACAGGAAATCTGTTTTCGACAGATGGAGTACATTTAACTCCTCAGGGTAATGCTGTAGTAGCTAACTTCTTCATTGATGCAATCAATGAAAAATACAATTCAAAAATTCCAAAGGTTCCTGTATCGGAATACAATGCGGTATTACTTCCTTAAATAATATTTATTAAAACTGTAAAGGGCAATCTCATACGGGATTGCCCTTTTTTTATTTTTGCATTATGAAAAAACTATTGTTTGCAACAAACAATGCCCATAAACTGAATGAAATTCGGGAGATCACAACGAATAAGTTTGAAATTCTGGGATTGAATGATGTGAAGTTTATAGGGGATATCCCGGAAACTTCTCCTACCATTGAAGAAAATGCGATTCAAAAAGCCCGCTACATCCACGAAAAGTTTCAAATGGACTGTTTTGCCGATGATACTGGGTTGGAAGTGAATGCATTGCATGGTGAACCTGGTGTTTATTCGGCACGTTATGCCGGTGAGCATTGTTCTTACACAGATAACAACCTTAAATTACTTGCTGCACTTCAGAATAAAAAAAATAGAAATGCAAGATTTCGTACTGTCATAGCATTGATTTATAACAGCCAACTGTTCACATTCGAAGGTGTTGTTGAAGGGAGTATAATTTCACAACCCAGAGGGGGTGAAGGTTTCGGCTATGACCCGGTCTTTGTGCCCGATGGTTATAACCAGACATTTGCAGAAATGGGTGCAGCAATGAAAAATACAATCAGTCACCGGGGTTTGGCAACAGCAAAACTGATTAGTTTTCTTGATGGGATTTAAAAAGATCGACAGAGGTTTTGCAGGAATAATTACTTTGGTTGAACAAAATGTACACAATGCATGCTTTTATCTTTAATTGTCAATTGAAAAATTGATGGTTTTTCAACTTTACTTTTCTGTGGGCTGATGAAATCCTAAAATAAAGGTTCATCCTATTTCAATGAACAAGTTTGTTCATCAAATGATATTTTCCAGTGTCATGTCAAACAACTGTTCAAGACTGATTCCCATAAAGGCGGCCTGCTTGGGAATAATACTTGCAGGTGAAATACCGGGAACTGTATTTACCTCAAGAAAAAATAAATCTTTAGGAGTTAGAATGAAATCAAAACGCACAAATCCTTTGCATCCAATACGTTGGTACAAATAAGCGCCTGTAGCTTTAATATATGTTTCAGTTTCTTCGTCAACTACTGCCGGTGTAATTTCATCTGACATGCCTTCTGTATATTTCGCCTCATAATCGAAAAATTCCTTTTTGCTGACAATTTCAGTGATTGGAAACACAATCATCCTGCCTTTAGATTCAAGCACACCACAACCAATTTCTCGGCCTCCGATAAAAGCTTCAACGAGAACTTCTGTATCTTCATGCATGGCTTTTTCAATAGCTGGTAACAATTCATCAAGAGTCTTTACTTTGGAAACGCCGACACTTGAACCGCCATTGTTGGGTTTTACAAAAGCAGGTAGTCCGGTTGTTTTAATAATCTCTTCCATTGCCGGAAGATGATTTTTAGAAAGTAGAATCGATTCAGCTACTTTGACGCCATGTGTTTTTACAATTCTTTTACAATAATCTTTATGAAAAGTGATGGCAGATGTTGCCATGCTGCACGATGTATATGGAATTTTCATCATGTCAAGGTAACCCAGAAATTTTCCGTCTTCACCCGGCGTTCCGTGAATTGCGTTAAAAACAGCATCAAAAATTATTTTTTCATTGCCAACTGAAATAGAAAAGTCATTCTTGTCAACCTGAAATCTGTTGCCATCACCATCCTGATAATACCATTCGCGACCACTGATAAAAAGGAGATAAGCCTTATATCTTGTCGGATTGAGATGTTTAGCAACCACATTCCCACTCTTGACTGAAATTTCATATTCACCCGAATCACCACCACAAACAACCGCAATTGATTTCATTTAATTACCTTTTAGGTTTGTTAACGCATTTTCAAATCAGAGTCAAAAATAATCAATCTTTTCAATTGGATGTCTAATATACAGGGTACAATGTTCTTTGCAAAGCAACACATAGCCATACATCGTAAATAAAAATTTGGTTTTTAATGCATTTATAATTCCAGTCGATTGATACAATTGCTTTTACCTTGAAATTTATATCTCATGATTAATTGATGCGTTTCTTATTTTATTTTACTCTGCATCCCCTTTCTGATACTCTGCATTGCCGTTGTGATTTCCAGTTTTTTTCTGAATGGAGACACTTCTGACCTACTGTGGTGATTGCAAAGGTTCATATTGTCCCGAAAATATCCTTACCTTTGCCTGTTTTCAGGCAATATTTTTTATAAAATCAGGTTATCAATATTCCTGTAAGTAAGGATAAAATAATTAAAATGGGCGTATTCTCATTCATTGCCAGTAAGAAATTCTTTATAAATCTGGCTATTATTGTTGTTGTTTTTTTTATCATTGTCTGGTTGGTTTTTAAAGGCGTTGACTCTTATACCCGGCATGGTCAGGTATATGTTGTGCCTGATTTTGTAGGTAGTCCTTTCAGCGAAATAGAGAAAAAGAATGATAAGCTGTTTACGTTTATCATTACTGACAGCATTTTTAAGCGTAATGTGCCTGATGGAACTGTGTTAATGCAGGATCCTTTGCCAGGTTCTAAAGTGAAGCAGGGACGGAATATGTACATTATCACAGTAGCAAAAATGCCAGAAAAAGTGAAGATGCCAAATCTCAGGAACCTGTCACTAAGACAGGCTCAGGTGCTGCTTGAATCGAATGACCTTAAGTTGAATGATCTTTTTTACGTCGATCATTTTGCGAAACATGCTGTGGTTGAACAAGAGTATAACGGATCCATTATTGAACCCGAAACAGAAATATTTCGTGGTTCGTCGATAGATCTGACATTGGGGAATGGTGGTTCGATGGAACAAACTGAGATTCCGTTCCTGATTGGTTCTAAGCCAGGTGAATTGATCGAAATGCTGCATGCAAGTTACCTGAATCTGGGCAATGAAGTATATATGGATAATAATGACACAATACATGCAAGGGTGTTCCGCACAGAACCAAGTTCGTTGCATGGTCTAAAGGTAGATCCCGGAACAAAAATTTCAGTCTGGTATCGGTCAAACAGAATAGTCGATTTCAGTGAGGTAATTCTTCAGGCAAGAAATGATACTGCAACCATTGAAAATCAGGATAGTATTCCGGATTATTTTTAAAACAATTTAGTAAAATGAAGTTTATTCAAGGAATAATAATAATCGTATTACTTTTCATCGTTTCTCAATCCGGTGTTGCGCAGGAAATGCTGACCGGTTTGCAGCAAAATGGTTTGATAAGGCAGGTTTATCAACTTGGCAACCCGAATAACCGCTTGAATGATAATCCATTAACAATCCCATTTAGGGACGATTTCTCAGCGTTTAATGTTTATCCTGACGCCCAATTATGGCTCGATCAGAATATTTTTGTTAATAAAGATTTTCCGATCAATCCTCCCAACACCGGGGCTGCAACATTTGATGTTATTGATGCGACGGGAAGTGTATATACACACGCTACAGTAACACCTTTTATTGCAGACTATCTTACATCACGTAAGATTCGTTTAGATTCTGTTTTTTATCCTGTAAATGAAAAAATAACTCCCGCTGACTCACTGTATTTCAGTTTCTTCTATCAGATTCAGGGTAGGGGCGACCGTCCTGAAAAGTTTGATTCACTTATATTACAGTTCGGTTATCCTTCTGGGAAATTGGTTTTTGATTTTATCGATTCGGTTACCTTACCTGTTGATACATACCTTTTATTGAATCAGATTGATACAATTTTTCCGAATGATACTTTGTTTGCGCCTGAGGGGTGTAATCAGGAACTTTATTATGTGGCAGACAGACTTATGACATGGGGCGATGATGTGACGGTTCCTTGTGATACAGTATTAAAGCCTGAGATCCTCTGGCGAAATGTCTGGTCTGTTTCTGGTGTTTTTCTTACTGATACAATCATCCCGCGAAATGATGTTTTTAACCAAATCCTGATCCCCATTACCGATACATTGTATTTTGTTTCTGACTTTCAATTTCGTTTTTTCAATTATGGAAGCATTGCTTCTACAATTAACCCAGGTAACCGGGGTAATGTTGACCAATGGAATGTTGATTATGTTTATCTGAACAAGGGACGATCCAAATCAGATTCAACCTATAACGTTGTTTCATTCTCAAATCGCGCACCATCATTTCTGAAACGTTATGAATCAATGCCATACAAGCAATACCGAAGTAATCCAACGAATGCTGTGCGTCCTGAATTTGAGATCAATATTACCAATCTTGACAATGTGACACACCAGACCCATTATTGGTATGAAGTTACTCAACGCAATGGCAGTCAGAATTTTGTTTATGATGGTGGAAGTTGTGAATTGCTGCCTTATGACCTAGGTGGATTTCAATCCTGCTCTTCATCCTGCGGTGCTGCACAGGCTTGTCCGGTTGTAAATTCATTGTTTGCATTGCAGGCGGGTATCGATTCAACATCTTTTGTTATTAAACATTTTGTAAGTGATTCAACAGACGGAAATACTTTGGTTGATTCATTGATATATCAACAGGGATTCTACAATTATTTTGCCTATGATGATGGAACACCGGAATTGGGTTACGGTCTGGAACCGGCAGGCGCTTATGTGGCTGTTCAGTATAATATGACTGTTCCAGATACCTTACAAGGAGTCCAGTTGTTTTTTAACAAAACACTTAACAACGCAAACTATAAGTATTTTGATATTGTAGTCTGGGGTGATAACAATGGTAAACCTGGTAGTGTTTTGTACAGGAAAGAAAGACAACATCCATTATGGAGTAATGATATGTATGGTTATATGATGTATTCTTTTGTTGACCCTCCCATCGTCAGCGGTATATTTTATGTTGGTCTTTATCAATCGGAAATGGGGAGTTTGAATATCGGGTATGATGCTGTAAGCAATAGTAGTGATTACACATTTTATAAAATTACTGACCAATGGAGTGAGAGCCAATTTACCGGTTCGCTCATGATCAGGCCAGTGGTAGGATCAGAAGTATTTATTGGAAGCAGTGAACATTATATGGGTTCAGATCCTTCCCTGATGATTGCTCCAAATCCCGCATCTGCTAATGTTTCAATTTCATTGGCCGATTCACATGATTTTCTTCCACAGACTATCTGTATATACGATTTGTCAGGCAGGATGATAATTAACAAATATTTTACAGCTGATTTGGATGTTTCATTCCTTGAATCAGGTATTTATTTTCTTCAGATCTCAGGCGAAAATCGCCGCACAATTACCTCACGATTGATGATAGCGCGATAATAATGACAATACAGAACGACGAACTTATTGAACTTGAAACTGCTGATGAAAATAGTGAACTTTATGAACATTTTCGCATTGTAGTTGATAAGGGGCAAGCGCAGTTGAGGGTCGATTTGTTTTTATTGAATCGGATTGAAAATATTTCACGGAACAAGATTCAGCAGACTGCCAAAGCAGGTAATATATTGGTTAACAACAAGGTTGTAAAATCAAATTACCGCATTAAACCAAATGATGTCATCACCGTTGTTTTCAGTTATCCGCCACGTGAAGTCGAAATATTTCCTGAAAACATTCCTCTTGATATTGTATATGAAGATCAATACCTGCTCGTTGTAAACAAACAACCTGATCTGGTTGTGCATCCGGGACATGGAAATTTTACCGGTACGTTGCTGCATGCCCTTATGTATCATTTTGAAAAAACAGGACAATCCATCGAAAATAAGCATGGGTATCTGGTTCACCGTATTGATAAGGACACCTCTGGTCTTTTGCTTGTAGCCAAAGATGAATTATCACAGACGCGTTTGGCAAAACAATTTTTTGATCACACCATTGAACGAAGATATAATGCATTGGTATGGGGAGGTTTTGAAGAAAATACCGGCACGATAACGGGTAATATCGGGCGAAGTGTGCGCGACCGTAAGGTAATGGCTGTTTATGAAGATGGTTCATATGGACGAGAAGCGGTTTCGCATTATACAGTTTTGCAGCGATTCGGTTATGTTACATTGGTTGAATGTAAACTTGAAACCGGAAGAACACACCAGATCAGAGTGCATTTTAAACATATTGGCCATCCGCTTTTCAACGATGCCTGGTATGGTGGTGACACAATAATAAAAGGTACAACGTTCACTAAATACAAACAGTTCATCGAAAACTGTTTTAAAATTCTGCCCCGACAAGCCTTACATGCCAAGTCGCTTGGCTTTAGACATCCTGAGACCAACGAAAATATGTTTTTTGATTCTGAACTTCCAAATGATTTCAAACAGGTTGTTGAGAAATGGTCAACTTATACCAGCGCGAGGGAAATAGAATAACTATTTGATAATTAATAGTTTAAAATTCTTATCCGTAGATGAAGTATGTAAATTAAGTAAATACAGCCCATTTTCTAACGGATCAATATAAAGACTTATTTTTGTCCCTGAAGTGTTTTGAATAGTTGAAATTATTCTTCCTGCCAGGTCGATAACCTGAATTTCCAGGTCTTCAGGTATTTCAGTGCCAAAAGAGATGGTTACATTTCCATTTGTCGGATTTGGATAAAGAAATGGTTTCACCTGAATATAATCTTTCTTCTCAATGGTATCGGAGGTGATTGCATTCGATACGATTAGTTTTACATCATAACTGCCGTAAGATGAATAGGATATCGATTGAGGGTTTGTTTCAGTACTTGTATTATTATCAGCACCTTCAAAAAACCAATTGTAGTTATTGACCCTTCCGAAAGTCAGACTTTCAAAATTTATTCTCTGACCGATATTAATTTCTGCAAAATCTGCTTCGAAATCAGCAACCAGTAAAGAGTCATTTATTCCAATACCTTCTATTTGGCTAATACCTGAATTTTCGGGATCGAGCCAGGGTTGAAGCTGCAAGTTCAAGCTGTTACCATTATCTTTCCAGCTCTTGCTGAATTTTCCATAATAATCAACATCTTCTAATGCGGTGCAGTCTGATCTTCCACCTGTCAATGCTCCGACAAGTCTTCCGTTAGCATTGAACATTGGAGAACCCGATGAGCCAGGCTCAGTAACACCATGGCCATTTTCTGTTTCTGCCCATTTCACACGCCAGTAATTCCCGGCTGTATTCTCATTGTCAGCATCATAATCGCATGAAATTGGGAACTCAGTAAATGTTGAAATTTTTTTGATGTCACCCTGAGGATGATGGATGCCAAACCCGGACTGGGTAATTTGTGAATCAAGCGTCCAACCATTAAAAAATGGCTGGAAATCTGCAGGAACAGCTTGATTTAATAATAACAATTTGAAATCGGTGCCTGTATAAGTCGGACCAGACGCCTTTAAACTTGCACCTACAATTGTTTGTGGAACTGGCTCTGCATCCGGATCAGGACAAAATTCGCCTTCATAATTGAAATCAAAAATCCATTGGTTATAGTCCGATTCGCTTGCGCCATCTCCACAATGCCTTGCTGTGAATAAATAAGGTGTCTGATCTCGTAAAGCATTGTTGATCAATGTTCCGGTGCAATAAAACAGTGAGCTGCCGTTTTTTACCAGAATGCGGGTAACACCCTGTTTGATGTATTTCCATGGATCACCTTCGGTGCAGTTAACATTGACTTCGCAGGAACCTGATGAACCGAAGCCTGTTTTCAGATTTTCAGAATCAATAAATCCAATCTCACTCAGAAGAATTTGATAATCATTGGATTGTAAATTTGTTTCAAATTGTAACAGAATGTCAGAAGCATTCATTGTTTCAAACGCAAATTCGCTTGCATTAGTTTTACTCTGTTTTGTAAAGCCACCTATTATTTGTTTGCGTTCATTATCGAAAGCATATAATCGGCCACTTTCACCTGGATTGAACTGATTGAAATAGAGGACGTGTTTATTTTTCGAATCAAATTTCAGATGAATCCGCCAGATCTTTTTTTGAATAGAATCCAGTTCCAACCAGGGATCATTTTCGTCGGGTTGAATATTTACAATTTGTGTATGGCCTATTAACAAAGGAAATTTAGACTTGTTTTGAGTTGTTTTTATTGATTCATCTAATTGAATATGAATTTGTTCAACAGCGAAATAATTATTCAATAATAAAGGTGTTCCATTATCCCGCTCCTGAGAAATAAGTGAAAATGATATAAAAAAAAACAGGATGGAAATTACAATTGAGCGGTTTAAGAAGTTATTTGATTCGTTTCTCATTAGGTATATCATAGATTATGGAACATCCAAATTTAGGCAAATTATAAGAGGAGCCTTTATTTCGGACTATAAATATACCGCAAAAGGATTGTTCAACTACTGTTTATGATCACAAAAATCTTAAATTTGTCGTAAAATAATATACAATGATTGTTCTAACGGGTGCTGCTGGTTTTATTGGAAGTGTTGTAGCTGGGAAGCTGAATGAAAAAGGACTGGCCGATCTGGTTCTGGTGGATGATTTTAACAGACCGTTAAAGGAACCAAATTTCGAGACAAAAAAGTATTCGGCATTGGTGCAACGTGATGTTTTTTTTGACTGGTTTGATGCACATGCAAATGAAATTACTTTTGTCATTCATCTCGGAGCACGGACAGATACAACAGAATTTAACGTTCAAATATTCAATGAATTGAATCTGGATTACTCTAAATCAGTCTGGAATCTTTGCTCAAAATTTAAGATCCCAATGATTTATGCTTCTTCTGCTGCAACGTATGGTCTTGGAGAATTTGGCTACAATGAGGATGAAATGACTATTTCCAAATTAAAACCATTAAATCCTTACGGTGATTCGAAGAATGATTTTGATAAATGGGCTTTAAAACAGGATAATCAGCCACCATTTTGGGCTGGATTAAAATTCTTCAACGTTTATGGTCCCAATGAATACCATAAAGTACGGATGGCATCTGTAATATTTCACGCGTTTCATCAGATCAAAACAACTGGTAAAGTAAAACTTTTCAAATCGCATCGCCCTGATTTTGAAGATGGTAAACAATTACGTGATTTTGTTTATGTAAAGGATGTGGCTGATGTAATTACATTTTTAATGGCAAATAAACCCGAAAGTGGCATTTACAATCTTGGTACTGGTCAGGCACGTTCATTCTTCGATCTGGCATTGGCAACTTTTTCAGCATTAAAAGTCACGCCTGTAATAGAATTCATCGACACTCCGATTGATATACGGGATAAATACCAGTATTTTACTGAAGCTGACATGTCTAAACTTAGGAATGCCGGTTATCCGGGCATTTTTACTTCACTTGAGGATGGTGTAAAAGATTATGTCACTAATTATCTTGTGAAAACGATTTACTTTTAGAAAAAAATAAACTGCTATTATAGACTGATCACCGAAGGTATTTTAAAAGACAAAAAAGTAATAATTGTTTGTTTATTTCTTTGTTGCCAATTCCTGATCTAAAGCTACAAGAAAATTCTTTAGATGATGTAATGTTTCCAGAACAACTATCTTGTTTTCAACTTCGTCTATGTTATTTTTTAATTCATCTTTTGCGCCTTGCAATGTATAACCCTTTTCCTTAACAAGATGATAAATCATGTGGAGGTATTTCACATCACGTTCAGTAAAAAGCCGGTTACCTTTTTTGTTTTTCTTTGGCTTTAGAATATCAAATTCCTTTTCCCAAAATCTGATAAGTGAGGCGTTTACATCAAACATGGAAGATACCTCTCCAATGCTGTAATAAATTTTGACAGCTTTTGTCATAGGAATAAAGTTAATCCATTGTTTGACTGGGAAGTGAAGATAACTCTATGATTTGCTCGTATTCTTCAGGAGTTAAATCATTGAAAAAGAAGTGTATAGGGTTGATTGGTTGACCATTTTTATGAACCTCATAATGCAAATGTGGCGCTGTTGATTTGCCAGTATTGCCGACTTTTCCAATCAATTGTCCACGTTTTACCTGATCACCTACTTTCACTTTGAACTGACTTAAATGACTGTAGGTTGTTCTAAAACCAAATCCATGGTCTATTGTCAGACTTTTACCGTAACCCCAGCGAGATACCTCGGCTTCAATAACTTTGCCATTTCCAGGCGCGAAAATATCGGTACCAATTGGAGCAGAGAAATCAACGCCCTGATGAAATTTGTTCACTTTATAATAAGGATCTAAACGAACACCGAAAAACGATGAGATGCGGCGCATATCATTCGTTTTTACTGGCTGAATGGCGGGAATGGAACTTAACATTACTGATTTATTTTTTGCCATTTCAAAAACTTCATCATACGATTTTGATTGTACATACAATTGGCTGGCAATCTTATCTATCTTTTTTGCTGTTTCAATTACAAATACGGAATTTGCATAGCCTTCCATTTTTTCATAACGATCAGCACCACCATAACCAGCTTTCCTAACAGATCCAGGAATAGGATCTGCTTCAAAAATTACACGATAAATATTATCATCACGTTGCTGCATATCAGCTAATAGGGATTCAAGATTACCTAACCTATCGGTCATCATTTCATACTGAAGCTTCATGTACTCGAGTTCACGCTTTTGCATACGTTCTTTCGGAGATCCGAAAAAATTATACCAAATCAAAACAAATCCTGTTGCAAATGCACCGGTAGTAACTAAGAAATAAAAAAAACGCACCAATTTCTGACGCCATCCGAGTTTGAATTTCTCGTATGTCAGTGTCATCGGGTTAAATATGTATTTATGCGCTTTCATAGTATCTTTAAAACAATCAATTCGGGTAATGTTTAAATTGAACACGACAAAATTAACTAAAAACTCTAAATTTGCAAGTTCAAACTATATCTTAACATTCATTAACAGCAAATTGAATATGACTTCAGCGCAAATACGCACTACATTTCTCGGGTTTTTTCAGTCAAAACAACATCAGATTGTTCCTTCAGCACCTATCGTTGTAAAAGATGATCCAACACTGATGTTCACCAATGCCGGAATGAATCAGTTCAAAGAAATATTTCTTGGTAATATGCCAGCTAAATTTAACCGCATTGCTGATACACAGAAATGTTTGCGCGTTTCGGGTAAGCACAATGATCTTGAAGAGGTCGGATACGATACCTATCATCACACAATGTTTGAAATGCTGGGCAACTGGTCGTTTGGAGATTATTTTAAACAGGAAGCCATCGATTGGGCCTGGGAACTTTTGGTTGATGTTTTGAAGATTGATAAAAACCGTTTATACGTCACTGTTTATGGTGGCGATAAAACAGATGGACTCGAACGTGATAATGAAGCGTTCGATTTCTGGAGAAAACATGTGCCGGAAGACCGGATTCTTTTTGGGAGTAAAAAAGATAATTTCTGGGAAATGGGCGATTCTGGTCCCTGTGGTCCCTGCTCAGAGATTCATGCCGATATTCGTAGTGATGCTGAGAGGGCAGCCATTGATGGTAAGACCCTGGTTAACAATGATCATCCTTTGGTAATTGAGATTTGGAATCTTGTATTTATTGAGTTCAACAGGATGTCGAATGGTAGTCTTACAAAATTACCTGCACAACATGTTGATACAGGGATGGGCTTCGAACGATTGACAATGGTCTTACAGGAAAAAAAGTCGAATTATGATACAGATATTTTCCAGCCAATAATTCAGGAGATAGCTGGTTTAGCAGGTGTTGTTTATGGTGTTGATCCGCAAAAAGATATCGCTATGCGCGTTATTGCTGATCATTTGCGGGCCGTCAGTTTCGCAATTGCCGATGGACAAATACCATCGAATAATGGTGCAGGATATGTAATACGCCGCATTTTGCGTCGGGCTGTGCGTTACGGTTACACTTTTCTTGGATTTGAGGAGCCCTTCTTCTATAAAATACTGCCGGTACTTTCAGGCCAGATGGGAGGTAATTTTCCTGAAATAGTATCTCAACTTGAACTTGTTTCCAAAGTAATTTTCGAAGAGGAAAATTCGTTTTTAAGGACTCTCTCTCATGGTATAAGAAAATTCGAACATTTTGTGAAAAGTAATCCAGATCAGAAAATAGTAGACGGAAACTTTGCTTTTGAACTGTTCGATACCTATGGCTTTCCTGTCGATCTCACAAAACTTCTCGCAAAAGAGAAGAATCTGGATGTTGATCTTGAAGGATTTCAGTTAAAACTTGAAGAACAGAAAAACCGTTCGCGTAAAGCCGCTGAGGTAGCAGCCGGAGATTGGGTTATTATCAATGATAAGATTGTTAAAACAGAATTTGTCGGATATTCTGTAATTGAATCCAAAGCAAGAATAATTCGTTACAGGCAGGTGGTTACAAAAAAACTATCTTATTTTGAGATTGTTCTCGACCATACACCCTTTTATGCCGAATCGGGTGGTCAGGTTGGTGATACTGGTGTCTTAAAAGACTGTGAAGAAACCATCGAAATATTCAATACCCTCAAAGAAAATAACCTGATAGTTCATCTGTCAGAAAAAATACCTCAGAATATTGAAAATGAATTTATTTGCTCTGTAAATGCCACACGCCGGCAAAAGATTATGATTAATCATAGTGCTACACATTTAATGCATGCCGCATTGCGTATAGTTCTTGGAACACATGTGGAACAAAAAGGATCACTGGTTGATGATGAACGGCTTCGTTTTGATTTCAGTCATTTTGGAAAAATGACAACCGATGAGATCAGACGGGTTGAAACCATAGTAAACGGTAAAATAAGGGAAAATATTCAAGGCAATATTGCCCAGGACGTGCCAATTGAACATGCAAAGGAAATGGGTGCTATGGCTCTGTTCGGTGAGAAATATGGTGATTTTGTTCGCGTTGTTTCGTTCGATCCGGATTATTCTGTTGAACTGTGCGGAGGTACCCATGTAATGGCAACCGGTCAGATTGGTAGTTTCAGAATAATATCGGAAAGTGCCATAGCAGCTGGAGTCCGTCGTATAGAAGCAGTAACAGGTCAGTCAGCCGAGTTTTATATTGATAACCAACTGGATCAGTTACAGGGCGTGAAGGAACTAATCAAGAGTGCTGGTGATATTGTAAAAAGCACCCAGCAATTGATTGAACAAAACCATGCTTTGCAAAAACAGATCGAAAATCTTTTAAATACAAAGGCAATTGAAAAAGCGAAGAGCCTGATTCATTCTGTTGAAATGGTTGGTGAAATCCGTTATGTGGAAGTAATAATGGAAGAGGATATCGAGTTTATAAAAAACGTTTGCGGACATTTACGTCAGGGTCAGTTAAACCTTATTGTAAGTGTGGGTGGTAAATATGATGGCAAAGTTTCACTTTGTCTGATGATATCTGAAGACCTTGTGAACAATAAAAACCTTGATGCATCAAAACAAATTCGTGAAGCTGCCAAAGTAATTATGGGTGGCGGAGGTGGTCAAAAACAATTGGCTACAGCAGGTGGAAAGAATATTGATGGCATCGAAGAAGCCATGATGGTTACAAAAAATTTCGTTATAAGCTTAAATAATTAGGTTTATAAAGTTTGTATTTTATTTATTATCAATGCTTTAAATCACATTTTATATTGTTAATAAAAACTTGATTAATTGCGAACTATTTATTTCGTTTCATGTGTTTTTAATATAAATTTACACTGAGCATAATGCGGACTTCAATAAACCGTTATTTTTGCAAGTACTAAGTCATTTTTTTGACCTTATGAAAAAAGCAACACTTCTGTTTTCCATTCTCTTATGCACTATGCTGCTCGCCGGCCAGGTGAAGGATAGTTATGAGCTGGAGAATTTTTCCATCATGAGTGATATACAATCTCAGATAACGGATGCCAAGGGATGGTCCATGCAGGACAATGGAAAATGGGCATATGGCGATAATCGTATTCCGTTTACTGATAGTCGGACAAATACATCACGTTCAGAAGATGTTGAAGCATTGGGAATAGATAATTTTATTTCTATTGATTTACGTAAAATCATGATCGATGACAGGCAATACAATGTGCTTGTCAAAAAATATAAAGATGGTGAATATGAGTTCCCACTTATTTCTCAAGGTTGGACAAACTATGTCTCATTGGATTTTTATGTTTTTAAAGGCGAGAAACTTGCCGAACTTCTACCGGAAAAGCCACAGTTTAATGTGATGTATCTTGTTGATCTGGATTGTTTTATATCATCCAAAGTAAAAAATTACGAAAAGAATATTTTTATTGACCCTGATTTGAATCTTAAAAGTAATTCTACCGGAGTTGTGAGGGGATTTGATCATAATAAGGGTGGTTACGAGGAGGCAATCATTAGGCAAATTCAGGATGTAAGGGCTGCTATACGGAAGTCAGAGGGTAATCTTATTCTTGCTGTTTACCCTATTAAAGCCAATGACAGGGAGGTGGTCAGGTTTAAATTTGTGAAAACATACCAGAATGACAATCTTGTTAAAATGCAAACTTCGCCCGACAACTGGAAACATCTTTTTGAAGCAAGTTTTTACGAGGTAGATTATTCTACATGGTCGAGTTTTATTCAGGACTCCAAGAATTATTTCATTGAAGTTGATAATTCTCCCACAGAATACAGCTCCAACTATAATTGGGGAATCTTACGGTATCAGATTGGAGATTATGTAGGTGCGCTTGAAGCTTTCAATAAAGCAATTGAAGAAAATCCTGAAACGGATGATTTTATGATCTATTCATATCGTGGAAATACAAAAAGCAAAAGTGGAATGTATTGCGATGCCATCGCTGATTTCACTAAGGCAATTGATCTGAAGCCAACAAAGGTAATGGACTATTCAAACTGGGTGAAGAATTATTTCAACCGGGGCGTAGCAAAATTTTATTGCGATAATCCGGAAGGCGCCTGTGAAGACTGGAAAAAATCCTATGATTTAGGTTATGGTAGTGCAAGCGAGTATCTGAATAATTACTGCGGACAAAAAACTAAATGATACTTTCAATGACTTTCCGAAGGATTTTCTTTAGTATCATTTTCTTTTCTCTCTGGACAAGCCTTTCTGCCCAGGATAAAATCTCAGTTGAGCAACAGGGAAAATGGCAAATTGGAGGAGTGTTGGGTTATGCCCAATATTATGGTGATGTCAGTAACAAGTCTTATTTTCAAAAATTTGGAAGTGAATTGGGCTTCTCAGCATCCGCTTTTGTCCGTTATCATGTAAATGATTTGACGGGAATCGGTTTTAATATTCACAGCGGTAGAATAACTGGCACCAAAAATAATTTCTCTGATGGTACAGCAGCAAATCTCACTTTTTCAGGAAGTGTTTTTAATTTTGATGTACACTCCTATTTATCTATAAGTAATTTGTTTTGGGGAATTACATCTACGAGAAATTTGAATATTTATGGTACACTTGGGTTGGGTTTTATGAGATGGAGTAGTAATTTGCAGGATAAAGTGACTCTCGATTTTATTTTTGTGGATAACCGTAACAGAATTGACGGTGCAGGGTTTGGCACTTCTGCTGCATATTTTCCAATGACTTTAGGTATGGAGTATAAACTCACCAAGGGATTGAGCGCTACATTTGAAGGTACTTTGTGTACCGTCTTCTCTGATGATGTTGATAATTATACGGGTGGATTTTCGAAGGATATGTTGTCGTTTACTTCTTTCGGTTTATCCTATCGTTTTGGTCAGAAAGGAACGACTGCCAAAAAGCATGAAACTACTGTCCGGCAAACTGAGCCGGTTGCGGTAATTGATTATGATGTTTTCAAGTCAAAGGCTGTTCAATCAACAGGTTCGATTCAGGCACTTACCATTACAGAACCTAAGGTTGAGAATATCAAATCATTTGAATTTCGTGTTCAAATTTTGGCAAAAACCAATCGGGTTGAGAATGTTAAACGTTATTTCCCACAGGTTACTTTTGATTATGCGATCCGTGAAAACAGTTTTGGAGGTATTTACCGTTATTCAACTGGTAGCTTTACTAGTTTCAGGGAAGCAGAATCTTATAGTCAAACGATGCGAAGCAGAGGGATTGGAGACGCTTTCGTTGTTGCTTACGAAAATAATATCCGGATAAATATCACCAAAGAAATGAGGCTAAAATAGACTTGTTCAAACGTTTGTCTGGATTTTTCCCGAATGAAATTTTTTGTTTTAAATGAGCCATATCAACATAAAAGTGTTGGTTCTGGTTGACCAAAATATCATTTGAAAGGAATACTTCTCATCTGTTTGTTAGAATAATAGATTATTGTAATCAGACATTTATAATTTTATTTTTCTATTCATCTTGATCTTCATCTTCAGTTTCTTCCAGTTTATCACTCTCCCGTTCTTTACGGACCTTTACAATCGGATTATCAGATGTTCCTGTTACCGACAAGGGAATGCCAACAATACCCATAGGTGGTAATCCCAGCCTGACGAATAAATTCAATTTTCCATCAAGTGAAGTTTGTCCTGAGAAGGTAGGCCGAAAACCGAAAACTTTCATTTTAGTTTTTTCAATCGTAATGATATTGTTAGCAATGGATGAATTGATAATCACAGCTTTAAGGTTTGGGTCATTGATACTGTCACGGCCAACGGCTTTGCCAACTTCACTGAATAATTTGTACCCTTTCATTTTTACGTTTTCGAGTCTTATGAATCCTTTACCGTTAATACTCGGATAGATTGCTTCCATATTTTCGTTTAACTTTCCTTTCAATGCATACTCCATACTAATCAATCCTTCGGCATCAGCAGCTGAAGAGACCATTTCTTTGAATATTGGTATTTCATTATAAGCCCTTTTAATATCGAATGAATCAGCTTTCATTGAAAAATCGAAGATTGCACGTGACTCATTCAGAGGGAGATAGGAAGCGTTGATGAGAATTCTGGTACCGGCAATATCGAAGTGTGTATTTTGAATGGAAAGTTTCGACTTTTTTAATTCTACCTGACCATTGAAGTTTTTGATCGGTGTTTGCATGTAATCAACAACTTTCACATCCGCGGTTAAAGTAAGATTCAAATTCTCAGGTAATTGTACCACACCTGAAGTAACAATAGTATCAACCATTACCGAATCTGAAGCAAACATAAAATCTTCAATATTCAGTTTCGGACTTCTGATATGAAGATTACCGGTTAACTCATTATTTAACAATGAGTAACCAATGAAATCCTGCATATATCCTTCCAGAAAAAAGAGATTGTCGCGATAATTCATTTGCGAATTCCTGAGCCAGGCTTTGTCGTTTTCGAATCTCAGCGTTGCTTCAGGAATAATGAATGGATATGGGTAATCAGGACTACTTAATTCTACTTTTGAAAGACCTAGTGTCCCATGATTTTTTAAATTCTGATAAAGACCTTTTTCGGCATCTGATTGTTTTCCGTGTAAATCCAGATCTGCTATAAGTAGTCCGGTGACACTATAATTCTCAACAGCAAAAACCTGATAAATATTATTAAGATTTAGTGTGCCTTTTGCTGTGATATCATATTGTAAATCATCAAAATTTCTAAGGTTGGTTTTTATTAAAAAGGGTTGTTTTTCGAATAAAAATGATACTGGCTGGATCTCTATTTCTAAATCGCTCATTTTTCCACTCTTACAGTCAATTCTGGTGTCAATCTCCATCTGCTCAATTGGTTGAGGATAATAAGCTGTTTGTAATAAGCCATTGCTTAACCTGATATGACTTTGTAAAACCGGCATTATTGCATTTATCGTATCAAATTTTCCTTCCATATTGGCAGTTAGTTCCAGATTTCCTGCTAATTTTAACGAATCTAAACCCAGCGCCTGTACCAGAAGCTTTAAGTCAATTTCGCTGACAATACTGGCTTTTAAATAAGGGTTATTCAATCCTTTTGATCTGAAATAAATATCAGTTGTTTGCCCGGAAAGATTAAAAGATAAAGTATCAATTCTCAATTCAATGCTATCAAAATTTAAATTATTGATTCGTATGCTGGCATTTGCCTGAAGGTTTTTAATAGGTTCCGGTGCCAGTTTATGTTGTATATTTCCTTTATTGATTGATAATTGAAGCGACAAATCAGGAGCAACACTGTTGCTGTCGAGGTACAGACCTTTTAGTCCGATAGTAAGTTTTGATGTCCCGTCAAAATGTGTATTCGCAAACCAATTATCATATTCGGAAGGCATAACTGAAAAGAAATTGCCAAATTCTGTTACTCCGCAAATGACAGAAAAATCGACATCATATCCGTTTTTCAAAAATTTTGTTGTGCCTGTAAAATTAATAGGTAATTTATTGATTAACAGTTCGTTTTTAGAAAAATTTAATTCAAATGGTTCTGTAATTACCTCAGTAACCATCATGGCTTTTATTTGTTTGTTTTCAAAATAAGTAACGCCATCATACACAAAATCAAATCCTTCTGCATAAATGCCCGATTCAAGTCTGAACATATTATTATCTAGTTTTCCTTTGCCAAGATATTCCAGATCATCTATTACCATCAACATTGGAAATGAATCATCTTTATATTTTATTTTACTGTCAGTTACTGTAATTCCTTCGATCGATAAATGCGTTTCTGTGCTTACTTCATTAACGATTTCGATTTCTTTTTCTCTTTCATAAATGTCATAGTTCGTTTTTCCGTCTTTACCTGTCAGAATATTGAAGTACGATTTATGGAAAAATATTTTGTTTATTTCTATCGTTTCTGCAAAAACAGAAGCCATATTGATCCCAAAACTAACTTCTTCTCCACTTACCAACGTGTCATTTTCAAAAGGAGCCGATCCTTTCATTGAAAAGTCGTAAATTGTAAATGTAAGATTTGGGAAGTGCTTAAAAAATGACAGATCAGCTTCTTTGAAATTGATTTCGCTTTTGACCATCTCTTTTGAAAGTGATTTCATCCGTTCTTTTATCGGACCGGGAAATATAATTGGAAGGATGATCATTAAAATTATAACAGATAAAAGACTTATAAATATGTATTTTAATATGTTACGTATTTTTTTTTTCATGATTTGATAGATTATTTCCAGGTTTTAAAAATGGATAATGAAATTGAACGAATGTGTAAAATTAATCAATAAACAGGGTGAATTGTGTGCGATATTGTGTAATAATCAATTTAATTCGTAAGATTTATGGCCATATTTCCTTGTAAGACAAAGTAATGTCAATTCAAAAGCAGAAAAGGTCCGATTTTGGATATCATACACTGATTCAATTAAATAGATTATTAAAATCTGTTTTACTGAAAATTAAAAAGTTATTTGGGAAGAAGGAATGAAAAATATTATATAAGCAATCTGGTTTACACAGATTACATGATTGAAGTGACTCAGAACTGGTCTTTCAGTTTATCGGCCATGATATTTACTAGATTTTGCAATGGTCGTTTTGCCATCATTGCCAGCATCGGATTAAGATCAGCATTAAGGTTGATTTTAACTTCGGAATGGGTGTTATAATCTCTGATTTCGGAATCGAGCGTGAATGTGAAAGGAGATTTACCTTCTGGTTTAAGTGAAATAAATGAAAAAGCTTTCCTTTCCTGAACCCGAAGTTTTAAATCGGTCATTCCTTTGATAGTGAATGAACAGGTGTCAGTATCTGCCTCCCAGTTTATTACCTGCTCAGGCATGAGCATGCCAAGATTTTGTAAATCAGAAAGAAATGCAAAAACCTTTTCTGGTTGGGCTTCAATCGATCTCCATTCACTAGTAAATTCCATTATATTAAACGTTTAAGTGCTATTTATTTTCAAATCGTTTGCTCCATTTCTTTGGATCGATTTGCCATTCCTTTAAAGAAATTAATTCCTTTTCGTTTAAATAACTGTCTTCAATGGCTTTTTCAAGCAGAGATTCAAAATTTGTAAGCGTAGTAAGTTCACAATCTGCTTTGTCGAAATTTTCTATTGCCGATTCAAGACCATAGGAGAATATTGCAACCATTCCTTTAACATTGGCACCTACTTCCCGAAGTGCTTCAACAGCATTCAGACTGCTTCCTCCGGTTGAAACAAGGTCTTCAACTACTATAACAGAATTTCCTTTTTCTACAATTCCTTCAATCTGGTTGGTAAGCCCATGTGCCTTTTTTTCTGATCTGACATATGCAAAAGGTAAGCCTAATTCCTGTGCAACCAAAACACCCAACGCAATTCCACCTGTCGCTACACCTGCAATAATGTCAGGTTTTCCATATTTTTCAAGTATAATGTTCACAAATTCCTGACGGATATGTGTGCGAATCTTATGAAACGACAAGGTTATTCTATTATCACAATAAATTGGACTGTTCAAACCTGAGGCCCAAACAAAAGGTGATGTTGGATTGAGTTTTATTGCTTTAATTTGCAGTAAAAATCCGGCAAGCGTTAATGCAGAATCGGTATTGAATATCATGGAGCAAAGGTATAATATTTTTTGTGATCAAAGATGTCTCATTCTGTATTCAGGAAATGGAAAATTTAAACCTGTATCCGGTATTAACCAGTTGATTTGCAAGTCGGAAGATGATTTTTATGTGATTTTGAAAAAATGGCTTAATAAGTTGATTACAAATGATTTGTGCATTAATTTAGATAGTAGTATTTCCAGTATTGAAAACTTGATTAGTCAAAAATACAAAGAAGTTAATGCGGCGGGTGGATTGGTCATTAACGCAAAAAATGAGGTCTTGTTTATATTTCGTTCAGGTGTCTGGGATTTGCCAAAAGGGCATGTTGAGGACAATGAATCATTCGGAGAAACTGCTTTGCGTGAAGTTGAGGAAGAAACCGGATTATCTGCTTTGGAATTAAAACAGGAACTTACAGTAACCCGACATTTCTATTTCTCAAAAGGAAAATGGGAAGTAAAACTTACAAAATGGTTCCTTATGTCGACCATCGATTCAGGAGATCTCAAACCCCAACTTTCTGAAGGAATTGAAAAAGCAGTATGGATTTCTGAAGATCAATTGGATGAGGTTTTACAAAATTCATTTCGTTCAGTCCGTGAAAGTCTTGAGATAGAAAAAGTATTGCGCGCAGAACGATGAATGTCATATTTTACATCTTTAATTGAACGATTATGAAAAAAATAGCAGTGTTTCCTGGCTCATTCGATCCGATTACACTTGGACATGAGTCATTGGTTCTAAGGGCGATCCCGCTTTTTGATGAGATAATTATAGCTATTGGAATCAATGCTTTGAAAAGTTATTATTTTACGGTGGAACAACGCATAAAATGGATCGAAATGGTTTTTAAAGATTACCCACAGGTTTCAGTTGTAACATACAAAGGTTTGACAGTAGATTATTGTCGCAAAGTTGGATCGAATTACATTTTACGTGGGTTACGTACTTCTGCTGATTTTGAGTTTGAACGCAGTATCGGACAGGTAAATAAAAAATTATTTCCAGAGATTGAGACAATATTTCTATTGACAACCCCAGAGTTGACTGCCATCACATCGAGTGTGATCCGCGATGTTGTCCGTAACGGTGGCGACGCCAGTCAGTTTGTTCCTGATGGTGTGATTCTTACAATGAATCCGGAGAATTAGCGTTTTAATCAAAACAGAACGCAATGTCAAGAATCTTTCTTTTTTTTATAATTTTTTTATCTTTCAAATCGCAGGCTGCCGTTGTAAAAATCAATGGTGAATGCGATGCGCCAGATCAAATTGTACGATTGATTGTTGTGAAAGACTATGTATCTAATCTTGAGCATACTTTAATATCAACTAAAACGGATGTTGCCGGAAAATTTGTTTTGAGTATTGATTTAGATGAGATTACCGTTGCGCAATTGGCTTTGGGACTTGACAGAGCCGAAATTGTTCTCAGTCCGGGGGCAAATTATATTTGCAAACTTTCTCAAACCAGATCTTCTTCAACGGTTTCCTATTTTGAAAAAGAACCGCTCGATTTAGAAGTGTTGGAAAGCAACGACAATGGAGTGCAAAAGAATATTGATGATATCAATATGATTTTCAACGCTTTTGTGATGCAGTATTTCGATGATTTGTACCGTAATAAACGTATTGATTTGCTTGATTCTCTAAGGATTGCTATTGCGGACCGGTTACCTGAAAGAACTGCAGTTTTTGTTTCTGATTACAATACCTACAAGCAGGCATCCTTGTTGCAGACTATCAGAGGAAGAAGTGCCGAACAGTGGATGCGGAATTTAATTATTGATAAACCAGTGCTTTATACTAATCCTGAATACATGAACCTTTTAAATGAGGTTTTTCGCGATTATTTAATTAGCAACCGTTTTTACCAGCAGGATGAATTAAATCGCAGAATAAGTGAAGGTACTGCTGCTTTTAAACAATTTATTTCGAAAAATCCTCTTTTAAAACCAAACGATCAATTAATTGAATTGGTTGGACTGATTAATTTAAGGGACTTATATTACAACCCTTCGTTCAAAAAATCGGAAATTATTTTATTGCTCAAACAGTTTCAAAGTGAAAGTAAGTTTGTCCAACATAAGAAAATTGCTGCAAACATCATTGAATCAGTTAATTACCTTTCATTTAACTCAGATGCTCCTGCCTTTACCCTGAAAAATCAATCAGCTAGGGAAGTTTCACTGAAAGATTTCAGGGGAAGAAATTTGGTATTGATTTTCGTTCAGGATAGCTGCAAAACCTGTTTAAATGCATTGAAAGAGGTGAAAACATTATACGAGAAATTCAGCAATGAATATGATTTTGTGACTATTGCAACAACAGAAGGGTTTAAGAATTACGTAAAATTATTCGTTCAGAATGATTTTAAGTGGACACTATTGAATTTGTCAGAAAACATTCTTCTGCTGGAAGCATACCATGTGAAAACATTTCCCGAATTTTTTCTAATCCTGAAAGAAGGCAGAATGGGGATGGCGCCTGCTCCCCAACCCGACCAGAATCTTGAATATCACATGCTGCGTTTGAAAGAAAGATAAAATTCAAATGAGTCAATCAGCCATGTTCGTTGATAGGATTATGAAGACACAATAATTTCGTCTAAATTTGCCGATAATTCAGCCCGATTAATTGTCGGAATGATTGTTGTTGTACGTACTTACCATTAACGAAAATTCTACATATGTTCAGTATATTCAAGAAACTGTTTGGAGACAAGGCAAGCCGCGACATGAAGGCCATTCTCCCTACACTCCAGAAAACACTTGCCGCTTACGAAACGATCAAAAAACTTGATAATGACGGGCTTCGTGCCAAAACAAAAGAGTTTAAAGACCGGATTGCTGCAAATATTGCCGCTGAGGAAGGTGAAATCTCAGAAATAAAGTTGCAGATAGAGGCAGATATTGACATGCCTGCGGATGAAAAGGAAAAACTCTATAACCAGATTGATAAGCTGGAAAAACAATCATACGACAAAACAGAATTGTTGTTGAATGATATCTTGCCTGAAGCATTCTCCGTGATGAAAGAAGCAGCACGTCGTTTCAAGGAAAATGAGGAAATCAAGGTAACAGCAACAGAGATGGATCGCAATATTGCGGCTATTCGTGAGCATGTTACTATTCAGGGGGATCAGGCTTATTATAAGAATACATGGATGGCGGGTGGTAATATGGTCACCTGGGATATGGTACATTACGACGTGCAGTTGATTGGTGGTATTGCACTGCATCAGGGCCGGATCGCTGAAATGGGCACTGGTGAAGGTAAAACTCTGGTCGCAACCTTACCCGTTTATTTGAATGGCCTTGCTGGTAAAGGCGTTCATATTGTAACTGTGAATGATTACCTTGCCAAACGTGACTCGGAATGGATGGGAGTTTTGTATGAATTCCTGGGCCTAACTGTTGATTGTATAGATAAACACGAACCTAATTCAGGTAGTCGTCGCAAAGCTTATCTTGCTGATATAACCTACGGCACCAACAATGAGTTTGGTTTCGATTATCTGCGTGACAATATGACAGGCAATCCGGATGAATTGGTGCAACGTAAACACCATTATTCGATTGTGGATGAGGTCGACTCTGTTTTGATTGATGATGCACGAACTCCTTTGATCATTAGCGGACCTACACCAAAGGGTGATAGTCATGAATTTGATATATTAAAACCCGATGTAACAAAACTTTACAACGCACAAAAAGTGATGGTCAGTGGTTTGTTGGCCGAAGCAAAAAAAATTTTACAGCCAGACGTAAAAGATGCTGACAAAAAGCGTGGAGGTGATTTATTATTCAGGGCATACCGCGGTCTGCCAAAAAGTTCAGCATTGATTAAATTCCTTAGCGAAGAAGGAATGAGAAGTCTGATGCAGAATACCGAAAGTTTTTATCTGGCTGAGCAAGCGAAGAATATGCATATTATTGATGACGAATTGTATTTCGTTATCGATGAAAAGCACAATTCGGTTGATCTGACCGAAAAAGGAATTGATTTGCTTACCGCATCATACAATGAACCTGATTTTTTCATTTTACCTGATGTAGGAGCTGAGATTGCTGATCTTGAAAAAAGTGAATTGTCCGAATCGGCCAGACTCGAAAAAAAGAGTGATATGATTCGTGATTTTACAATAAAATCAGAACGTTTGCACACTGTTATCCAGTTGCTTAAAGCCTATGCTCTTTTTGAAAAAGATGTCGAATATGTAATTATTGAAAACAAGATCAAAATTGTTGATGAACAAACCGGTCGTATCATGGAAGGCCGGCGTTATTCCGATGGATTGCATCAGGCAATCGAAGCAAAGGAAAATGTTAAAATTGAAGCATCAACGCAAACATATGCTACCATTACACTGCAGAATTATTTCAGGATGTATCGAAAGTTGGCAGGTATGACTGGTACGGCTGAGACAGAAGCAGGTGAGCTTTGGGATATTTACAAACTGGATGTTATGGTAATCCCAACCAACAGACCAATTGCCCGTAACGACAGAGAAGATATGGTTTACAAAACCAAACGTGAAAAATTCAATGCTGTTATTGACGAAATTGAGAGTCTTGTTAAAGCAAAACGTCCCGTTTTGGTTGGAACAACATCTGTTGAGACTTCCGAGTTATTGAGCCGTATGTTACAACGAAAAAGTATTGCACACAATGTATTGAATGCAAAACTTCACCAAAAAGAAGCGCAAATTGTGAAAGAGGCCGGACAAGCCGGTGTTGTTACCATTGCTACGAATATGGCTGGTCGTGGTACAGATATAAAACTTGGACCTGGTGTGAAAGATGCAGGTGGTCTTGCTATTATTGGTACTGAAAGACATGAATCGCGACGTGTTGACCGTCAGTTGAGAGGTCGTGCCGGACGTCAGGGTGATCCGGGAAGTTCCCAGTTTTTTGTTTCACTCGAAGATGATCTGATGCGTATGTTTGGTTCCGGTAGGATTGCCGGTCTGATGGATCGACTCGGTCTCAAAGAAGGTGAGATGATTCAACATTCGATGATCACCAAATCAATAGAACGCGCTCAGCGCAAGGTGGAAGAAAATAACTTTGGTGTCAGAAAGCGATTGCTTGAATATGATGACGTTATGAATTCGCAACGTGAGGTCATTTACAAAAAGCGTAAACATGCATTATTTGGTGAACGATTGTCTGTCGATATTTCAAATATGCTTTATGATCTGGGAGAAAATCTGATTACTGAACATCAGGATCAGCGCGATTTCGAAGCATTCAAATTGTCAGTTATCAAAAATATGGGTATTGAACCACCATTCGATGAAAATGAATTTTCCTCATCCAAATCGGATCAATTGGCTGATAAGTTGTTCGATAAGGTAACATTGAACTATAACAACAGAACCAAAAGGATTGGCGAAAAAACCATGCCTGTTATTAAGGATGTTTACGATAGACAAACGCGCTACGAAAATATTGCCATCCCGATTACTGATGGAATCAAGATGATGCAAATTGTTGTGAATCTTAAAAAGGCAATGGAAACAGGCCCGAGAGAAGTCGCTTTGTCAATCGAAAAAAACATCTCACTTGCCTTGATTGATGATTCATGGAAAGAGCATTTACGTGAACTTGACGACCTTAAACAATCGGTTCAGAATGCCACTTACGAGCAGAAAGATCCATTGTTGATTTATAAATTTGAATCATTTAATTTGTTTAAAACAATGGTTCACAAAATCAACCGCGAAGTAATATCTTTCCTTATGCGGGCTGACATTCCCATTCAGGATCCTTCAACCGTTCACGAAGCTCAACGTCCACGTGGCCTGGATAGAAGTAAAATGAAAGAAGAGCGGTCAGATCTTTTGTCTCAGGCAAACAGCAATACCCAACAAAAAGAAGTTGTTCAACCTGTACATGTTGAAAAGAAAGTCGGACGAAATGAACCTTGTCCTTGTGGTAGTGGTAAAAAATTTAAAAATTGTCATGGTAAATTTGCGGGTGATGTATAAAACATTGTAATTTAGTCTTGGATTAGATAACTTATTTACAATTTTCGCGAATTGGTTGCGGGTGTTTCTAAGAATTTGTGTCGGACTAATAAAATGTATATGAAAAACGTTAATTTACTTTTTGTAAAAATTTTCTTTGTATTATTTTTATTTGTTTCCTGCAACAACAATGATGAAGTGTCTGATGTTCCATCCTACTCATACACAACACCAATTGTAAATCCACCTGCAGTATTTAATGTGTTTTTTAATATCTCAGGCACGGGTGACAGGACCGCTGAAGTTAGTTTTGATCAGAATGGAGTCTGGAGAATAGAAAAACTTGGCGATAACCGGGTAAATCTTACTGTCAGTTCAGGTACGGATTTGATTTCGATATTTTCGATCGACACGATTGGTTTACAGGCAAACAGTCCTTATTTTGTTATAGTCAATAACAATAACTATAATGAATTCAATAACTTTTACGTTGGTTTTACAAAACTCGATCTGGATTACGGAACTTTTGAGCCAAAATTGTAGAAGTTTTTTTTATGAAAAAACCCTTTTACTTCTTTTTTATTTTTCTGACGATCATTTTTTTGGTTCAAACTTCAATCCTTTTTGCCCAGCAAAAACCTCAGGGAAAAAGACCAAAACTGGGATTGGTATTAAGTGGTGGCGGTGCCAAAGGTTTTGCTCATGTTGGTGCAATAAAGGTTTTTGAAGAGGCTGGTCTTCATTTCGATTATATCGGTGGAACTAGTATGGGAAGTATTATTGGTGGCTTATATGCAATGGGTTATCATCCCGATACCATGACAAAAATCATTCGTAGTCAGGACTGGACAATGCTGCTAAATGATAAAATTCAGCGTAAATATATTCCGATTGAAGAAAAAGTCAATGCTGATCGGTTTGTTGTTTCTTTACCCATTAAAGAATCAAAAGTTCAGTTAAAGCAAGGATTATATGATGGTCAGATGATTAATATCCTGTTAGCGGAAACGACAAGTCCGGTACAAAATATAACGGATTTTAGTAAGCTTGAAACACCTTTTGTTTGCATCGGTACTGATCTTGTAACTGGTGAAAATGTTGTTTTGAACAAAGGTTCACTTGCCAAAGCATTGAGAGCCAGTATGTCGATTCCTAGTTATTTTACGCCAGTTGATATTGATGGCCGTTTGTTAGTCGATGGGGGAATAGTAAATAATTTTCCAGTACTTGAGGTTAAAAACATGGGTGCGGATATTATAATTGGTGTTGATATTCAATCAGGTCTTTATGCCAGAGAAGAAATCACTACCATGGTCAGGGTCCTTGATCAGGTTACCTCATTTTACAGGATAGAAGCAAATAATATTGCAGTTAAAAACACTGATATCTATATCAAACCTGAACTTTCAGGCTATGATATGATGAGTTTTACAAGTTTTGACAGCATTTACAAGGCAGGCGAGATTGCAGCACGTGCTATTCTTCCGCAACTGAAGCATCTGGCCGATTCCATTAATTCTTTCGGGACAACTGAATATAAACCAAAAGATACCCGACCTCCTGATTCAATTTTTATTACAGTGGTGCAGTACAAAGGATTGCACAAGGTTTCAAAAAACTTTTTGGATGGATCACTGCAGGTGAAACCCAGAACATGGGTCAAGATGGCTGACCTGAAAGAAGGCGTTCTTCGTGCTTATGGCAGCGGTTTTTTCGAAAGTATAAACTATTCTTTTTTACCTGATGAAGATGGCGCAAATCTCTTAATTGAAGTTAGTGAGGGAGGACAGGGAATTATGGGTGCCGGCATCCATTATGATTCTGATTACAAAGTTGCCTTATTACTCAACGGTACTTTTAAGAATTTTTTAATCAAAGGTTCCAAACTTTTTGTTGATATCAGTTTTGGTGAAAATCCAAAAGCATCCGCATATTATCTGGTCGATCGCGGTAAAAAACCTGGTTTTGGAATAAAATACACCTATTTCAATCTGGATTTTAATTCCTATCAAGATGGAGTTGTGCTGGATGTTATTTCAACAAACGAAAATCGATTAGAACTTTTTACCCAAATTAGTTTTAAAAATACAATGCAATTTAAAGCGGGTTTTGAATATGAGTATTTTAAGGTGGAAAGTACATTGGATTCACAACTTGATTTTAGTTTTAATTCCTACTTTTCATTATTTACAAGTCTGGAAGCCGACAGTTACGATCGATCCAGCTTCTCAACAAGAGGTACCCAATTTGAATTTAAGGCCAAGTTTGTAATGCCACTTAGCAAAGACTGGTTGACTGATTTACAGAGTAATTCAGTGATTATTATGTTAAAACATAATAAAAACTTTCCTGTTAATGCCAGAAATACATTCAAAACTGGATTGATTGCAGGGTTTACAATCAAAAATGCCTTGCCTCCATTTCAGCATACTTTCATTTTGGGAGGTCAGAACGAGAATAATAGTTTCGATGGTTTTGTGCCATTTACAGGATTGCGTTTTGTTGAACAGCAGGGATACAATACATTAATTGGTAAAATTTCTTGGCAATACAACATATATAAGACATTTTACATAACCCCGAAAGTTGACGTTGGTTTACTGTCAATTAATTTTAAAGATTTGTTTGATATGAAATATATCATGGCCGGTTATGGAGTTACTTTTGGATATGATAGTTTCATCGGACCTGTCGAGTTAACAATAATGGGAAGTAATTTTAATACCAAACCTTTAGGGTTTATTAATATTGGTTATTATTTCTGAAATATTAGAAAAATGAAATATACTAGAGTTCTGCTCAAATTAAGTGGTGAGGCATTAATGGGTGAGCAAAATCACGGAATTGATCCTCAAAGGTTAAATGAATATGCCCTGGAGGTGAAAGAAGCTGTGAAATTAGGTGCACAGATTGCAATTGTAATTGGCGGCGGAAATATTTTTCGTGGATTGCAGGGAGCAAGCCAGGGAATGGACCGTGTACAAGGTGATTATATGGGGATGCTTGCCACAGTAATCAACAGTCTGGCATTGCAGTCAACCCTCACAGGTATGGGCGTTGAGGCAGATTTGTTGTCAGGTGTTTATATTGATCGGATAGCTGAATCAATGAGTGGTCCAAAGGCTATTGCCTTGCTCGAAAAGGGTCATGTAGTTTTAATTGGTGGAGGAACAGGAAATCCGTTTTTCACAACTGATACAGCTTCTGCATTGCGGGCTGTTGAAATTCAGGCCGATATTATCTTAAAAGGAACACGTGTGGATGGTATTTACACAGCAGATCCTGAAAAGGACCCACTGGCTGTAAAATATGACCATCTTACGTTTAATGAAGCGTACGAGAAAAACCTTAAAATTATGGATCTTACAGCTTTTACACTCTGCCGCGAAAACAATATCCCAATCATGGTTTTTGATATGAATACCCGCGGTAATCTTATGAAAGTGTTGAATGGTGAACCAATCGGAACTATTGTAACAAATTGATTAAAAATAAATCATCTTTTATTACCAGCATTAGGTTTAATCATTTTTTGCCAATAAGTCTTGTGCTTGTTGTTGCAGTTGTTACCAGATTCTGGAATTTCAGCGGATTGCCCTTTATGCATGATGAGTTTAGTGCATTGTTCCGAACGGAATTCGATAATTTTTCAGACCTGATAAGACTTGGTGTCATGGAAAATGATACACATCCGGCTGGTGTTCAGGTTTTTCTTTATTATTGGGTGAAAATGGTAGGCTTCAATGAATTTTGGATTAAACTGCCGTTCGCATTTGTTGGAGTAATTACAGTTTGGTTGTTTTATAGTATTGGTAAACAATGGTTTAATGAAACTGTTGGACTTGTTGGTGCATCATTAATCGCATGCACCCAGTTTTTTGTCTTTTATAGTCAGTTGGCCCGACCTTATTCCATGGGGCTTTTTGCTGTGATGCTGCTGGTTTATTTTTGGACAAAGATTATCAATTCTGATAAGCAACCAATTCTAATTTGGTTTTTCTTTGCTTTTGCATTGTTTTTTGCAGCTGTCATGCATGCTTTTTCAATGTTTGCAGCTTTGATAGTTTATCTTTCAGGATTCTGGTTGTTGAAACCTGCAAACAGAAAGTTATATATTTACGCTGCTCTAGTTGCTTCGATTTTATATTCTCCTCATATTCCTGTTTTTTATTTTCAATTGACTGAATCAGATTTGGGAGGTTGGCTGGGAGAACCATCAACTGGTTTTTTATTTGAGTTTCTGTATTATTGTCTTCATTATTCGGTCTTATTTTCTGGACTTGTCATTGGTTTAGTTGGCTTGTCAGTCATTACGATGGATAAACAATCGAAGAAACTCTGGCGTTTTAGGATGATCGGAATTGTATGGTTTTCCGTAAGTTTCTTAACCGCATACTTTTATTCTATTTACCGGACTCCAATCATACAGTTTAGTACATTGTATTTCACTTTTCCGTTTTTGATAATTGCAGTCTTTTCTTTCTTTAAACCATTGAATGATAAGCATAATCTGTTGATTGTCCTTTCAATTTTACTTATTGGAACCACCTCGCTGGTGTTTCAGCGCAGACATTACGAACTGATGTATCATCAGGGTTACGATCAGGTTGCGGAATTGGCTGCCAAAGAAATTTCTGTTAATGAGAGTGTTTCAGCTGCATTTTATTCTTCTACACCCAGAATGGTGGAATATTATTTAAAACGTGAAGAAGTAAAAAACTTTCATTTGTTTTCAAAACATGTTTCTACACTTGAATTTCAGCGGTTTGTTAATAGTGAAACTTCCGAAAGCTTCATTTTGGCTTTAACTGATGGAGGACCAGCGGATTGGATCGAAATTGTAAGGAATAAATACCCATATTTACTTCATCATGCATCCTGGTTCAATACCGGATATTATCTATTTACAAAAAGTACAGATAAAATTACTAAAAGTATAAATCAATGGAATTATTTCCATTACATTATTGATAATCCGTATTTTGACTTGGATATTGATAATGCGTATTTTAGTCCGGAACGTGTTTATGGGAAAGCATGGCAGGTAAGATCTGATACCCTTTTTGATAAGAAGCTAATACAGTTGCTAAATGTTGCTGTTAACGGAATGGCAAAGGATACACTTATTCAGACAAAGATTGTACTTGAACTGCAGGATATAGAATCCGGAAAGATTTTACATTGGCAGGCGGCAACTTTAAACAATGATACTATTTTACCTGGTGAAACATTTTTTCTGACGACTATTTTGCGATCGGATTTGATTCATGATCTTATTGGTAAGACTGTTCTCAGAACTTACATTTGGAATCCTGATAAATCTGAATTTGTAATTAATCGCATGATTATTGGAATTCGGGAGCAATCGCCTAAATTTTATGGCTTATTTGAACCAATTTAGTGAATTTTGGATTGGACAAAATGAAAAGTTCTTGTAATTTTGTTTTGTGAATTGAAATATTAGGAATTATGACGGAAGAAACAGAATTTGTACTCGAATCCATGCAGGAAGCTGTGGATCATGCCATCGAACACATGGAAAAAGAATTCAGTAAAATAAGGGCAGGAAAAGCGAGTCCTTCCATGTTAAATGGTGTTATTGTTGAATATTACGGAACCCATGTTCCCATTGAGCGAACGGCGAATATCAACACTCCTGATCCAAGACAGATCATTGTGCAGCCTTTCGACAAAAGTGCAATTCACAATATTGAGAAAGCAATCATGGCCGCCAATCTTGGATTCAATCCACAGAATGAAGGCGAATTGATTCGTATAAACGTTCCTCCACTTACCGAAGAAAGACGTAAAGATTTGGTCAAACGCGCCAAAGCCGAGGCAGAAATCGCTAAAGTAAGTGTTCGTAATGATCGCCGGAATGCAAACGATGAAGCAAAGAAACTGAAAGATGATGGTACACCTGAGGATGATATTGATGTATTATTGGAAAAAATACAGGAATTGACAAACAAATATATTTCAAAAATTGACAGGCTTACAGAGATAAAGGAAAAAGATATTTTAACAATCTGATAGTTAATTGATTGAAAAAAAAGTCCGGATAATCAATTAGATTTCCGGACTTTTTTTATTGCTCTTTTGTTGGAAGGTTTTCAACTTCCTTCTGTTTATGTTTCTTTGCTTTCTTCTTTTTTAAGAAATAGTCGAGTAGTTTTGAAATAATAGTTCCTGTAACCGCAGCAGAAGTCACCGATTGATTTAACATGGAAGACAAAATCCGGCTTGGTTTCAAGCTCTCACCAACTTCAATAATGTCCTGTTCAATGATCAGTTCCTTGTAACGCACCTGAAGTTTCATCAGTTCAAGACGTTTCTCCAGTTCCTGCAAACTATTTATTGGTATAATATATTCAGATTCAGCAATATCTAAAAAAACATTGCGATCGTTCATGATTTTCACGACCGGATTGCTAATTATCTTCACTCTGTTGAAAAAGATAACCAAACCGGCGATAATATATACAGCACTTGCGATCAGAAATCCTTGTGTATAGGTTCCAATATTATCACCATACCAGAACACAAAAGCAAATGTTAACAACAACATAATCATGGATGTAAATCCAACCAATATCATTACAATAACAATCTGGGTTGTTATTTCAGCCATGCGTTTGCCAATAAGTAAGCCTACATAGTTGATTCGCAGGTTTATATAGTCAACAAACCCTGTTGAAAGTTGCTTAAAAGGTTGGGTAATTTCATCCATGATCATAAAATCTGTTTTTATTCAGTTATTTAAAAGACTTAGACATCTTTGATCGATGATTTAATCTCATTCAGCTTCTGATCAATTGCATTTTTTAATGCTTCGATCTGATCTGGTAAACTATCTTTCAGCTCTTTCGCTTTTTGAGAGAATTTCCTTCTCGTTTCAGAACCTTTATCTGGTGCAAGTAATATTCCTGCAATGGCTCCTGCCGCGGCTCCGATCAGCAAACCGGTGATAAAGGTGGTTACATTTGACTTGGGAGTACTCATTTTAGTTGAATGATTTTGATGAATTAATTAGTGTAAAGATAATTCCATTTACATTTGTTTACAAATTTGAGTTTATAAAATATGAGTTTCCTGAGAAAACTTCAAAATAGATGGGGTGTGAAAAATCTGCTCCAGGTTATATTAATATTATTGGTATTCACCTGTACAGGCTTTTCAGTGCTCTTTGTGGAAGAATGGCTGTTACAATTGTTTGGTGTGCCTAAAGACATTCCTGATTGGTTAAGGGTGCTGTTGTTTCTCATAATTACGATGCCAGTGTATCAGGTATTGCTGTTGTTTTACGGACTATTATTCGGGCAATTCAGGTTTTTTCTCAATTTTGAAAAGCAGTTTTTTCAAAGAATATTCAGGTTAAGCAAAAAAAAGAATTAGATCGTTTTGAAAGTACAACCAAAAGTCCTCTTTACATTAGATAAATGGTGTCTTTTTCAAAACCCAACCTGCATTGTGAATTTATAACTGAAGTTTTTTTCAAAATCAGGGTAAGCATAGCTCCCGAAACGATAGAATGTTCCTATTCCTAATTTTATCGCAGGCAGACGAATTAGATTGTTGATGAGGATTCCACTTTCATAAAACCCTTTTTCCATTGTGTTGAATTGTAATCCTTTATGTGGATTTTGGTTCTTGAGTGAACCGTAACCAATGTTTAATGCAATGGCCATTTCAGGTTGAAACTTCCCTTTTCTATAGATGAGTTTCCCGAAATCGTGTGTCAAAAACATCGAAAAATATCTATCCGAAAGAAATTCATTCATTCGCATGGTTGAAAAACTTATCGGGGCATATAACCCAATGTTTTGATAGGAGGCGGGTGAATAAAACAGATTGGTAGCTGGTATTGTTGTATCAATGAATCCGCCTTGCAGATGAATCATCAATTTTCCAAAATAGTTGGTTTTGAAGGTCTTTTTTAATAGCAATTCATATTTGTTGTAAGATTGATCTATATCTGAGAAATTCGCTATTCCGTGGATATATGTGAACCATATAATCGGAAAATCAGTTCCCGTTGATATGAGATTCCGGTTTGTTTGTAAAAACTTTTCACGAAAAGCAAAACGCATTGCGAACCTGATTTCTGAAAACTGATACGTGTTTGAACGAATTAATGTATCAGCTGTTGGTTGAAAATAATACCCGTAGAATGATTTTTTGTCCTGTTGGCTTAAACCAATTTCCCACTGAAAGTATTTGGGAGCTCTGAATCCATAATTGAAATCATATGTTTTGGTAAAATCCATTTGTGAAACAAAGAAAAGGCGGAAATTTTCATCATTCCAAATATAGGTGTTCTGACCTAAAAAATAAGAACTTCCACTTTCAATAACATCTTGTTTATAAGCAATTTTTAGTGTTGAAAGTGAGCTTTTGTGAAACATAATTGAGAAATCACCACCAAATTTCATGGCTTTGTCCTTGAAACCATATCCCCAGAATCCTCCAAATTTGAATATATTCGAAATACGATCATTGGTATGAAATCCCAATCCGGAATAAAACCCTTCGTATGCATTGATCCGAAAGAATTTATCAATCTCAAAATCAATAAATTTATAGGGAATCTTACCCGTAAGCAATGTTTCGAATGTTTTGGCTTTCTGGTCGAGATTCTCAGCTTTGCCTACCGAATCCATGAATTGATAGGTCGCCCTGTTTCTTAAACTAAGGGAATCGATTCTGTATTGGTCCCAAAATTCTTCTTCTTTAATAGAAGCATCTGAATTAACCTCGATCGCAATATTCCCGATCTTCTGTTTGGATGAAACCGTATTTATTTCAATATTTTTCAAATAACTTTTACCAATGCCAACCATCGGATATTGTTTATTGCCTGACGCTATCTGTGCTGAATTCAGTATTAAATCGGTGTTTAATTGTACAGGAAACCAGTGAATACTGTCAATTTTTTCATAAAGTTGCTGAATCTTAATTGATATTCCCTTTTCTTCTCTTGAGGGTTTTGCGATTACGTTTTGGATGGCCCATTTATCTGAATGAATTGACAATATACCTTCTAATCCTTCGAAATTTGTATTAACCGACGGGCGGAATGAAATGGTGAATAGGGTGTCGTTTTCAGCAGTACAAATCTGGTTTTCAAGTATAAACAAATATTTGTTTGTGCTACCTGCGCTCAGAGGGCTGATGAAACTTTTGCCTGCAAGATTGATCTGGTCATTGTAAAAATCTGATGATTGTGCCTGAGATAAAAGAAAGGTGAATATCGGATCTTTGAAACCTGAAATTTTGGTTGCAAGTACTTTTTCATGGCTTTTATCAGGTGCAATGAATGTTCGTTCAGTGATTGTTTCAATGATGAAAAAATCTTTTTCTGCCAGAAATCTTTGTAGTTTAGATGTGTCTGAAGTAGTATCAATAATCGTTGAGTCAGCAAATTGAACCCTGTTTGTGTCAATGGTCATCACTAACTTATCGTACGCTGTGTAAGTAAAGGAATTGAGTTTTTTTGGATCATTCTGATCCCGGTTTTCGATGAGATTGCGAATTATTCGGTGTGCAGGATTTTCTCCCGGATAGATAACTACCTCATTTAGTAATACTTCCTTTGGTTTTAATTTTATTACCAGCCTTTTCGTTTGAATAGTGCATGCTACTTCCAGTGTTTCATAACCGATATAGGAGAATCGCAGTTTTTGAATTGAACTTTCAGTTTTCAAATCAAATTTTCCATCAATATCCGTTGTACCACCATAGGTGCTTTCATTGATCAGAATATTTACAAAAGCAAGTGCGTTGCCAGTCTCTGCATCTGTCACAATCCCTTTTAATTCAATGGTTTGACCATCTGCATTAGTGGATGTGGCAAAAAGTAATAAAAAGAAAAATATATAGAAATGAAATCTTCCGACAGGCATTTAGAATTGGGAATGGGTGTAATTATTTGTATTTCAAAACAAGATCAAACGGCAAAATATAGTTCCAGTGCTGTAAGTGTATCTTCACCGGTTAGTATATCGTGAGCGATTTTACCTTCATGAAGAACAACAATACGGTCGCAGATATCAGTAATATGGTTAAGGTCATGGCTTGAGATTAAAAAAGTAATTTTCTTCTCCTCCTTTTTCCTTTTCACCAGATTCTTTAGCCTGATTTGCGTACTTGGATCTAAACTATTAAATGGTTCGTCCAGAACAACTATTTCCGGATTGCCCATTAATGCAGCGGCGATGCCGATTTTTTGCTGGTTACCCATCGAAAGATTTCGTATGAGTTTCTTTTTTCCAATTACCTCACCATTAAAAAAATCTTCCATCTCCTTGATAAACAATTGTATGTCATCCTGAGATAATCCTTTGATCTTACCGGTAAATTCAAAAAACTCTTCGGGTTGAAGAAAGTCAATCAGAAATCCCTGATCGAGAAATGATCCTGTAAGTTGCTTCCATTGTTCGGTTGAGGCGACATTCTTACCGGCAATTTCTATAAAACCTTCATTTGGTCTTATCAAATCCAGAACCAACCTGAAAAGTGTAGTTTTGCCGGCACCATTGTTGCCAACCAATCCAAAACAAGTACCTTTCTCTATTTTTAAACTATTGATATTGAGTGCTTCTACTCCGTTGTAGCTTTTTGTTAAATTATTTACCTGTATCATAGTGTCTGAATATTTATCATAAATAGTTTTAGTCTCAAAAGTCTGATTATTACCCTCTTTCCCGAAATCCTGCAGCCATAATATATTTTCTTTCTGTTATATTCTTCAAAATTATCCGGATAAAAAATTGTCGAAATACCAGCGCGATCAGTCCGATTGAACCAAGTACAATATACCCTAATGTTGGATTTCCAAACCATTTGAATGGAAGGTAAATCACCAATGGCCCGATAAAAAACGGAATCAAAAACAACCAGTGTGATGCGCCGACTCCCTGGTAATTGAAAGCGCTTCCCTGCGATAAATTAAGCGATTTCTTGTTGTAAGTTGCGAAGTATAAAGCGATGGGTATCACCATGCCCAAATTGAAAAGAAAGCAGGCAGTGTTGATAAAGAATATTTCTATTCCGAATAGAAAATAGGGCAGGGTTAAGATAAATGAAACAGAAACCAGGATGCTGGCTGTTATAAATTTGGCTCTTATATATTCTTTAAAGTTAATTCCTGAAGTAAGTAACATATCAAAATAACTTCCTTCATAAGCAAATGCATACTGCAAGTAATTGACCATGAGAATTCCGGTCATAAATATTCCAACGAAAATCATCATGCCGCCATCACGTTCATACTGATCCTGTGGATAAAACATTAATCCATAAGCCAGAAAAAGTGGTGAAAGATAAAGCATTGATTTAGTCCGTTTATTCCGCAGATAGAGTTTGATATCCACTCCGATAATTTCACCTATTACACCAAAGTTCTTCAAATATCCGACATTACCAATCTGATTATCTGTTTTTTTTGTGTAGGAAGAAAGATTTTCAATATATAGATTTCTGGATAAAAACCTGAAATTTATCCAGTAAACAAATGCGGCCAGAACAATTGGTAAAACAAAAAGAACCTGCGATTTAATCATTGTTTCGATAAAATCAGCAAATAAGGATGAATAGGAATACCATTTCAGATAATCGCCCAATGCCAGAAATCCGATGACTGCGATCATTATTGAAACAATTGTTAAACTATTTACCAATTGTTTCTTAATGTAAATTATTAAATAATTGATCGTCAGATCAATAAACAACATTGAAACTAACCAAACAACCGCGGTTAAGTTTCCGTAATAATACCCAATCTGAAAAAAAGCGAAGGGTGTAAAGAATATTATCGAAACAAGGTTAAAAAAATTGAGTGCTCCTTTGCCAAGGATAAAATGCAACAAATAATTCTTTTTTACCGGTAAATGCAAATAGGGCCGAACTTCGAGCACCGGAAGTTGCTGCATAAGAAACCGCATGACAAACATTGCTGAAAAGTAATAGGCAATCACTTTATAGAATGCTTTTAAAGGTTCAGTGTCTTTGACAATATCGTGCCATTCTGATCCAATGAAAATGGACAAGACCATGACTTCAGCAAACAAAATGAATCCTATGAAAAACATAAAGATGTTCATTGCCAGACTCTTTTGCCAGATAGTCGACCGAACAGCCTGTTTCCACTGGTGACTAATAAATGATTGTATCAACATGAGTTTAAGTGTTGTTTTGGGGTTTAATATTTTTGATTTTTGATTTCTGAATACTATTCCCTGGTTTGTGGTTTCTGGTCTAACTTTGTTTCATTTTCAATTTGCATAATATTCACAGCTTATTGCCAAATTGTCGAATTGCCACATTGCCGAATTGGCAAATCTTCAAATTAACTTAGGATTTGACTTATGTCGGGTTTTATCACGTTCCGATTTCTTTATCATATTTTTTTTAAATGCATCAGTAAGATTCACATTGGTTTGGTTGGCCAGACAAATCAATACAAATAGAATATCAGCCATCTCATCAGCCGGGTTCATATCTTTATCCGATTCTTTGTATGATTGCTCGCCATATTTCCGGGCCATGATGCGCGCCAGTTCGCCGACCTCTTCCATAAGCAATGCTGTATTGGTGAGTTCATTGAAATAACGTACACCTATTTCTTTAATCCATTGATCTACATCTTTTTGTGCCTGTTCCAGAGTCATTGTGCTGTGTTTATCATAAACAAAGGTAATCAGCAAAACAAAACGGAATCCAATTGATTATGAATTTTTAATATTAGTTTCAAATGGGTTTAATTGTCTGAATCGGTTGAAAGTCAATAGTTTCAGCCTATCTTTGCAAAAAAATAATCCATTGAATAGCGAAACAAATACTTATTTAGCCAAGACCGTTTCTGGTCTGGAAGGCATATTAGCCAGCGAGTTAGAACAACTTGGAGCCGAAAATATTGAGATTCTTACACGTGCTGTGCAGTTCACGGGAAACAAGGCGCTTTTGTATAAAACGAATTATGTAGTGAGAACAGCATTACGTGTGCTTAAAAAGCTTTCAATATTTCAGCTTGAGAATGAAATGGCTTTGTATAATATGATGAATACTTTTCCATGGGAAGAATATCTGACAGAGAATCAGACTTTTGCAATTGATTCGGTTGTAAGTGGCACAACATTTACGCACTCACTATTTGTGTCTCAGAAAGCCAAAGATGGTCTCGTTGATCGATTCAGAAGTAAAACAGGTATTCGTCCATCTGTTGACACAAACAATCCTGATTTGCGCATCAATATTCATATTTACAATCAGGATTGTACTTTATCCATTGATAGTTCGGGCGATTCACTTCACAAACGTGGTTACCGCACAGCAGTTGACAAGGCTCCGCTGAATGAAGTGTTGGCAGCAGGCCTTATTCAGCTTACCGGATGGAAGGCAAATTCACATTTTATTGACGGAATGTGTGGTTCAGCTACAATTCCAATCGAAGCCGCTATGTTTGCCATGAAAATTCCAGCCGGGTATTTCCGGGAAGAATATGGTTTCATGAAATGGAATGATTTTGATGAAGTTTTATGGAAAAGTATTACAGGCGAATACTCTGCAAAAATCTGCGATTTCGATTTTGAGATCTGGGGGTCTGACCATTCAGCCAAGGCCATAACAATTGCAAATGAAAATGTTAGAAAAGCGCATTTGCATAAAGATATTAAGCTGATGCACAAGGAGTTCGATAAAATTCAACCACCTGATGGTGAAGGAATTATGATTATCAATCCGCCTTATGGCGAACGGTTGGAAGAAAGTGATATTGAGGGTTTATATAAGATGATTGGCGACACTTTGAAGCACAATTTCAGAGGTTACAAAGCCTGGGTTATCAGCAGTGATTTGCCTGTTTTGAAACTAATCGGACTCAAACCTTCAAAAAAGCTGATCGTTTACAATGGCCCGTTGGAATGTCGTTTTGTTTGTTTCGATATTTTTGGCGGAACCTATAAAGATATGAAAACTGAAAAGGGCAGGGCTTAGGATTTCCTCTTACTTGATTTGGGAAGTGACCTTTTTAGCTTCTTAAGTGAGGTGTTTTAACAGCCGCATTTTTAAAAGTAGTTCAGGATTTTATCAAAATGAAAGAAACTGACTAATTCTTCCTGAAGCGAAAGCATTTTTATAGGACAGTTTTTTTAAGAAGATGAATCATTGCTCTATTTGACGAAATAGTTCAAAGGATAGGCGTATCTGCCCATTCAGATTCCGAATTTCCAGTATTTGTAGTTTAATAGATCACTTTCACCAGGTCGAAGTTTGATTTGCTAATTGATTATTTATAACAATTATAAATTTCGAACATATTGATCCCCGGTGAAAAGTGTTTTGGATATTACTGTATATTTGTTGATGATCAAGTTGGACTCAATACAACCAAACTTTTTATAATTGTGTCCACCATGAAACCAATCAATTATTATCCTTAAATATTCGTGCTATGATGAAGAAGTTAACCTTATTTCTATTCTTTTTTGGTCTGATTCTGGTCACTTACTCCCAGAAGGCACCTGTTAAGTTTGGAAAACCAGAAATGGCAGATCTTCAAATGATTACATACGATAAAGACACAAGCGCGGAAGCGGTGGTTTTGTGCCAGTATGGTTATTTCGATCCGAACCGGCTTCTTTTTACCAATACAATAAGGATTAAAATTTTAAAGACTGAAGGGACCAGATGGGCGAATTGGCAATTTAAGTCAGGCTATGAAACCAATGTCGAAGGTTATGTTTACAATCTGGTGAATGGAGAAATCGTCAGGGAAAAATTAAAATCTGCGAATATTTATCGCGAAAACATATTTAACCAGGTTTATCAGTATCGTGTTGCTTTTCCAAATGTAAAAGTTGGCTCAGTAATCGATATTGAATATATGCATCCATGGGTCCCAATTGAATTTTATTTCCAGTATGATATTCCTGTAAAATGGAGCGAATTGGTGATTTATCAGCATAATTATTTGATCTTTTCAAAGAATTATTTTGGATTTGTCCCTTTTACAGAAGCTTCAGATACCCGTTGGGTAGCTTCCAATGTTCCTGCCTTTAAGTCGGAACCTTTTATGAATTCAGAGACAAATTACAAAACCCATTTCGAATTTGATATCAAGAGTATTACCTATGAAGGTTATAATTACCAAGCAATAGCTACGAGTTGGGAAAACATAAGCAAGCTATTAATCAATGACCCTGATTTTGGAGGTGCAATTCAAGGTACTTTCTTTTTGAATGATGAAGCCGATCGGATTGAAAAACTAACGAGTTCTCCCAAGAGAAGAATGGTTGAGGCATTTAACTCTATCAAAAGAATCAAATGGGATGGAAATGAAAGAATTGGTATTTCGAATAGCATACTTTCAACATCTTATAAAAACGGAATTGGAAATTCGAGTGATATCAATCTGTCGCTTTTAAAATTATTACGAAAACTCGATATTGAATCTGATCCGGTTGTTTTGAGTTCAAGATCGAACGGACTGCTATCCGAATATAATCCTTCAATCTACAAACTGAATTACGTGATTGTGTCCGCCCTAATCGATGGCAAAACCTATCTACTTGATGCTACTGAAAAATATTTGCCTTATGATTTGCTGCCAGTCAGGGCTTTGAATGTGCAGGGGAGAATTGTCAGTAATTCGAAAGACGCCTGGGTGCCGTTGGTTACCGATAGAAAAGACAAATCATCGTATTATTATGATTTTACACTTTCACCCGATTTAATATTGACGGGAAAAGTCACTTCGAGCCGAATCGATTATGCAGCATTCGAGTTTAGAAAACATTACTTTTCATTTACGGGTTCCGATGAATTTATCGACGATTTTGAAAAAAATCATGCAGGTTACAAAGTTATCAGTTCTGATTTTCAAAATCTTGATAGTCTGCACTTACCTGTCAGAAGTATGTATGAGTTGGAAATTGCTGATATTGCTGAACAGGTGGGAGATGAGATTCATCTGAATTTGTTTTTTGATATATGGATGCAAGAGAATCCCTTTAAACAAGAAACAAGATTGACAAATATTGACTTCGACTATCCAATTGAAAAATCAATGACTGTGAAATTGGCTTTGCCCGATTCAACAACAATTATCTCTTTACCAAAACCAATTAAAATATCATTGCCTGATAATGGTGGTTTTATCAATTACTCTGTTGGATCTGTTGGAAATTCAATAACCATGATCTTTAAATGGGGAATCAACAGATCCCGGTTTACAGTTAATGAGTATAATTCCCTGAAAGAGTTTTATAATCAATTTGTTATGAAACAATCAGAACCTGTGATTCTTAAAATGAAATCATTATGAAACATAAGATGTTTTTCGTAATATTTGGTTTAATAGTATTGACAAACAGTTTGTTGGCTGGAGTAAAATATCCCGTAAGTGAGATTTCTGAAGCGCTCAAAAAAAATGCAGAGGCAGTGGTGCGCAATGATGCGTATGAGTTTGTGATTTCATCCGAAACTTCAACCAGATTATCACGAAAATATGTGGTGACGATTTTTAATGAAAATAGTCTGGATTTATCAAAGAAATATTTGTTTTATGACAAATTCACTAAAATCAAAGACGTTTCCTGTGTGGTATATAATATGGCCGGAGAGAAGGTTAAGACAATTCAGGGAGACAAAATTCTTGATCTCAGCGCTATTTCCGGCTATTCACTTTTTGAAGATAGCCGGGTAAAACTTGTAGATGCCGATTATGCACTTTTCCCGTTTACGGTTGAGTTCGAATGGGAGGTTGTCTATACCGGTACGCTTTTTTATCCAACATGGATGCCTTACGATAGGTATTCTGTTTCAATCCAACAATCAAGCTTCAATGTGATAACTGATATTTCCATTCCACCGTTGCGATATCTTGAACTTTATGGCGCACCTGCTTGCTTGAAGTCTAATAGTTCAAAATCGAATACCTACAATTGGAGTTTATCTGATCTTCCTTCGCTTAAGAATGAGCCATTTAGTCTGGGCCTCAATCAATACACGCCCACAGTGCTGCTCGCACCTTCTGATTTTACAATGGATGGTTATGATGGTAATTCAGAAACCTGGAATAATCTTGGTAAATGGGTGAATGAGCTAAATGCTGGAAGGGAAATTTTATCAGAAGAAACGATCAACCACATGAAGGAATTGGTAAAAAATGCGACTTCTGAAGAAGAGAAAATAAAAATTCTCTATAATTATATGCAACAGAAAGTAAGATACGTAAATCTTGCACTTGGTATTGGTGGTTGGCAACCAATTGAGGCTCAGCGAACTGATAAAGTTTCTTATGGCGATTGCAAGGGGTTGACCAATTACATGAAAGCCTTGCTTAAGGCAGTTAATATTGAATCTATTTACACAATCGTCAGGGCCGGAGCGCTTGAAAGTAATATTCAGAATCAATTTCCTTCAAGCCAGTTTAATCATGCTTTTTTATGCGTGCCTGTGTTACATGATACAATTTGGCTCGAATGTACAAGTCAGCGTAATCCATTTGGTTTTTTAGGAACATTTACTGATGATCGTGACGTATTGCTGATTACCGGCGATGGTGGAAAATTAGTACACACCCCTGAATATACTATTATTGATAATGTTAGTAATACGCATATTGAAGTTGCACTTGATTCAAACGGCAATATTGAAGCAAATGTGAATGCGAGTCATAAAGGATTGTTTTATGGTGGTCTTGAACAGGTGCTTGGTATGGATGAGCGTGACCGGAAAGATTTTTTAATGGAATCGATTCATCTTTCCGGATTTGAAGTACCTTACTATAGTTATCTACCAGTTCCTGATCAACCGGTCATGAATCAGAATATAAAGATTAATGTCCGAAAATATGCCAATGTAGTAAATAAGCAGATTATCCTTCGTCCGAATATTCTCAACCGAGTCATTGATTCACCTGATGCTGTAAGTGATCGGAAATCGAAAGTAATACTTCGCCGCGAATGGCAGGAGAATGATACCATTACTTATACGATACCAGAAGGATCTTCAATTGGTTCTTTGCCGAAGGATATTGATCTGCAAAGTGATTTCGGTCATTACAAAGCGACTTTCAGAAATGAAAATGGCAAACTGGTTTATTCACGACAGTTTACCCGTTTCAAAGGTGTTTTTGAACCTGAAAAATATAGCTTGTTAGTGAGTTTCTACGATAAAATAAGGAAAGCTGACGAAACGAAATTGCCTATTGTTTTGTAAGAGCTTTAATGCCTCAGGCAGATTTTTTTTTTGTCTTTTTGCACTTATGTTATTATAACATCCCCTCATCGGCAAAACTATAAAAAGAATTACCTCCTATAATCAAATGGTCCAGTACTTTGATTTCGATTGTTTCACCTGCACCAACCATTTTTTTTGTTAAAGTGATATCCTGCGGACTGGGTGTAAGTTGTCCCGAAGGATGATTATGACAAAGTATGATACTTGAAGCATTGGCTTCGAGTGCGAATTTGAATATTTTCTTGGGGTCGGCAACGGTGCCGGCTACACCTCCGTCACTTATTTGTTTTGTTTTGATAACCTGATTTGCCCTGTCAAGAAACAATACCCAGAATTGTTCATAATTCAAATCGGAAAGTTTGGCAAAAAGACACTCGAAAGCGTCAGTACTCGTTTTAATTTGTTTCATAACAAGTGTTTCGCTCTGTCGCCTGCGTTTTCCAAGCTCTAAAGCAGCAATAATACTGATCGCTTTTGCCTCACCAATGCCTGAGTATTGAATTAAATCATGAACACTCATCCGCGACAGTTCAATCAGGTTGTCATGATTGTCTTTTAAGATCCTTCTGGAGAGGTCAACAGCTGTTTCTTTTCGATTACCTGAATTTATCAGAATAGCAATGAGTTCAGCATCACTCAGACTGATTTTCCCTTTGTTCAGTAATTTTTCTCTTGGTTTATCGTCTTCTGCCCATTGTTTGATAGAGTTGTTTTTGGGATAGTCATCCATTGATTTTTCTTTCATAATACGAATTGATAAAATTGGTTGTTTGTGTAATTAATTGTGATACGAAAGTAGTGTAATATTTTAAGATTGATCTTAAACAAAGATCTAGGTTTTGAAAGTATCGCAAGCGAAATAGAATATCAGCGCTCTAATTGGAAGTAATATTTACATCAAGTGAACTGGTTAAGCAATGATTTAAATGAAACAAAGAAAAATATCCCAAAACTAAAAAGCCCCTTCTTTGTATAAAGAAGAGGCTATAAAATAGACAGTTAAATGTTTTAGGCCAGTTTGGCTGCGAATCGTGTCGTCTTTGATTTTAAGTTACCGGCTTTGTTTTTGTGAATAACGCTTCTCTTAGCCAACTTATCAATCATCGCGTGTAATTTTGGAAGAGTGGTAACAGCTTCAGCTTTTTCGGTCAAACTTCTGAATTTCTTCAATGCATTACGCATGGTTTTTCCATAGTAGCGGTTACGTAGTCTTCTTGCGTCGTTTTGACGAATTCTTTTGATGGACGATTTGTGATTTGCCATTTTCTTATTTTCTTATAGATAATCAATCATTTTCGGGCTGCAAAAGTACAATTATTTTTCTTATTGCAAAACATGTATTTAAATATTTTTTTCACAACTGAATAATTTCAGCAATAGCTGATGGTTCTTTGCCTTCGTGTAGCCCGGTAATTACTACGTCAACAAATTGATTCTTCTGTATATTCTTTGCTTTCAAACGGATCGGAATATAATTTTCGCCGTAACCACGGGCGAAACCGTCGGTTCCAATCCGCTCAACAAGCAATCGTTGAGTTTTACCAATCATCTGCCTGATATAGTTTCTTTTATTCTCTTCCGAAATCAAACGGATGGTTTCTGATCTGTAATTTTTTACTTTCTCAGGTATCTGTTCAGGCATTCTCTCAGCCCGCGTTCCGCTGCGGACAGAATATTTGAATGTATGAATATGGCTGAAAGCCAATTCTTTGGCCATTGTAACCGTTTGTTCAAATTCTTCTTCAGTTTCTCCAGGGAAACCAACAATAATATCTGTAGTCAGATTAAAATCAGGGTATAGTGATTTCAATCTCATGGCCATATTCCCAAATTGTTTTGCGGTGTACATGCGTCTCATTTTCAACAAAACACTTTCTGACCCACTTTGTAAACACAGGTGCAGATGGGGTGTAAGTTTTGGATGAGTAAAAAGTTCAAAAAAACGATCCGAAAATCCATCAGGTTCTATAGATGAAATCCTTAACCTGAAATCACCTGGAATATTGAGAATGTTTTCGACAAGCTGTTCGAAATTTATTGTTTTGTCTTCGTATCTTCCGATATTAACGCCTGTTAGTACTACTTCTTTGAAACCATAATCAAGTACTTCCTGTATATTCTGATAAATTTCTTCCGCAGGGCGACTTGTTGCCCTTCCCCTGACTTTGGGAATGATACAGAAAGTGCAGAAATTATCACATCCATCCTGAATTTTGATCATGCTCCGTGTGTGGAAGGTCTTGTAAGCAGCTTCATAACTGAATAGATCCTTGTCAAATCCTTCGGGATCAGCAGCATCACCTCTGAAATGAGATTCAATAATACTATATATTGAGGTTTTTCGCTCGTTGTCAACGACATAACTGATGTTATCCGTTTCGAGAAGCGATTGCTTGTAATTATTGGCCATACAACCGGTAACAACAACCACAGCCTCCTTGTTTATTTTTCTGGCCTGATTGATGGTCTGACGCGATTTCTGGTCGCTTTGATTGGTTACAGTGCAGGTGTTAATAACGTATATATCAGCTTCTTCTGAATAGTCTACGATTTCATAACTACCGGTATGAAAACGTGATGCAAGGGCATCGGTTTCATATTGGTTAAGTCGGCAACCTAGAGTTTTGAATGCGATTTTCTTCATGCTTTCAGCTGGCGGTTTGTGATATTAATTGCTCAACCAATACGCCTTCAATCGACAATGGAGTGGCACTTGTAACTTCAATTTGAATAAATTTTCCGATCAGGGTCAGGTCATTTGATTTAAATCGTACAACAATTTTGCCTTCAGTGAGGGCAGAAAGATAGCCTTCCTTGCGATCACGACCTCTGACCAGTACATGCATTGTTTGACCTGTTAATTTTCTGGTGTATTTTATTGCATGTTTTGTGAGTTCATCTGTCAGAATATGATAACGGGCTTTTTTCATTTCTTTGGGAACATCATCTTCCCATCTCGAACTGGCTGCTCCGGGGCGAACACTGTATTGAGCAATATATGCCATGTTGAATTCAAACTCCGCCATTGCTCTTCTGGTGCTTTCAAACTGTTCGTCCGTTTCACCTGTAAATCCAACAATGATATCAGTGAAAATAGTTGCTTCAGGAATGAGATTCCGGATTGTAAGCACAATTTGTCTGTATTTCTCCATTGAGTGTTTACGGTTCATGCGTAAAAGTACATGGTCATCGCCAGATTGCATGGGAAGATGAATTTGTTTAGCAAGACATTTATATTTAGAAATGACTTCAATCACTTCATCATTCATATCGCGGGGATGGGGAGAAGTAAAGTACACCCAAAACGTTTTATCTGATTGAAGACCAAATTCACCAATCTGCTCAAGCAAATCAGGAAAAGTAATTTCTTCACCTTTTTTATCTAATCCGTATGAATTTACATTCTGTCCTAGCAGTGTGATTGATTTGAATCCTTTTTCAACCAGTTGCCTGAGTTCATCCATGATTTCAATTGAACTTCTCGAAACCTCTCTTCCACGGGTATAAGGCACTGCGCAAAATGTGCAGAATTTATCACAACCATTCTGTATTGGAATAAATGCCTCAAAATCAGAAGTATGTGTGGGTTCAAGATCCCAGAACTCTTCGATGTTTTTACCAGGGTTTAATTTTATTATGTCAGGTTTTTTACCCTGTACTCCAAATGGTTTCAATATTGACAAAAACGGCTCTTCAGTCTTTTTTATCGTTGGAAGTAGTGTTTCTCCTCCAATATTCGTGTGAAGTAAGCCTGCGGGTGTTACAACGCCATATTGACTGATCATCTCAGGCAATTGGGGTAAGTCACTCATCGGAAAAACCAGATCGAAAAGTTTTAGAAAGCGTTCGTTGTCAGCAGGTAGAATACAGCCGGAAACGAAAGTGATCAGGTTCTTGCGGTTTTTTCTACGGTTCCATTTCGAAATGCGGTCATATACTTTATCAATGGCTTTTTGACGTACAGAACAGGCAATTACTCCAAGAATAGAGGCTTCATTTTCATCTTCTGTCTGCGAAAAACCCAGTTGTTGTAAAACTGTATTTACACGTTCTGTGTCCGACAGATTCATTTGACAACCAAGCGATATTAAGTGGTATTTCATTAGGTTTTCTTAATTTTATTTGTTCAACATTTGGAAGGCTTAAGAAAGCGGCATCCAAAGTTCGTCAGAAACTTAGTTTCAATGTATTTCTTTTTTGACATTAAATGATCTGAGTATTTCATGTTTTTTTTGATTCACACTGATTTTAAAAGTAAACTTCAGCGTGAATTTGTTCAGGCGGAATGGATTGCATTTCAAGCAAGTCAAAAACCTCGTGAATCATATTAAAGTTTCCGCAAAGATAGCAGTGTGTATCTTTTGCAACCGGATGTTGCTTGATATAATCGGTCACACGACCACGAAAAGTACCAGAGCTATCACCAGTGGTACAGGAAATATATCTTTTTTTATCAAAATCTTGTTTGCCATAAGATTCATTTCCAAATCGAATGCCATGTAAAATTCTGTAATCAATTGCCGGATAGCTTCTTACAAAACTATGAAAAGGTGCAATTCCGCTACCTGTTGCTATGAAAAGAAACTTTGCATTATTAATCAGATCAGGCTCAATAGTAAAAAAACCTAACGGACCTTCAATCTGCATGTTTTCCCCGATTTTTGATTTTTTTAACTGCTTGCTCACCAGACCTTCTTCCACCTCTTTTACCAATACTTCAATAAAGTCTTCATTGTCACCGCTATAAATGGAATACTCGCGATTATGAATGCTGCCAGCCTTACCAAGCAGTATATGTTGACCTGCTTTGAATGGAACTCCTCGTCGCTGCATTCTTAGAATATAGGCCGACTCGGTTAAATGTGTTACAGAAAGGAGTGTATGTAGATTGTCTTTACTCATTTAAATATATGTAAATCAATATTTTGATAGTAGATATTCAGAATTATTTTTGGGATGCAAAATTACAAAAAAAATATTGAAATAGGCCAGGAGAATGCTCAGGAAATACAATTGGTTAGGGGAATTGAGTCCTGACTTCTGACGTTTAGTGCGGTAGGATTTTCCATTTTTTTACTAAAGGAGCTAGAGGGCTTTTTAAAATTTCGGAGGTTGGAGAAATAAATTTGAATGTTTCTTTTGTCAACGTATCACGGATGTGTGATTCTGTGA
>CAJBPB010000277.1 GCA_903957365.1 uncultured Bacteroidota bacterium
ACGGAAAATACCAACAAAGCCGAGATTCATCAGCACACTCGAGAGCAATGCACCTGCCGGGGCCGGGGCTTTGTCCTTGGCATCGATGCCGGCAGTGAACATAGGAACCAATCCGAGTTTGGCCGTGAATCCTGTAAAAATGAACAGAAAAGCCAACCGCAACCAAAACGGATTCAATCGTGACGCATTTTCGAGTAAACTCTTAAATGAAAGATCATCCGTTTCAGCCTGCCCGAATGAAAGACTCAAAAACAGAATTCCGATGAACACAAAAGTGATGCTGATGGCACAAATAAAAACATATTTCCATGTTCCTTCGAGTGCCAGTTTATTGCGGTGATGGTAAATAAGTGCCGATGCACTTAAAGTAGTTATTTCAGTAAATATCCATGTAACTGCAATGTGATTGGCGAGATAACCTGCGCCAATCGCGGTGATGAGCCCAACCATCGCGGTAAAATATATTGCACGGACTTCGCCTGATTCCTGATGCAACTCAACATAAATCTTACTGTGAATCATGGCAGGAACTGCGATAATGCTCAAGGTAATCAACAATAGAAGTCCCAGCGAATCGAATGTGAAATAGTCGAGAAATGTTTCTTTATAGTGTAAACAAGCATAAATTGTGAATCCCCATTGAAGAATAAGAAACAAAACCACCAGACTGTAATTGATTGTTTTATTCCTGTTTACAACCAGTGCAATGGCAATAATGAGTGCGCCTATCAGGTATATCAGTGTCATGGATTTTTCGAATTATGTATGATTACACGTCTTTTAAATTACTTAACTGGTCAACGTCCACATCTTTAAACACATCACCAATTTTATTCAGGAAAATCCCCAGAATCAGTACGCTGGCAAAAATATCGAGCATGATACCAAGATTCACCAACATGGGCATTTCATTTCCAACGGCCAGCGACAATACAAAAACCCCGTTTTCGATTACCAGATAACCCATCACATGCGTAATAATTTTACGCCGTGATGCAATCAGGTATAAGCCAAAAAACAAGGTTGACATGGCAACGATGAAGAAAATCTTATCTAATTGCGTGTCTTTTATCGCATTGGAAAGCAAAATCGTGAGAACAACAATGAGTGTAGTGATAATCAATGAGTAAAAATTTGACAGAAAAGGCTCAGCCTCACGGGTGATATTGTTTCTTCTGAGAATGTAAACCAGAAATAACGGTACTGCAACGGCTTTCACCACAATGGTTTCCAACAAAATCAGTCCGAGGTTTATGGGAATTACTTTCTGTAATTGGAGAAAAGCCACTACAAAAAGCAAAACTCCCTGAAATGCCAGCACTTTAATATAGGTCATCAACCTGTTGGCAATTGCCATATAAAACAGTGTGATCATGAATGTTATCAATAATACATCAATCATATTATGTGTTTTTTATGTTATGCAAATTTCCCTAAAACCAACAATACACCGAAGAAAATCAGTAAACTTACAGATGTCAGTGCAAAAATAAACTGAGGATTATGACTCATCCTGTAACGAGCCATAAATGATTCAATTAAACCTATTGTAACGGCAAGTAGGAACTGAATACCGAAGAAAAGCGGAATGGCATACTGATATGGAACCATCCCGATAAACAGGTTTACAATGAGAGCGCCATACAAAGCAAATTTCAAATAACCTGTCGTTAGAATAAGTCCGAGATCGAAACCGCTGTTATCCAATATCATTACTTCATGAATCATAGTGAGTTCAAGATGTGTTTTGGGATCGTCGATCGGCATACGGCTGTTTTCGACCATCATGATCATCACCAGCACAAATGTTGCAAGCAAAGCAATGGCATAACTGATGTAAGAACCAAGATGCAAAGCCATGAACATCATGTGAAACGAAGTGTGGCCGGTGAGAAGCGCAAAAGAACCCATCAGGATAAAGAATGCCGGTTCGGCAAATAAAGAATACAATGCTTCACGACTGGCTCCCATGCCTTCAAAACTGCTCCCGGTGTCCATGGCCGAGATGATGCTGAAAAATTTGCCCAATGCCAATACATAAGCGAAAAAAACAAAATCACCATTAAAACTGATGATGCCTTTTGCCTGTCCAAACGGAACCACCATCATGGCCATCACAACCGACGAGAAATAAATCGTTGGTGCAATCTGAAAAATAAAACTGGTTGTGCGGCTGTAAACGGCTCCTTTTTTAAAAAGCCGGATCACATCTTTGATTGGCTGCAGAACACCTGGACCCCTGCGACCCGATGCGATGCTTTTTGTACGGATAATGATACCCGTAAAAAAGAAACCCGCGATCAGTATTAAAATGAAACTTAGCATAATTTAAATGTGTTTGAAATAACCAATAAGCTGAATAATTGTTTCATATATAATTGGAATACAAACTATTGAAACAATAAACAAAATTCCGTATAAAATATAAAATTGCGATTTTCCGTTTTGAAGAAACCTGAATCTGCCCATAAATGATTTGATTGCCATGATGGGTTTATCGATCAGCCATTTTTCAAGCTTATCGTAAGTGTGCGATACGTAAGCTCCGTCAGACGGGAAGATTCCATGAATTTCCTTCTCTCTTTTCACTGACATGATCACAGGTTTCAGGAGTTTGGAATAGGATCGCACAAAGGACCCGGCTGTATATTGCATCTGTGCTGCCGGCCCTTCATAAGCACAAGCCCAGGTTGATTCATACGTAACCATACGTTTTGTTTGAACAAATTTTCTGACTAAAAATACGGTCAGAATGAGCAAAATGAAGCCCCATACAGCCAGGGTAATATGTTGCAGACTATCGGTGAGGTTGTTTTCGAAAATTCGGCCAACGGCTTCGCTTCCGGTTATCAATGCTACAGGCTGCATAATTAATCCGATGAAATATTGTGGAAAAACCCCAATAATCAGAATGAAAAACGCAATCATATAAAGTGGAATAAGCTGTATTTGAGGCACTTCTTTGATTTCATGGTCGAACGAATGCCTTTCGTTTCCTAAAAAAACTACGCTGAACGCTTTGGTGAAACAAAGCAAAGCCAATCCGCCAATAAGAACCAGGCCTAAGATCGTGAAAATGGAAGCGATCATGGTAATCATTGTGGCGCCCTGAATCCAATAATACATTCCGCTGTAAAGTATGAACTCCGAAATAAAGCCATTGAATGGCGGAATGCCGCAGATCGCAATAGATGCAATCAGAAAGAGATAAGCCGTCTGGGGCATTTTTTTGACCAGTCCGCCCAATTGCTCAATGTTAAGTGTGTGTGTGGCCTGGTAGATATTTCCGGCAGTAAAAAACAAAAGCGATTTAAAAAGCGCATGATTCCATGTATGCAACAGCGCTCCTGCAAATCCCAGTGAAGCAACAACCAAATTGTTTTCTCCCAATCCGATACAACCAATTCCGATTCCGATTCCGATTATGCCGATGTTTTCGATGCTGTGGTAGGCAAGTAGTTTTTTCAGATCATGCTGCACTATGGCAAGCATCACACCATACAAACCTGAAACAATTGCAAATATCAGGATTGTATATCCAACAATGGTAAAATCTGGTTTGATAACCAACAACATACGTAATATACCATAAATTCCAATCTTAATCAGGACACCCGACATGATACCTGAAATATGTGCCGGAGCAGCGGGATGTGCATAGGGTAGCCAGGTATGAAACGGAACAAATCCGGCTTTCAGCGCAAAACCGACAAAAAAAGTTAGAAACAGAATTACCGGTGCGGCACCGCTCAGACCAGCTGTGTAGTTTCCGATCACCTGAAAATCATAACTCCCTGTTTTATATGCCGCCCACATAAAACCAAGCATCAGAAAAACAATGCAGACATGCGATTGTATCAGATAATTTATACCCGCTTTGATCGTCATGATTTTAGTATGTTCGAAAATTACAGCGATAAATGCTGAAATGGCCATAATCTCCCATGCAATCAGAAAAACCATTCCATTCTGAATCGCACACAAAGCGATGAGAGAGGCATGTAACATTACAAAAGCTATGCTGTGCAAACCCAGATTTTTACGCTGGTTCTGATAGGTTTTCATATAAAACAACCCGTAAAAACCCCCTGTAATGAAAATGAAATTGATAATCAGAATAAACCATGCAGACAGCACATCGAGCCGGATCGGAAGCCTTCCCAAACTTAAACTTCCTGCAAATATATATTCGAACGACTGCCCCATGAATGCCTGTACAGCCAGATTACCAGATATCAATGTATTGAGAATTACAGCAAGATAAACCACAACCGCTTTGCCTTTCACGTCAACAAACGGAATGATGGTGACTGCAAGCAGGGTGATAACCAGAAATGCCGTAATGGATATCATTTTACCAGATTAAATAGCGTAAGCAAGAAAATGGTGAGTATAAAAACGATACCATACATGACATAGGACTGCACACGTCCATTTTGAATAAACTTGAAATAATTGATGAAATAAAGTATCTGATGGTTCAATTTGTCGATAAAATAATGCTCAAAAAAATCGAGGTAACTTGATGAATATTTCCGTCCTTTAGGGAATATTTCACCACGATTCAATTCAGGATAACTTTTCCTTTCGATCAGAAGGAAATTCATCATTTTGGCCATAGGCTTCGAAAAAGATTTCCCTGTATATTGCATTCTGCTGTTCGGAGCCTGATAGCCACAACCCCAGGTTTCGTCAAAAACTTGTGTTTTTCCTTTGATTGCATACATCCGTATAAACCAGACTAAACCTATAAGCGCTAAAAAAATCATGGAATATATGCTTATTCCATTCATGGTTTTAGAATATCCTTCCAAAATGGCCGATTCATATCCAGTTGCAACAGGACTCACTGATGAAACAAGGTCATGCGATATTTTGCCAACAATACCGAGATACCATTGCGGGAAAAAAGCCACACTGAGCATGACGGCAATGATGATATATTGTGGTAAAAGCATGATAAATGAAACTTCTTTTGGCTGGTGGTGAAGGTGTTCGCGTTCACTTCCCAGAAAAATGGTTCCGAATGTTTTTGTGAAAGTCAGGATGGAAAGTCCGCCAATAAGACTCAGACCGGCAAAAGTAAGAATCAGCAGACCAATCAGACTGATGCTTTCCAACTTCATTCCTTCAACCAACCCGCTGTAAATCACAAATTCTGAAATAAATCCGTTGAAAGGCGGCAATCCACCAATCGCTAACGCGCCAACCAGAAAAATTACCGCGGTCTGGGGCATACGTTTCAGAAGTCCGCCAAGTTTTTCCATATCACGGGTATGTGTTTGCTGATAAACAGAACCTGCCGCATAAAAAAGCAGTGATTTGAACAAAGAATGATTTAAAACATGAAGCAAAGCACCGCCAAAACCCAGATAATACAATAATGTCGAATGCGTACCAAGTCCAATCAGCCCGATTCCCAGTCCGATACCAATTATCCCAATATTCTCGATGGTGCAATAAGCCAGCATTCGTTTGAAGTCACGATGAACCGCAGCATTTAAAATTCCATATAAACCAGTCAAAACTGATACCGTTATCACAATCTCACCCAGTAATTCGAAGTCGGCATGCAAATAGGATATCATGCGAATTACTCCATAAATGCCCATTTTAACAATAACGCCCGACATTACACCTGAAACATGCGATGGTGCTGCCGGATGAGCGTGAGGAAGCCAACTGTGTAAAGGAATAAATCCGGCTTTGAATCCAAATCCGGCAAAGAAAATCAGAAACAGCCAGATGTTATTCTGCCTGAGAAAAAATTCCTGGATGGCCTCAAAACCGAAAGAACCGGTTACAAAATACACCCAGACAAATCCAATAGTCAGGAAAACGATACTCAGGTGCATCTGCACCATATAATTGATGCCAGCCTTTATTGTTTTGGAATTATTGTGATCAAAAATAACGAGCAACATCGATGTCAGCGACATGATTTCCCAGGCGATCAGAAACGCGAAACCATTCTGTAACAGACAAACCCAAACCATCGACAAATGAAACAGAATGTACAATATCCAATGCAGGCTAAGCTTTGCTTCTGAATCGTTATAAGGTTTCATATAACCAGAACCATAAAGGATTCCGGTGACGGATGTGAAATTGATAATCAGGATAAACCAGGCCGATAAACTGTCAATCATTACCGGAACTTCCTGCACAAAAGAGCCGGCGTAAAAAACAAACTTCAACGCCTCACCGCCCAGTGATGGGATTACCAGCCAGCTTGTCAACAAGGCATTGGCTGTAACGATAAACACTGCGAAATTTGCTTTCAACCGCATGGGAATAAAGGGTAAGGCCAGCAAACCAAGTATCGTTATGCCCCATGATGAATATAATAAGATACTCCAGACAACCATTTTATTTTAAGGGAATTTAGAAATTGTCTAAAATTTATCCTTTGGCATTTTTTTGTGAATTAAGCCCCCATACTTTGTTAAAATCTCCATCAATAGCGCTGCTATTAACGTCAATTTTGCCTCGTCTGAGAACTTAATTCTTCAAAATACTACTCAAAAATAAAATCAAGACAGTTTCTTATGCTTTTTTGTAACTACAAAGTAAACGAATAATTGGGGTTGCTTAGTTGAGCATGGTCAGGAAAATATTTGATATTTATCAAGAAACAGACTTTGTTTTAACTAAGTTTGTTTTTTAAAACCCAAATGATGGATGTAAATGACATTTTTCCCATTGAAAAGTTCACTTCGAAAAGTGATTCCATTTTCAAAAACATACCTGATGATGTTCGTTTTCAGCTGGAGCAAAAGATGGAAGAGAAAACCTATCGCAAAGGGCAACGGATTTTTTTGGAGGGATCTTATCCGGCGGGTGTTTTCTTCATTAAAGATGGTCTGGTTAAAAAATACAAGACAGATCAATCGGGCAAGGAACATATTTTATACCTCTGTTCGAATGGTGAACTGCTCGGTTATTCGGCTTTATTGTGCAACGAACCTTATCCTGATTCGGCTGCTGCTCTGGAGGTTTCGAAAATTCAATTCATCTCTGATGAAGCTTTTTTACAAATCACCAACGCATCGAACAAGCTCATGCTGAATTTGTTATCAAGTTTAAGCCATGAGTTTGGCGTGATGACAAACAGCGTTACTGTGATGTCGCGCATGACCGCCAAAGAACGTCTTGCGCTGATGCTTCTGCTGCTTTCGGCCAAGTTCAAACAAAGAACAAAGGCTGAACTGGTCGAAATAATATTGTCGCGCGATGACTTGGCCAATATGCTGGGTGTGGCAACGGAAACCGCTGTCCGTTTGCTTTATGGCTTGAAAGATGACGGTATCATCAGCATCGATGGCAAAAAAATCATCATTCTGAATGCAGAGGAATTAGTAAGGATTTCGAAGTTTTATTGAAACTGGTGACTGGTAACTAGTTATTTGTAAAAATCAACAAGTAACAAGAAACCATCAAACAGCTCCTATTTCAACGCCTCTATCGCTTTCAGTAACATAGGATCATTTTTCTGATAGATAGGATAAAAGCCTTCGTCGTCGTAAATATTTCTGGCAACAAATGCCTTGAAAAGTGTTTGTATCGATTCACGGCTTTTCTCAAGATCACCGTTATTTGACTTGATTCCTTTTTTATCAGCAAAAGCGATAAAATCATTGAAAACTGAAGACCCCATTTCAAATCCGGCATCAAAACCTGCCGCATTTTTATATCTGGCGAATTCAGGGCGGTGCATATCGGTATAATCAAAAGCAAATTGGAAAATCAAACCACTGTTGGCAACTTTATTGTAAAAAATAAGATTCGAATCGGCCACCATTGGCACGTACAAATCAGGCATGATACCACCGCCACCATAAACGATTTTACCGCCTGGTGTCGTATATTTCAGCGAATCATTAAAATGAATACTGTCCTGATGCATCATTTCCCCATCGGTATAACGATCTAGCTGTTCGTTGTGATATTTCATGAAGTCGCCATCATACGGTTTCTGGATGCAACGTCCAGTTGGCGTGTAATATCTTGAAACCGTGAGCCTTAACGCCGATCCATCGGGCATGGGGAGTTGTTCCTGAACCAAGCCTTTACCAAAAGAGCGCCGGCCAACGATGGTTCCGCGGTCATTATCCTGCAGGGCGCCCGCAACAATTTCGCTGGCACTTGCCGATCCTTCATCAATCAGAACAGCAACCTTTTCGTTTTCGAAAAGTCCGTTGTCAGTAGCGAAAGCGAAAGATTTATTCCGGTTTTTTCCTTGTGTATAAACAATCAGTTTTCCGTCAACCAGAAACTCATCGGCTATATCGGTAGCAGCCCTGAGATACCCGCCGGTGTTGCCACGCAGATCGAGAATTAATTTTTCCATCCCTTCTTTCTTCAGCTTTTTGGCGGCATCAACAAACTCTTCATGCGTTGTAGCAGAGAACTTGTTTAAACGAATATATCCGATATTTCCACCGGTCATATAAGCGGCATCCAGACTATAGGTAGGAATTACATCGCGTACGATCGCAAAATCGGTCAGGCCTTTTACACCACGCCGAAGAATTTTCACACGAACTGTGGTTCCTTTCGGACCTTTGAGTTTACGCATGGCATCACGGTTGGTTACTTTTACGCCTGCCACAAGAGAATCGTCGATAAACACAATGCGGTCACCGGCCATGATACCCAGTTTCTCGGACGGACCGCCCTTTACCGGACTGATTACTGTGATAGTATCTTTTTCGATTCGGAATGAAACACCGATGCCTTCAAAACTACCTAGCAAAGGATCGTTCATTTCGTTGAATTCTTCGGCTGTAACATACTGACTATGTGGATCAAGCTTTTCGAGCATGCCATTGATGGCGTTTTTCTCCAGTTCACTCTGATTGACTGAATCGACATAATCGCGTTCAATAAAATGCAGGATGAGATCGATTTTTCCGGTGTTTTCATTCTCGCCTGAAAATCCATCTTCGTTACCGGTGCGTGACAGTCGATTACCTATAAAAATCCCTGTGGCCAACATCAATGCAAGCAGGAAAGGAAAATATATTGTTGATCTTTTCATAATAAATTAGCAGCTTTCAGGCGGCAAAAATAAGGTTATTTGGTATGTAAGCAGATGAACTTTACGGGAGAAGAAGCTGACAGGTTCGTTTTTAAATGAATTTAACTATTTTGCACCGTATCATTCTATTTTACAAACTGTCTCTGTGCGATACCTTTTGAAAGTTAAATAATGCAATGGTTTTCTTTATTTAAGACAAATGAGCAGTAAATACAAAGTAATGATGGAGCTTATTAAGAAATGGCTTTTAGTAGAAATATAATTCCTCACAACAGGAGTCGAAGGGGATAGAAGGCATGGTAGTAAGGGGCCATTTTCATTCTCAGTTAACTAACCATCATGCAAAATCTTGTCCATCTTCCGGCCTTTTGCCAATTCATCTACCAACTTGTCAAGATACCTTATTTGTCGGGTTAACGGATTTTCGATTTCTTTAATGCGATAACCACAGATTACTCCTGTAATAAGTTGAGCATTAGGGTGTAAGTCAGCAATCTGAAAGAATGTTTCAAAGGTTACTTTTTGTTCAATGAGATCTTGCAGCTTTTTTTCATTCAATCCGGTTAACCACTCAATCACGTGATGCAATTCTTCTTTTGTTCTGCCTTTCTTCTCCACTTTTGCCAGATACGAAGGATAAACAGAGGCGAATGTCATTTTTGCCAAACGCTCATCGTGGTTGTTTGCGTTGTTCATAGCTTGTATTTTAACATTAATCTCTGAAATTAATTCAACCTTACCAATTGGCCTTTTCTTTTCACAATGTTTTTATAGTCCCACTGAATTTCCCGTGAGCTTTTCAGCCAGCGTTTCAGGTCACTTGTGCAGATTTGTTCAACCGTGGTATAAAAGATGGAGGCGTCTTTAAATTTTTTGCCTTTCACATTCAATTTCTCTTCTTTAAAATCAGCACCGCTCCAAAACATCAGACGCCAGCCTGCTTTCTGTTTACTGTAGCCAACAATCGGATTATTGTTTAAAAACCAAACCGGGTGTGCATGCCAGATTTTGCTTTCTGCCTCAGTCAGTTCGCTGTCAATGGTTGTTGCAAGAAGGTCGCAAATTTCTTTGGCTTCTATTATTTGTTTGTTGTTATATGCCTGAATTTCAGCGTTCATCTTATTTATAAAATATTGTTAAGTAGTTTGTCCATAATGTCCGATTTCTTCGTTATTCATAATCTTCAAATCAGTCATGTACCTCAGTACACTCCTGATTTTCAGCTCATCGAAACCTCAAACTCGAACATTCTGAATCAAACTCCCAACTTTATGGACAGATACTAAGTAGTATCTGGTACCGATTTTTTATCTAAGGTTCGATGAATATTTTTTGCGTGGCCTTCTCATAAGGTGTTTCAATTGTCAAAATAAATGTTCCACCGATGTCAGGATTCTTCACTGTTCGCTGATAGGTGTTTTCACCAACACTTAGGTTTGTTAAAACACTTTCTTCTATCATTTTACCATCCAGACTAAAGAGAGAAATTTTTATCTCAGCCATTTTTTGCAAATTAAACCTGACTACAAATTCACCGTTATTTGGATTTGGAAATACCTGCATTTTCAACGTTCCGGTACTTTGTTCATTTAAGTCGTGAATGCCTGTTGCTGAGTTTCTGATAACATACACCTTAAAAATATGATTGCTTGCACTACTCTGAGTTCCTGTATTGGTAAAAAAGATATTGGCTGCTGTGCTGCTGATACCTCCAAATATATAGCCCACCAATGTGCTGTCTGCCGTGAAGTCATCTAATTTAAAAACTTCATTGTTGAATTGTGGAACGCCTGGGACAGGAATAAATTCAGCCCCTGCACCAAGAAAGCCAGGCATTTCAACCGGCAGTTTATATTCAACCATCATTCCTGCTCCATCACGGGTTACTCTTGCAATTGTTTTTACAAAAGGAACATTATTGTCTTGCACCATTATTCCTAAACTGTCATAATACTGCGCGATACCACCGAAAAATACATTGTGCATTTCATTGTCAGATTCAGAATATAATGGCAAAACTGCGCAGTGGTAATGGTTGTAATATTGCTGAAAGGAATTATTTACTTCATAGCCTATACTATCAACGTTAACACAATTGAGAAAAGGAAGATCAACCGTTGGCTGAAATACTCCTGAAAAGGCGGTAATACCTTCTTTACCATCTGGCAATATCTGAGAAACCGCATTATAATCTCTCCGGTGCAGATTTGTTGCATCAATTATGGCTGGCAAGTGGGTAATTGCAATATTTATCCCATCATCCGACAAGTTGAACTTACGAATTGCATCAGTGTAAACCTGGGTGTAGGTTGGGTTACCCATCGGATTGTAGTTACCGTCAAACTTATTACCACCTATTAAGTAAAAAGTATTGTTTATTTTTTTCAGATGTCCGCCTGTTACAGCAAACTGAGCATCGCTGATTTGTCTGAAATAACTTGTAACTGATGTTCCTGCAATAACGGCATTAATTACAGATGGAACATCAACAGCTATCAGTTTGTCGAATGTTTTTCTTGATGAAGTTGCATTATTGAAACCATATCCACCAATGATATAAAGAAAATCTCCTTCCTGGTGAAACTCCATATTAGTTGAACTCAACTGCTCCTGCAGGCTAATTGAAAGCGAAGTTAATGGGGAAGTCCATTTTTGTTGAGACACAGGATCAATAACGATGAATTGGTTGTTGTTGCCAGCCACATCAAAAGCTGCAAAGGGCTGTCGCCGGTGCAGCCCGTCAAGCCGGCCTCCTGCGATCAGCCATTTGCCATCGTGCTGTCCAAATGCATAAGCCTGAAGTCCGCCAAGTTCAGAAATATTCATTGGTTCAATATAAATGTTGAAAGGGGCCGTTTGTGCAAAAAGGGATATGTTGATTAAAAAAAACCCTATTAAAAATGATATTTGTTTAGTCATTATGCAACAATTTATTCACATCAAATATATGTTTAAAAATTTTGTCTTTTAGTAAAAGTCATTTTCTATCTTCCTTTCAGTATTCTTTCAGGTTAACTCTCAATGCCCAAAATGTGGGTTTGCGTGTAATGAAAATACATGTTTTCATTGCCGGATTTGCTGTGTAGCTTAATTAAATCCCCTTTCGGGATTGAATTACTGAACAACCGATTCTTTCATCGGTTCAGCATTGTAAGGTAAGGTAAAATAAAATGTAGAACCAATCCCATCCTGACTTTCAACCCAGATTTTACCACCCAGCATTTCAATGTACGCTTTGGTGATCGACAATCCCAAACCTGCACCTTGCCGGGCCTGTTTGTCTGCAATATCAGCCTGAATAAAACGTTCAAATATGGCTTCCTGACGATCTTTTGGAATCCCGATACCAGTGTCTTTAAAATAAAACTCAATCATTTCAACCTTTTTAAAATAACCAAATTCTATTGAACCCTTGTTGGTATATTTGATGGCGTTTTTTACAAGGTTTGTAAGAATGGCATATAGTTTTTCGCGATCGGTTTTAATGAAAGCTTCTTTTGCAGGCAAATTGTTTTTAAATGCTAGTTTCATGCCTTTGGCTTCCACTTCAGGTTTGAAAAAGGTATAAATATATTCGATTTGTTCGTTTATATTCGATTCCCTGATGTCAAGTTTCATCAGTCCGGCCTCTATTTTTGAAATGTCAATAATATCATTGATGATATTTAACATACGGGCACCACTTTTCTCGATCATTAGGATGTATTCCTGTTGCTGTTCACCAGTAAGATCAGGTTCTTTCAATAACTCGGAAAAGCCTAAGATTCCGTTCATAGGTGTTCTGATTTCGTGGCTCATATTGGCAAGGAATGCTGATTTAAGACGATCGCTCTCTTCAGCGTGTTCTTTGGCATTTACCAGTTCTTTTGTGCGTTCATCTACAATTTTTTCGAGGTTTTTATTAACTTCCAATACAAGTAATTTTTCACTGTCAAGTTTCTGGCTCAGGAAAAAGTTGCGTCGTGCATAATATTCGATGTTGTAGGCGGCAAACATCCCGATCAGATTTGCACTGATGAAAAAGAAATTGTTGTTAATGAGTAAGATACTGGGCGTATGCGCATAAAATATCGCACCGGCATTATAGATAAGAAGTGTAGCAAAACCTGCAATTGTCGCAAAAAAGAAACGTAGTTTTATAAAAAAGTAACCGGCAGAAAAAATCAGCATCATCCCGGCATAATATGCATAATTTTCGGGCACTAGCATTGTCATAATGCTAATACCAAAACCAGCTGTAATAAAACTGATGAGTAACAATACCTGCCAGACTTTCCGGAATAATCTGGTGAAAGACAAAAGAAATACAATTGAAAGGATGGGAATAACAAATAAATAGCGGATTACGTGGAATGTGTATGCATACTCAGGAATCATTCGGGAATCGAGGTATCCGAATGCACCATAGAGGATTATAACCAGTACAAATGCGATTCTAAATTGAAAAACAGAGTCTAAAAAGTATTCTTTTCTGAAAAGCTTTTCATCTTTTTCCAAAAAAGCCAAAGTTATTTTATTGTAAACCATTACAGGGGAAGCTAATTCTTGCGTCATCATGTTTTTAACAGTCAATTAGTAATGGCTACAAAAACCGACGTGTTTGTCGTCGTTCTCCTGCAAATATAATAACATTGTACCGGATTTCGGTATTTATTTGAGGGTCAGATGAAAAAATGTGGGAGAATGGAAAATAAAAACGTTATGGACTGTGCGATCCTATGGTTGTTATGACAGTCATTGCCGGGTTTTATAGGTTTCTGACCTACCTCTAATTTTTTCATTCATAATCAGTGAGTTACTACAATATAAATCTTTAGCTTAAGTTCAAATTTACTGATTTGTTTTAAAATAATTTCACAATTCTGAATAATTTGGCAAGAAATAAAAGTTCAACCGGGGCTTCTCCGTATTGCTATCGGGAAGGTCGTGCCGGGCACATGAAGCCACAATACTTGGGCATTGTTTTTTATTTCCTGATACTATTCAGAAATTCGTCAGGAGACATAACTGGTATTTCGGATTTCTTGAAGTCTTTTCCGTTTCTTGTTATAATAATGTCACATTCTGAACGCAATGCGCTAAAATATTGCAGAGAATCTTCTAAGTCTGAAAAATCCGAGTTTAGGCCTTTTTCAATAATTACTTCATCTAATTCACATATTTCGGAGATTACTTTGAACTTTCTTAGTTTATCTTTTGTTTTTTCCAGTCCTTCGTATTTAGTAAGGAAATAGCTGATAGTTGCATAAGATAATGCCGAAACGATAATCTGAAGAGACCTTTTGTCTGCTAGTGTGGCGATTTTTGCTGCTGAAACATAAAACGGATCTCGTTCACCCAGAAAATCAAGCATTACATTTGTGTCCAGAAATAATCTCATTGCTATTTATGTTTTTCTTCAAGATGATTTAAGATTTCAGATTTATAGTCTAAGTCAGCAGGAATTTTGATTCCAGTTGACATGCTTTTTACAAATGGTGAGATTTTAATATCGTTCTCATCGGTTAAATTCTCACGATTGATCAGTGATTTTAAATAGGATTCAATGATTCTGGAAAGACTGCGTTGCTGAGAAGACGCATACTCTTTCGCTTGTTCGATGACGAATTTGTCTAATTTCAGTGTTAGTTTTGTGTCCATGATAAAAATTTATACGTACAAAGATATGAAATTAACCCGTATAAAGCAAGTTATTTTTCATTTACACTTCTGACTAAAGCCAATTTTATCATTCATAATCATTGAGTTACCATAACCGAAATCTTTCGGTTTGAGTCAAATTTAAGGATTTGTTTTTGAATTCTTTTCAAAACTATTTTTTATCAATCAAGACTTATCACAACCAAAACCCAATCCAATTTCCATATAAAGTGCAAGGTAAGGGGATCGTTCAACTGGAGCCTCATGCTTGGTCGTACCGGCCACATGAAGCCCTAATTATTATGCCCAGGTTGATTATCCAATGAAATCATGATTTACCCAAACAATCCAGTTATTGTCAAGAGCCCAAATTTCGATATTACCCTCAATTTTATGTTCTCCTTTTCTAAATTTTATTTTGTCACAAGGCAAAAACTGTAAATGCCATTGCCCATTAAAAAAAATCTCTATTGATTTATCTTCTGATTCAGGACAGTCTGTTTTTGAGAGTATTAAATACTGGACATTGTTAAGACCTAATTTTTTAAGATTTTCAATGGTTGTCTGTTCCAGTTCATCAATACTAGTGAATTTTTCAAGTTTTGAATTTAAAATCTTGTCATTAAGAGCCGCTACTTTTAATTGAACGAATAATTTATAGTTGCTTTCAAACTGATCAGAAATTTTCTGTTCCGTTGATTTACAACTAGTTATTAGAAGTATTACAATTATTATCTGGAGAATTCTATTCATTTGATTACTTGAACATACCGAAGGGCTAACTGCCTTTATGTTGATTACTTCGTGTTTTTATTGATGTTTAATGCACTGCTAATACCACTTCTAAATTAATGAAAATCAATCGGTATGCGGTATACCTCAAATCAACTATTTCTGATAACCATTGTACCTCAATACTTCGTTCAATGGTTTTCTTATTTTTTTGCGTTGTGTATAATCATCTGGAGCATAGCCCAATGTGATCAATAAACCAATGGTTCTGTCGGCAGGAATCTGGAGCAGCTCTTTGAGTTTCGCTTCGCTGAACCAGCCCAGCATGCAGGTTCCCAGACCGAGATCGGCTGCCTGCAGACAGAAATGTTCGGCGGCTATGCCAATATCAATCAAGGGATATTCTTTGTTTTTGAGGCGTCCGCCCATCTCGGTAAGCAGCTTTGGCTTTTCGAGCACCATCACAAGTATCACCGGCGCCTCTTTCACAAATTTATTGAACGTGCCCAATGGCCCGACTGTTTCTTTTGCCACCTTGTCGCGAAGCGGCTGATCGTCAACCACGACAAAGGTCCATGGCTGCGAATTGCTTGCCGAAGGCGCCATGCGTGCTGCTTCGATACACGCCTCCAGTTTCTCTTTTTCGATGGGTTGTGGCGTGTATTTCCTGACACTCTGCCGTTGTTGAATCAATTCGTTGAATAGCATTTATTTGGTTTTTTTGAAAGGTTTGAAGTCGGAAGACCGAAGTCCGGAGTTGTGTTTCTTTTACGAGTTATATTTTTTTTAATGATTATTGGACTTTCAGTGTTTGGTAAATTCCTATTTGTATGTCTACTTTACTTTCTTAAATTTGAACTCAATGGGTTTATTGCCACGTATATTTTCAGTACGTGCAAATAACATACTATCATTCAAAACTTTATAAATAATTCTGTTGGGATAGTCATGAGTTAAATTTTCGAAAACCCAGCCTGATTTATCCGATCTGACAAGTTTAAACGGTATTTCGAAGCCTTTGTTCTGCCTATAAACAGTGGCAAAATAATACAATGTATCATTCAGTGTGGCAATCCGGATTGACTCTGAAACCAAAGTATCAGCGCCGTTTACACTGAATCCCATTCCTTTGAGTGATGAATCGGGCAATTGTTCCCATTTCTCATAAAAGACAAGGTTTCCTTCTGACTTCCATAAACCAGCGAGTGATTTCAGCGAAGTCGATTTGTCTTCGTTACTCGCATTACAGGAAAAAAGAAAAACCAGCAGACTGACAAAAAATAAACGAAGCATTGTATGGAGTTTGAATTCAATTATGAATGATAAAGCATTATTATAATTCAGGTTAAACAGACCTGCATTTTCCTTATTTCATTCTTTTCACCGGTTCAGAAATTTACCTGATGATGGGCGTTGACTCTGCAACCGTAACAAAATCACCCAGTTGTATAATGCCTTCCCGAATCACGCGGCAGGTGACACCGCCACGCCACGCCGGTTTCAAAGCCTCTTTCAATCCATCACATTGCTCATCCATGCGGTAACAGGGCGCTGTTTCGCCAGTAATCTCCAACACCAGATCGCCGATACAAATAAAATTTCCTTTTTTGTCTTCCAGTTCGATACCATCAACCAGCAAATTCGCCCGCCTGGTGGTCCAGTCGAGTTCCTTACCCACTTCGGCACAGGCAGCGTCGAAACTACTTTTTGAAAGTACAGTTACCTGTCTTTTTCCGGCAGCACCGCGAATATCCTGCGCAACACCGGTCGTTAAACCAACTTTGGCTGACTTAACAGTGATTACAGATCCGTATTTTTCGCATTTGTAACCAATCCCAAGTAAGGTTCCCATACCTCAGATTTTGCCGTTCAAACGTGTTTTCAGGACAGCAGTTTGTTCTTCAAAGCCTTTTTTACCAAGCAAGGCAAACATGTTTTTCTTGTAAGCTTCGACACCCGGTTGATCGAAAGGGTTCACACCCAGCATATAACCACTTAAAGCACAAGCCATCTCAAAGAAATAAACCATTTGCCCAATGGTATCTTCTGAAATTTCAGGTATCTGAATACGGATATTTGGCACACCGCCATCAACATGGGCGAGGGTGGTTCCGTATTCGGCCATCAGATTTACTTCGGACAAACGTTTCCCGGCTATATAATTCAACTGGTCGAGATCATTGTCTGCTTGCGGAATACGAATTTCCTTTTTTGGCGGTCCAACCGAGATCACTGTTTCAAAAATATTACGCAATCCTTCCTGAATATATTGTCCCATCGAATGCAGATCGGTTGTAAAACCAACGCCTGCCGGGAAAGTTCCTTTGTTTTCTTTTCCTTCACTCTCGCCAAAAAGCTGTTTCCACCATTCGGTAAAAAAGAAAAGACGAGGCTCATAATTCACCATTATTTCGGTTGTTTTACCTGCGGCGTACATTGCCTGGCGGGCCGCGGCATACATGGCTATAGGATTGCCATGGATATTATTTACAGAACGGCTGAATGCTTCCATTTTGCGTGCTCCTTCAACCAATGCCTTAATGTCGTAACCTGCCACTGCGATCGGCAACAAGCCAACTGGTGTGAGCACTGAGTAACGGCCTCCCACATCATCCGGAACAACATAAGAAACATACCCTTCGCTGTCGGCCAGCACCTTGAGCGCTCCTTTGCTTTTATCGGTTATTGCCACAATACGGGTGCGGGCTTCAGCCAATCCATATTTCTTTTCAATATGGGCTTTCAGCACGCGGAAGGCTACAGCTGGCTCTGTAGTTGTTCCCGATTTCGAGATTACGGCCAGTGAATAGTCTTTCTTATCAAGGATTTCGAGCAGATCAACAAGGTATTCTTCACTGATATTTTGTCCGGCAAAAATGATATGCGGCGCTGCCTGTTTATCTTTGAGTAAGGCAAAATGATGCGATAAGGCATCAACAACCGCACGCGAACCCAGATATGAACCACCAATACCGATGACCACAAATATTTCGGATTTGGCACGCAGTGATGCGGCATGTGCCGATATCTGATCAATAAAACCATCTGTTGTAGTTGTCGGAAGATCAACCCAGCCCAGGAACTCTCCACCGGCACCCGTTTTGTTATACACTTTGCGGTAGGCACTGATTATCTGCTGATCATAGGCCAACAATTTTTCTTTGGGAATGGAGCTGTAAAGATTATCCAACTCTAGTTTTAATTGAATCATTTGATGGGTATTTAGTGGTTAAACATCGGCAAAATTACGAAATTATTGGAAAACTGATCAGATATTACCGCTACGGGTAATGCATTGACAGAGAGTTAATTCATCTCGCGTAGTCTCATAAAAAAAGAGGCGGAATAACCAAAAACCGCCTCTCAGAACCAAAAAACCAAAATTTATGAAAACCTTTTAACGCACAATGAAATACATAAACATTGGCCAAATCCACATTATTGAGATAAAGAACTGCGGCAAAGGTAAATCAGATTTGAAGCTACGATTGTTAATGAAGTTTAACAGTTGTTAAGATATGTTAATTATCTGTAAACCATATATATAATAGATAATTTTGCCGCCATGAACAGAAAGTTGATTATTACAATTATTGTGGTGATGACCATCGCTTTGCTGGGGTTGATGGGCATACAGGTTTATTGGATTGGTGATGCGATAAAGGTTAAAGAGGCAACTTTCGTAAGAGATGTAAATCAGTCGATGAGCCATGTGGTTCTCACGCTTGAAAAAGACGAGATGCAGCGGCAATATGAACAGCACCTGAAACTTGCCAATGCCCGGACCAATCTTATTTCGGCATGGGATTCCGTAAATGTTTCAATGTCACGCGAATTGCAGGTGCCCATGACACGAGATCAGTATCAGGATTTTATCAGTCGTTCAACAATGGCGCAGGAGATGATTCAGGATATGATTTTCGGATTTAAGAATGTTCAGGAAGAGGGAGTCCCACTTAATCCTGTGCGTATCGATTCTATTATCGGAACAGAATTAAAAAAACATGGTATCAATACCACTTTTGAATTCGGTATTTTCAGCCCCACACGCAATGCGATGGTGGTGCAAAAAACAGGTCGTTTTCCACAACAATTGCTTACACAGAGTTTTGCTTATGAGCTCTACCCTTCAGCAACTCCGCTTCGTTATGCTGACCAGCTTCTGATATATTTTCCTTACGAAAAGCGCTTCCTGGTCAGTCAGTTGTGGGATCTGCTGGCCATTTCGGTTTTTCTTGTTATCATAATCATCCTCAGTTTTTCGGCTACGATCTTTACCATTATCCGGCAAAAGAATTTATCAGAAATGAAAAATGACTTTGTTAACAATATGACGCATGAGTTTAAAACACCTATTTCAACGATCGGATTAGCCTGTGAAGCCTTGCGAGACAAGGATATACAAAAGTCGGAAGGATTATACTCGACTTACATCAGCATGATCGATGAAGAAAACAAACGTTTGGGAACCATGGCCGAACAAATTCTGCAATCAGCCGTAATTGAAAAAGGTCAACTGACACTGAAACAGGAAACTATTGATATTCACGATATTATAACAGACTGTGTTGCCTCTAAATCGTTACAGGCGAATAAAAAGAACGGGAAAATAGTGTGTGAATTACAGGCTGATGAACACCAGCTTTTTGCCGATCCCATTCACATGACCAATGTGGTTTTGAATTTGATTGATAATGCCATCAAATACAGTGAAGACGATTTACTCATCGAAATAAAAAGCCGCAATATTCCAAATGCATTCGAGTTTAGTGTGCAGGACAATGGTATTGGCATAAGCAACTCAAATCAAAAGCGTATCTTTGAGAAGTTGTACCGCGTACCGACAGGTAATATCCACAATGTGAAGGGATTCGGACTTGGACTGAATTATGTTAAAGCCATTGTTGAGCAACATGGTGGTACCATCAATCTTGACAGTGAACTGAAAAAAGGAACAATATTTTATATCAGACTTCCATTAAATGGAAATAATAAATGACAATATGGAACAAATAACAAAAGTATTACTGGCCGAAGACGATAAAAATCTCGGAACCATTCTCAAAGCCTATCTCGAAGCCAAAGGATTCCCGACAGATTTATGCGTGAACGGACAGGAAGCGATGGAGAAATTCAAACGCGAAGATTATAATTTCTGCATCCTTGATGTGATGATGCCTGTTATGGATGGTTTTGCCCTGGCAAAAGAAATCAGAAAACTGGACAAGAAAGTCCCATTGCTTTTTTTGACAGCCAAATCGATGCAGGAAGATAAAATTCGCGGTTTTGAACTCGGCGCCGACGATTACCTGAGTAAACCTTTCAGTATGGAAGAATTGCTCATGCGCATGAAAGCTATTATCCGCAGATCGGCAGAAGATACCGTGAGAGCCACCGTTTTTCAGATTGGTCAGTATACATTCGATTATAACCGGCAATTGCTGACCAGCCCTGACGATGAGAACAAACTCACATCCAAAGAAGCAGAATTGCTGCGTTTACTTTGTGAAAACATGAATCGTGTGCTCGACAGGTCAGTAGCGCTCAATAAAATCTGGTTCGATGACAGCTATTTCAACGCCCGTTCGATGGATGTATATATCACCAAATTGCGCAAGTTCTTTAAAAATGACCCTCGCATTGACCTGATGAACGTACACGGAATCGGATTTAAACTGGTTGTGAATATTGATTGATTTCCGTTGCAGAAATCAACGCTTTCACATAATCGTTTTCAACCTTACCTTCTGTTACCCCTTCTTACCACATTCCTCTGTCGCGCTCAAACCGCATATTGACCGAAGAAGGAGATAATCTGAATGAAGGATCTTCCATGATTTCCCACAGATGTTCCGATCCAGGGCCTTTGTCTTTGTTGGTAAGTACGATCAGTGTACGCTGCTGTTTCATATCGCGGATAAAAAAGGTTCTGAAACCTTTCCACCAACCGTAATGATAGACAGTGCTATCGGCATTGGCACGTGTTCGCCAGCCAAAACCATAATTATCTGCAGTGCGGCGGCGGTTCTCACTTCCGGGCGTAAAGGCTTCGGTGAGTGTTGATGATTTCACTAAAACTTCATTGTAAAGGGATTTGTCAAACTGAAACAGATCTCCAACCGTTGAATACATGATTTTGTCACCCATCACACCATTCAGATAATTGTTTGGCACTTCGATGAAGCCTTTTCTCCGTGCGTCAAAACCGGGTACGCCACGATCAATGGTCTCAGGCAGCTTTGTTAATCCTCTCAGACTATAGATGAAGGAGTGTCTCATCCCGGCAGGTTCAAAAATGCGTTCACGCATGAAATTTTCAAAATTGCGTTTGCTCACCCGTTCGACAACCGATCCCAACAAGGCAAAATTTGTATTACAATAATGGAAACCACCATCCGGTTTAAAATAGGCTTCCGGCCGATGTACCACGAATAAACGGATCATGTCTTCGTTGAAAAGCGGAACGCGCTGATCTGACCATTTTTCATCAGCGAGCACCTCATAACGTGGCATTCCTGATCTGTGATTCAGTAAATTGCGGATGGTTACACCTTCGTAAGGCCACTCAGGGATGAATTTCCGCACGTCATCGTCATAGTTCAGTTTGCCCTCTTCGTGTAATATCATGATGGCAGTGGCTGTAAACATCTTCGAAACCGAAGCCAGGCCAAACTCACTGTCAAGCGTTAATAATTTCTTACGGTGACGCACATCTGCATATCCATAAGCCTTCTGAAAAACGATTCTTCCTTTTTCAGCAAATAACACCGTTCCATTGAAACCGTTGTTTTTCTGCAACTTCGTAAAAACACTGTCGAGTTTTTTCTGCTGTCTCCTGAGTTTTCTGGCATCCAGATTTCTGTAGATACTGTCGGCCGGCATCACACGAAATCCGAGCTCGACGCGTTCCTCCGGCGGAATCCTTTCGCCCTGACAGGCAAAACGATTCACAGCAAAAATGACCGCTATAATCAATAGAATCAGCGGAATAAAGAACCTAAGAATTTTTTTTACTGAATATCTTCGACGTGTCACGTATGATGCATCCCCTATACCTATTGAAAATCAATGATCAGAGATCGTTGATCATCTTTTCTAATTTACAACTTACTTCTTTCGCAAGTTTGTCGAGTTGCTCATTACCAATACCACTCATCATGGCGATGGGATCCATCGCAGCCACTTCAATCACATTGGGTGCCTGCTCAATAACAACTACATTACAGGGTAAAACAACACCAAGTTTATCTTCAAGACGCAGTGCTTTCGACGCAAAATGAGGATTACATGCGCCAAGTATGGTATATGGTTTGAAATCTTCGTTGATCTTCATTTTCAATGTTTTCTTCACATCGATAACGGTCAACACACCAAAACCGATAAATTTCAATTCATTGGTCACGTGTTCGACGACCTCATCAAACTGACCTTCAATAGTTTTACTTACAAAGTAGCCCATGATAATGTTGTTAATTAGTAGTATTTACAGTTTTTTGTGGCCACAAAAATACGAAAAATGAAGTTGTTTTTTGTCAAAACAGTAAATAAACGAACGAATCCTGAACGATGGATGATGTATCTTTGAAAAAATTAACAGTCTGTCAACATGGAAATAATGTCGCGGATTTCTGTTTCGGAATCTTTACAAAGCATAAACGTTGGCAAATTTTCATTGTAAACATCTAAATATTTGATCAGTAAAAAATCAAAAACAATGAATAAATCAACTTTCAAGCCTGTCATGCTGACCCTGCTTTCCGCCTTTATTGTATTCACTTTGACGAATTGTACGGGTTCAAAAAAAATGTTTGTAGCAGAAGATCTTACTGCCGAAAATCTCTTTTCAGTGAATATTGAAGGCCCTGCCTTTGATAAAAACGGTCAATTGTATGTGGTAAATTATCTGCGTGATGGCACAATCGGGAAAGTAGCTGCTGATGGAAGCTGTTCGATGTTTATTGAGTTACCTGAAGGAAGTATCGCAAACTGCATCCTTTTCGATAAGCAGGACAATATGTTTTTACCTGATTTTACCGGACACAATGTTTTGTTTGTTGATATGCAAACCCGGAAAGTGAGTGTTTTTTGCCATGAACCCCGTATGTTTTCCCCAAACGATTTGTGTATGAACCGAAATGGCCAGATTTTCGCCAGCGACCCTGACTGGAATGCCGGTGTAGGGCAATTGTGGCGGATCGAAACTGATGGTAAACCTGTGTTGATTGAGCAAAACATGGGCACCACCAATGGGATTGAGTTAAGTCCGGATGAAAAAACATTGTACCTGAACGAAAGTATTCAACGCAAGGTATGGAAATACAGTGTGGACGAAAACGGGAATATCTCAGGCAAAGAGCTTTTTTATTCATTCGACGATTTCGGACTCGATGGCATGAAATGCGACAAAAAAGGAAACCTTTACATTACACGATGGGGAAAAGGAACTATCGTTGTAATTTCCCCGAAAGGAGAATTCATCCGTGAAATACCTTTAAAAGGTAAAAAATGCAGCAACCTGGTTTTCGGTGGTAAAAATGGCCGGACGATGTATGTTACGCTTCAGGACAGGAAATGTATGGAGAAGGTTGAAAACAATATCGCCGGAAAAAAATTCTGACGACAAATGTCACTCAGATAACGAAGACAAGCGGGTCTTTTGAAATTTATTCCTTCAGGATGTCACTATTTCAGCCTGGTTTTTATTTCGGTTTTTAGAATAACTGCGTCAGAATATCCGGAATAACCCTGGTTCTGATATACTCTTTTCCTTTGGAAAAAGCTTCTGTTCTGGCAGATTCACAATTACTTTGCGTTGCAACAATATCAGAAACGCTCCTTTGGTAAAGTAGTTTTCCGCCCTGATTCTGAACAGTTACCTCAGCTTTGAAGTTCATTTTGCAATTGTGGCTGACTTCTTCCAGTTTTCTGTCTTCTGCAGCAATGGTCAGGATATAATCGGCATCTGAACGATTTTCAGTATAATCACATGTGTTGGCGATCAGTGTTTCTCTGCACATTTCACCAAAACCCTGACCCAGCCTTTCACCTGTTTTGTTTTCAGTGATTTCAACAAAGAACACCGGATTCAATATGGTTGTTTCGATCCTGCTGGTTTCAATTCTGAAGTTCTTAAGCAATTTCTTGATAATGAAATCGTTGGTCGCATCCTGTAACAGCGTTGCCACATCAATTTTTGCCTCTAAATACTCTATATTTTTCTTTGATCGGATTTTAGGAATACCAAATGAAACTCTTCCATCTTTGCCGGTACGCGCCTTGTTGTTGATCAATCCGCTGCTACTGTAATCAGCAACAACAGGAAAGCCTTCCATAAGATGACCTGCCCGGTCGCTTACTTCAAATGTCAATGATTCATCTTTGATCATCTGTCCCCTCTTGACAACAATTTCGTGTTGAACCGGCGCGATTTTCAAATCGTTAAAACATTCAAATATCTCATTGAAAAGCTCATTCCCAAAATATATTTCCGCGTTCTGATAATTTGTCAGCAAAGGTTCTGCCAGATAAGGTTTGATATCTTCGGTAGCTTTCACCAACAAAATCAATGCGTTATAGTATTCAAAATCACCTTTATATTGCATTGCCATCGAAAATTTCGACATGGCATTGTCGAGTGCCTTCTGAATCCTTTGTTGTTTGAATGATTGGTAAGTCGATTTTGAAAGACTGTAATAAACCCAATAGTTTGTTTTGTCTTCAAAAGTTCCGATCAGCGTATAACCCTCCAGATTTTCGTTGATGGTCGTTTGCGTTCTGGAATCAAAAGTTTCGTTAAACACATCATTTACAGCGAGTTTATTCAGAAAAGAAGCGTTGGAAATATGTATGCTTATTTCACCTGCAAGATCATTTAATGCATTTTTTTTGGCGATTTGCTGATAATCATTCACATCAGCTGTGATTGGTGCTGAACCGATTCCAATATAATTCGTTGTGCTCATCGGCCTGCTGGTCAACCAATCAGGCTTAGGTTGCAGGTTTTTCGTACTTACGCATGAAAACAATATCAAGCCTGAAATACAGGCAACCATAATTCTACATATTCTTAAAAAACTCATAATACAGACCGCTATTTTTCAGGATTAAATCTAATTACTGCTCCGCTGCTTTTCAAAGCGATCTGGTCAACCAATTCATTCATCATTTGTTCGCCCGATTTGATGGTTCGTTTTGCCGCGAAAAGTCGTTGCAGATTCGAATAATCCTGATTAGAATTGCTTATTAAATCCTTGGGAGAATTACCTTTAGGTGATTCCCAAAAACCCGGATAAATATTCTGCGTTTCGCCGGTAAAGGATGCGTAATGCAATTCGTCATTACCATCCAGACGGATCTCATCTGAAACAAACACCTCGTCTGTTTCTGCGGAAACCAATTGATACGAGAAAACACAGCTGGCCGAATTGCTCTGGTTGTATTCCGAATAATTGATTTTATCGTATTCAACTTTGGTTGATTTCACTCCGGTGGCTTTATCAATGACTTCATAGGTGCGTTTGTTAAAACCTTTTTTCTGTGCAGAAACCAACCTTCCATTGCTGATATCAGCCATCACAATTTTTCCTTTAAGTATGGCATTGTTTTTCAGTTTTTTATCACCTTGATCAGGTTCTGATTTCACATTACTTTCAACCACTTTCCCGCGCTTGGATTCGGTTTCCTTTTCAAAAGAAGCATCTACTACTTTAAGAAAGGGGTTATCTGAATTGATCATTTGGGCAATCATTGCGTTTCTTATTTTTGAAGCAAGCTTCATATCCTGCTTATATTCAAATTCATTCACCATAACAATGAAAGTGGCAGCTTCGAGGGCATCGTTGCGATATTGCAGGGCCTCCTTGTAATCACCTGTTTCGTTGACGATGACAGCGAATGTATAATAGGCTTTACGGAAGGTTTTGTTCTCATACAGTTTTTTTCCCTGCCTGTAAAGTGGCTCATAATGAGCTATTTTGTAAAGATCGTTTACGTCTTTATAATTTGATTCGAGATCGATAATCTCTTTGAACAGAATTTCACTTTCGGCAAACTTTTCGTCATCAAGCAATTTAACACCCTGACGGTATTTCTCTTCGATACTGATATTTTTTACTTCATTGAATTGTTCTTCATACGAAGTTGGAAATTCCAGTAAAACGCCACTAGCGGCAAATTTTTCGGTGTATGTTTTCGCAGTAACATAATAAAAAACAGCATCATGCACTTTACCGGCTGAGTAAGCGGATGAAAAATCGGAAAGTTTACGATCGAGTACAATCTGAGCCGTTTTTCGGGCGCCTATCTTGGCATCGATATTGTCTTTGTTGGCCGCAAGTGATTGCAGGTACAAATCCGCAGCATCTTCAAACAAACCAGCCTGCTCATTCTTTAAAGCAAGCTTTTCATATCGTCTTGAAGCACAGCCGCTAAAAAGCACTGAGCCAAACAAAAAAACCAATAACAGGATCAATCCGGGATAAAATCTTTTCATAAAAACAGGATTATACACTTCAAATGTTAAGTATCAGCCAACCTGATTGATTGATGAACTTACAGTTCGAACGCTCAAAATTACAATTTTAAGTGCAACATTTGAAATCGGGAACGACTTTTAAAAATGAATACTCAATGAAATCGTCACAGATGGAAAAACAACCTTAAAATCAATATAACAAGGATTTAATTAAAGGATTAATCTTGATTAGATTCATCCAACCGCAAAATATTCCGGAGAATGCAATCTGGTCATTTAGAAATTATTGCATTAACTGAAATCCACCTTTGACAATAAACCGGGCATTCTGGGCAAATCCCTGATTTTGAATAATCTCTGTCATGCCATTGATCGTTTCACCGATTCTTACTTCATGTTGTTCACAAACCAACCTATCGGATGATTCTTCTTTCACAAGGAGGACAAAATTCTGATTATCTACATCAACTACTGCATCTTCCGGAAGAAAAGAAACCTGATAATCTTCATATAATATTCTGGCGCCAGCAAACATACCATAAACCAGCGGGTATTCTTCAGCATTGTTGATGCGTGCGACCACCCCGACAGTTCGTTTCAGTGGATCGATTTGCTTTCCAATGGTTTCAATTGTGGCGTCCAGACTATTCGATCCGTAATCAGGCAAACTTCCCTTTACATTCATTCCTGTCCGGATTTTGGTAATGTCTTTTTCAAACACTTCAAGATAAAGGAATAAAACATCGGTATTGATGAGTTCCATTGTTTGATTTTCAGCATTTAACCATGCCCCCGGACTGACATATATATTGGAAACAAAGCCGCTAATTGGCGCGTAAAGACTGTATTCCGGTTTTATATCATTCACATCCAGCGTTTTGGGGTCAACTTGAATAAGCCGGAGTTTCTCCTCAAGGGCTTTGGTTCTGGCTCCTGTCATCGTATAATCCATCTCAGCCTGCTGAAGCTCTTTTTGAGAAGAAATATTGTCTCCTGCCAGATTTTTCAGTCGTTCATAAACCATTTGTACATTGTTCAATTCAGCTTTTGATTCAAGGTAATCACGCTGTAATTCAATAAATTCAACATTCTGAATACGAATCAATGATTGTCCTTTGTTTACACGCTGACCGGTCTGCACCAAAATTTCAGAAACATTGCCACCCATAAAACTGCCCAAAGTGGCTTTATTTGAAACCGGAACTCCAACATATCCGTTAGAAGTTATATAACGCGAAAACATGGTGTCACGAAGGCTGCCAATTTCCATGTTTGCTTCCACAAACTGCTTCCTGCTGATTGTAATCTTGTTTTGCAGTGCAATTTCAGTTGCAGAATCTGTTTTCTCCGTGTTTTCATTCATACAGGATGTGACCAGCAGGAGCAATCCGATTGCCAGACAGCCTGATCGGTTTATAATGAATATTCGTTGGTTCAGCAAATGAAAAGTATTCATAATATGTAGTTTTAAACCCATTTCAAAAAGTAAAATAATTCAATTCGAGGACTGTTACATTATAGTTGTGAAGATTACCGAGGTAGTTCAGATCGAGTTGCAGCGCTTCTTCTATGGCATTCAGGTATTGAAAAAAATTGATTTGCCCCAGTGCGTATGACTTTTGTGCTGCTTTTCGAAGTTCTTCCGATAAAACTCTGCCATCCTGTTCATAAACAGCCAGTTTGTTTTCGTACAAAGTGCGTTGGCCCAACAACTGACTGTACCTGGATGATAGTTCGTAGCCTGCATGTAAAGCCTGTTCCCTTATGATTTCTGTTTGCAGATTGGCTGATTTACTTTTTGCTTTTTGGGTAAAAAACCAGACAGGTATGCCAATACCAACCTGAAAACCATGGTAAATATCGGCATTCGCTCCGTTGTTTGTACCCTGAAAATATTCAAGATGCAAGTCTGGTAAAAATCGCTGCTGCTGTGCTCGTAAAGAATAATTTGCCGCTTGTAAAGCCTGATTATAATACTGACTTGCTGCAAAACCCGCCGAATCATTTTTAAATGCTTCAAATTTTGGATAGGCCACTCCGTTGATTGCATAAGCACTATCAGACTGTAACCATTTATTCAATGAAATCAATGCTGTAGAAATATCATTATCGAGTTGTTGCAGCATCGCCTCAACCTCACGCTGTTTAGCTTTTACAGTGAGTTTTTCGAGATAATTACTTTCGCCCATATCGAATCTGCGTGTTGCAGCCTCCGCAAATGACCTGTACAAACTATCGAGCAACCGGTGATTGTTTCGTAAAAGTTCAAGATAGACGATCTCGTAATATGCCTTTGACACTTCTTTGATCAGCACAGTCTTACTTCTGTTGTATTCAATTGCCCGTACTTTATATCTGCTTTTTGCAGCTTTCCGTTCCATGCTGAATACAGACGGGAAAGTCATACTTTGCTGAACTCCCCATACCTTAAGCGGCATTTCATTGAGCGCAATATTGTTCTCATCAAAATTATAATATACCATGGTTTTATCCAGATCATAGGCCAGTCCAATCTCTTGCTCTGACTGTACAAGCAAAAGAGAATCCGCTTTCAATCCCGCGTTATTTTTTATCGCGAGCGAAATAGCCTGACCGATGGATAAATTTTTCTGTTGGGCAAAAATTACGGAAGGCACGATCAGCAACAGAAGTATCATGGGCGCTGTTTTGGGTATTTTCATTTTAGTAAATCCACTTGCTTTGCCCTGAAAAAGACAATACAATACAGGTAAAACAATGAGTGTTAACATAGTAGCTGTAATTAATCCGCCCACCACAACGGTAGCCAGCGGCCGTTGCACTTCGGCGCCGGCTGAGGTAGAAACTGCCATGGGTAAAAAACCAAGCGCAGCTGCTGAAGCTGTTAGCAAAACCGGACGAAGCCGTTCACTTGTTCCCCTTATGATTATTTCCCTCAGATCAGTCAGTCCATGCCGTTCAAGCTCTTTAAACTGTTCGATAAGTACAATGCCATTTAACACCGCAATACCAAACAATGCGATAAAACCAACACCAGCTGAAATACTGAAAGGAAGATCGCGCATCCAGAGTAACAATATTCCTCCGACAGCTGAAAGCGGAATCGCAGTGTAAACCATCAGCGCTTCACGTATGGAGCCGAGCGCAAGATGCAACAATGTGAATATAAGTATCAAGGCGATTGGTACAGCAATCATAAGCCGTGCTTTGGCACTCTGCAGATTTTCAAACTGTCCGCCATAATCTATCGTGTACCCGTCGGGGAGTTTGATGTTTTTCGAAATTAATGCGTTTATATCACCAACAACCGACTCGATATCCCGGTTGCGGACATTCACGCCAACCACAATGCGCCGCCTTGTATTATCGCGTGAAATTTTGGCCGGCCCTTTCGAATAAGTCACCTCGGCGAGCTCACTCAATGGCACCTGACCGCCTGAAGGTAACGGAACAAAAGCATTGCGCAGCTGTTCGATTTGTTTGCGATAGAAATCCTGATAGCGGATAACAACATCAAAACGTTTCTCTCCCTCAAAAATTTCACCTGCTTTTAGTCCGGCATAAGCCATGGATATCACCTTGTTTACGTCATCCACACTTAATCCATACAGCGCGAGTTTGGTGCGGTTGTAGGTTATCGACATTTCAGGCAAGCCAGCCACTTTTTCAACAGTCACATCCGATGCTCCGTCAACTGTTTCAGCATAGGTTTTAATCTTACCGGCAAGATTGTTCAGTATATCCAGATCCTCACCAAAAATCTTGATTGCCAGATCGGATCGGGTACCTGTAATCAACTCATTGAAACGCATTTCGATTGGCTGAGTGAACTCATAATCAATTCCAGGAATGACAGTCAACGCTTCTTTAAACTTATCGGCAAGTTCATCTTTCGATTTCGCAGTTACCCAATCTTTAGGAGGTTTCAGGGTAATGATGATATCACATTCTTCCATCGACATGGGATCAGTCGGTACCTCGGCCGCACCAATCCGACTCACAACCTGCTCCACCTCAGGAAACTGTTTCAGAATCTGTTCCATTCTGGTTGTCAATAAAATGGTATTACTCAATGTAGTGCCTGTTTTGATGACAGGCTGAATCACAAAATCACCTTCATCGAGGGTTGGCACAAATTCGCCCCCCATACGAAGAAAAACACCCACACTTCCGGCCAGCAGAAACAATGTAAGTACGATCACTGTCATTTTGTGCTGAAGCGCCCAGCTTATTGAAGGCACATACATCCGGTTCAGAAAGGCGATCAGTCGTGTTGAAACATTTTTTTCATGTTTTGCCGGTCTCAGAAACATTGAACTGATAACCGGAACATAAGTAAATCCCAAAATCATTGTGCCGATCAGAGCGAATGTAAACACCTGCGCCATCGGCCTGAACATTTTACCTTCAATACCTGTCAGTGATAATATTGGTATAAATACGATGATAATAATCAACTGTCCGAACATGGCTGAACGCATCAGTTTTTTGGTTCCTTTCAGTGTTATTTTATCAATCATGAGTTGCTTTCCCTTACTTTGCAGCTGGTTGAGGTCGGCAGTATTTCTTGAAATCTGATACGCGATAAACTCAACGATAATCACTGCTCCGTCAATAATAATCCCGAAGTCAATCGCTCCCAGGCTCATCAGGTTGGCATCTACTTTGAAAAAATACATCATCGAAAGTGAGAAAAGCAGACTCAGTGGGATAACTGATGCGACCACCAGGCCTGAACGAATATTTCCAAGAAGCAATACCACAACAAAAATCACGATTAAACAACCCAGAATCAGGTTTTCGGCAATGGTAAACGTTGTTTTCTGTATGAGCACACTGCGATCGAGAAAACCATTGATACGAATTCCTTCAGGTAAACTTTTCGAAACCTCCTTCACTCTCTCTTTCACATCATTGATTACTTTGTTCGAGTTCGCATCCTTGAGCATCATCACCTGACCAAGTACTTTTTCACCTTCTCCATTCGCAGTGATGGCTCCAAACCGTGTGGCACTGCCAAACTGCACTTCTCCAACATCAGAAACACGAACAATTACACCATCGTTGTTCGAAACAACAATCTCATTAAGTTCTTCGATAGAACCAGCCAGTCCTTCGCCACGGATAAAATAACTCTGATTGGTTTTCTCGATATATCCACCACCTACCACACTGTTGTTTTTCTCAAGGGCTTCAAAAACATCACCAATATTTACATTCATGGCTTTCAGACGCTGCGGATTGAGAGCCACCTCATATTGTTTCAAAAAACCGCCCCAGGTATTTACTTCGACCACGCCTGGTATGCCCGAAAGTTGTCGTTTTACAACCCAATCCTGAATCGTTCGCAGATCAGTAATACTGTAAACACTCTTATATTTTGGATCAACTTCAATCACATATTGATAAATTTCGCCCAATCCGGTTGAGATCGGCCCCATAAAAGGAGTTCCAAAACCGGAAGGAATACTTTCACCTGCTGTTTGTATTCGTTCGGCAATGAGCTGACGCGGAAGATAAGTGCCTAATTTATCCTCAAAAACTATCGTAACAACCGATAAGCCAAATTTTGACACAGAGCGTATCTCAACCAGGCCGGGCAAATTGGCCATCTCAAGCTCAATCGGATAGGTTATAAATCGTTCGACATCGAGCGTGGAAAGATTACGGGAAGTTGTAATTACCTGCACCTGATTATTTGTGACATCGGGAACGGCACCAATTGGAATATTCATCAGGGCAAACAGTCCAAACCCGGCCATTGTAGCTGTTGCCAGCAAAACAACCAGTTTGTTTTTTAAACTTGATTCAATGATACTGTCGATCATGGCTTTAGCTGTTTTTTCTCGATTTCAATCAAATACTCTTTGCTAAGTTAAACAACATATTTACCTGATTTAGTCGAATCTGATACAAAATTAAACATAAATAAGATCTTAAAGGGAGTTCTTTTCCATGAAATCCAATCAGAAAATATCCGCATTTTTACGTTTAAAACAAAGGCAATTGGCTGAACCATGGGCGTTATTATTGAGTGGTTCATGCAATGTCTTTATATATTTACCGAATATGAATCGCCTGACTTATAAATAAAAATCGCAGGCTACTTTTTGAACCATAAATACTTCATTGTAACTGCCATTTGCTGATGTAAAACCAAACTGTTTATTGTCAGTTTTTTATGCAGATTTTATTAGCTTTGCGCCAAATTAAAATAAATCTTCAATCATTCATGTAACACAGAAAAAATGAAAAAAATCGTATTGCTATTTGTTACCTTTTTAAGCATTTTCCGTTTCACAGCCAGCGCGGATGAAGGCATGTGGATTCCTATGTTTATCGACCGTCTCAACTACACCGATATGCAGAAAATGGGACTGAAACTCACTGCAGAAGAAATTTACAGTGTGAACAACGGAAGCATCAAAGATGCTATCGTAATATTTGGCCGGGGCTGTACCGGGGAAATTATCTCAGACCAGAGTCTGATTCTCACCAATCACCATTGTGGTTATGGCTCCATTCAGTCGGTAAGTTCAGTCGAAAGCGACTATCTGACCAATGGATTCTGGGCAAAATCGCACAGCGAAGAAATCCCTGTTTCAGGCCTGACCGTTCAGTTTTTGATCAGTATGTCAGATGTTACAACCGCCATGCTGGCCGGTACCACTGAAAACACTACCGAAGCGGAGAGAATTGAAATACTCAAAAAAAACAGGAAAAGTATTGAAACACAAGCCACAACCGGCAACCATTATAATGCTGTTGTGAAGGATTATTTTGAAGGAAACGAATTCTATCTTCTTGTTTACGAAACTTTTAAAGATATTCGTTTGGTTGGAGCGCCACCCGAAGTAATTGGAAAATTCGGTGCCGACACCGACAACTGGATGTGGCCACGTCACACCGGCGATTTCTCCATGTTTCGTGTTTACGCCGGTGCTGACAACAAACCTGCCGAATACAGCGCTGATAACAAACCTTTCAAACCGCGTCATTTTCTTCCTGTTTCAATTGCCGGAATTCAAAAAGACGATTTTTCAATGATCATGGGAAATCCCGGAACCACAGACCGTTACCTCACATCCTGGGGCGTTGATATGGCAGTTGAAGAAACCGGTCCAACTATCGTGAAAATCCGTGAAGAAAAATTACGTATCATGAAAGAAGGTATGGATGCTGATGAAAAAGTCCGTCTGCAATATTCTTCAAAATACGCTGGAACAGCAAACTACTGGAAATTTTTTATCGGCCAGACAAAAGGTTTAAAACGCTTAAAAGTTGCCGAACAAAAGAAACGGATCGAAGCCGACTTCAATGCATGGATGGATGCCAGTCCGGTAGAAACAAAATTGTACGGAAACGCATTACCATTGATATCAGGCGCTTACAGTACCATTCGCCAATACAATGTCAGCCGTTTGTATTATGCTGAAGGAATCATGCGTGGCAGTGAGATTCTGGGTTACGCCAACCGCTTCGATAAACTGAAACAATTGCTTGCCGATAAAACTGCTACACCAGAAACCATAGAAGCAGAAGTGAAACAATTGAAATCAGGCGCTACCGGACAGTTTAAAGATTACAACCGTCAGGTTGACCAGAATCTGCTTTCAGAGATGCTTTCCATGTTCTCGGCTAATGTGAAACCTGAACACCAGCCAGCAATGTTAAAAGAAATGGCAGCAAAATACAAAAACAATTTCGCAGCAATGGCTGCCGATATTTTTAGCAAATCGAATTTTGTCAGCGTCGAAAAAGTGAATACACTGCTCAACGATCCGAAAGTAAAAACAATTGAAAAAGATCCCGCTTACAAACTGGTACAGGCTTTCATGAAGGAATTTACGGTTCTTCAGAAACAAAGCGAAGCGGCAAATTTCGATCTGCAAAAAGGAAACCGGTTGTTTTTGGCCGGATTACGCGAAATGCAACCAGGACGCAAGTTCTATCCAAATGCAAATTCCACCTTACGCATGACTTACGGTACGGTTCTGGATTATTATCCGGCCGATGCAGTTCATTACGATTTTACCACTAACCTGGATGGCGTAATGGAAAAAGAAGATCCTTCTGTGCGTGAGTTTACAGTTCCTGAGAAAATGAAGGAAATTTACAAAAACAAGGATTTCGGTCCTTATGGAAATCCAGATGGCACAATGACAGTGAACTTCCTTACAACCCATGATATTACTGGCGGGAACTCAGGCAGTCCGGTGATTGACGGACAAGGCCGCTTAATTGGTTTGGCGTTCGACGGAAACTGGGAAGCCATGAGCGGAAATATCGCTTTTGAGCCTAAACTTCAACGTACGATCAATGTTGATATCCGCTACGTTATGCTCATTATCGATAAGTACGCCGGTGCACAAAACCTGATTGATGAGATGGTGATTGTGAATGACAGACCAATTAAATAGAGTTCGTCCATAATGTCCGATTTCTTCGTTATTCTCGATCTTAAAATCAGTCATGTACCTTAGTACACTTCTGATTTTCAGCTCTTCGAAACCTCGAAATCGAACATTCTGAATCAAACTCTCGACTTTATGGACATACACTAAATAGAAGTGTCCGGACTAAAAAGTCCGCTTTCGTCGTCATGTTTGATTCAAAAATGCTCAACCATAATTAAGATCAATATTCAGCCTGCATAGCGGGTTTCTGGAAAAAGAGCGCAGTTTACGTCTGTAAACTGCGCTCTTTTTCAATTATTATATTCTGGACGGAAAACCGTATTTCATGCCATGACGGTCCTGATCAGGACCTGTTATTTTTTTGCAAACTTTTCCACCCTTTCAAATGCCAGCTTCGAACTGATGATGGCCATTGGAAGTCCTGCACCAGGAACGGTGGACGCGCCAACATAAAATACATTCTTGTAGTTTTCGTCGAAATTTTGCGGACGGAATGCGCCGATTTGTAACATCGAGTGCGACAAGCCCAGTCCACTGCCGCGGTGCAGGTTAAATTGCTGCTGCCAGTCGACTGGAGTGTAAACCGTTTTAGAGATAATGGCAGGTTTGATATCACGGCCAATGCGTTTCGAAAAATCCTCAATGATACTGTCAGTGATTTCATCCTTGTCATCCCAGTTTGGCTTGTAACGCAAATCAGGAACCGGACAAACAAAAAATAAACTTTCACAGCCTTCAGGGGCACAATCGAGATTGTGTTTCGACAACACATTTACGTAATAATAAGGCTTTTGCAACTTATCCGGATTTTTGTAAATATCACCCGCATATTCATCGAAATTGCTTCCGAGGAAATAATTGTGGTGGTTCGTCTCGGGTAATTTACAATTCACACCGAGGTACATGGTGAGGTAACCCATGGTCCATTCCTTTTTGTCGAGTTGCTCAACCGAGAAAGCTTTGCGTTTCAATACTTTTCCTCTGAAAACAGCGGCATCGGCGTTTACAACAATAATGTCAGCGGTCCATTTTTTCTGGTTCTGGTCGGTAAGCGATTCCAGTTTTCCATTTTTCTCAACGAAATCCATGATCTCGGTGTTATATGTGATCGTGACATTTTCCTTCAGCAATTCAGCAACGATTCCTTCGACAATCTTATACATTCCGCCCGAAACATTGTAGTAACCGTCGTGTTTAAACTCAGTGTATGACAACAATGAATACACCGCGGAAGTGTCGAAGGGTGTGCGTCCCAAAAAGAAAGCAACAAGCGAAACAATCTGTCGTGCTTCACTTGAAGTGAAATATCGGTTCACCTGTTCGTTGAATTTACGGAAAAGAACCGGCAGATGTTTTGGATTCACACGCATCAAAGTCAGGATATAATCGAGCATCGAATCAAAATTCTGCTTGATCACCAGGTCAACAGTGTCGTGAAACAACTCACCACATTTTTTAAGATATTTATCAATCTTGATATCAAAATCCGGCTCAATATCTTTGAATTGCTCCGAAAGTTTCGCCATGTCCTTGTATAAGAAAAACGTTTTCGGACTGTTACCGAAATTGACCGAATACAACGGATCGAGTTCGACATATTCGAATGGAAGTTTAATGCTGCAGTCGCGGGCAAACTCCTCAAACTCGAACGACATACTGAAAAAACTCGGGCCGGTATCAAAAGTGAATCCGTCTTTTTTGATCTGGTTGAGCCTGCCTCCGGCTTGTTTGTGTTTTTCGATGATCTGTACTTTGTAACCTTTTTTTACGAGACGAAGTGCTGTGGCCAAACCACCGATACCAGCGCCAACGACTAAAACTGTCTTTTCCATAGTGTTATTGATTAATCTTATTGAGTAATTCAGGATATAATTCATTTTTAACCCACAACATATCGGGTTCGATGCGTAATATTTTTTCGTAACAGTCTTTTGCCGCCGCATAATCTTTCAATTCGGTATGCGCTTTCGCGATCATGGAAAGTAAAGTCAGATAATTCCAATCTTCTTTCATCTGATCTTCATCGGTTTCCATAAGCAGCCGGGCTTTTGTGAAATAGGCCAATGCTACTGTTTTTGATCCACCAAAAGCCGATGGCATATAAAACTGACTATTGCCATATTGTATAAACCCATACGGATTTTTATCGTCAAGCTTCATGGCTGACTCTGCACAGGCGACACTTTTTGGACCGATAAATGGAGCTTTAAACACATTCAGACCGATACGAAAACCATAAAACGCGGATTTATATGCGTTTACCAATGATAATTTATAGGACTGCTTTTCAAGAAACTCGATATTTGCTTCAGCCAAGGTGAGATATTCCTCCGCCTGATCGTCATTATCCGTATCGATGCACCATCCGATATAACCATATTGATAATTGACCAGCTCAAATAAAAAATCATTGTCTTTGGTTTTTTGCTGGTTCATCTCATCGATCACCAATTTCCATTGACTCATATTATTACTGATGTATGCATTATAAATAGCTGATTTATAAGCTGCGTTTACGTTTGCCATGCTAAAAAGCAGGATTAAAAGCGTTAAGATATACTTCGACCTTTCCATTGATATTCTTTCTTTAGGTTATTGACGATTGCTTTGTAAACAAACAATCCCAATGTAAGTTGCTGGGGAATGAGAAAAATTAAATTCATGGTGATGCTTTGATTACTGACAATGGAAATAAGAATCCTTGTCAGCAGGATGATTCCAACATATGCCAGCAGAAATGATGCAGGCAATGCGAAAAGTATAAGTATGAATCCGAATGTGGTAACCAGCCAGAAAAGGATAGCGAGCACGAATGAATCCCCAAAAAAATTAATTACATTCTTCGAAAAACCATGGATCGCTTCGTCCAGACTTTCATACATCCGGCAACTGATTGTTTTATCACCAGCCAAACAGGCAACCGGAATCGCATTTTGCTTGAAATACCTGGCAATTGAAATATCTTCCACCTTGTTCGCTTTCATTCTTTCGTGTGGTTTCGTTTCACGGTATTTGGAAGCGTTGAAAAGCATGCATTGACCATTTGCCGCCGCCAAAGATGAAAAGCCTGATTTCCGCACCAAAATCAAGGGTAAAAGAGATAGTAAAATGTAGTTCATATTCGGTACAGAAATTTTCTCCCCTAACGTACGCATGATCTGTTGCGGAAAAATGGACAATAAACCCAGTTTGTGTTTTTGAGCAAGACTACAGGTATTGCCAATAAGATCATTATTCACCCGTACATCGGCATCGAGAAACAAAAAATAATCGCCTTTGGCCTCTTTTGAAAGGGTGTCGCAGGCAAAATTCTTGCCCAGCCAACCCTCGGGCAGATCAACCGAATTGATCAGTCTGACGCGTGAATCCCTGTTTGAAAATGATGAAACAATACCGGCTGTATTGTCTGTTGACAAATCGTTAAAAACAAGGATTTCTATCTGCCTGTAATTCTGGCTCAACAGATCAGAGAGCAGATTACCAATATTTTTCTCTTCATTGCGGGCAGGAATCAACACCGAAACCAAACCGCTGAAACCATGCTTACTTCGACCTAATGATTGACGGAACAGCAAATTTGCAAATGCGACAAGCAACTGCATAAACGAAAAACCGAAAATAATAGAGGCCAGATAAATCATTACTTATACATTAAATTGCTTTTGTTTTTCGACACTTTGTGCATAAAACAAATTGTATTGCTGCTGTAAATCAGCTATATCGCTTACTTTAGTATTGTTCTCCTGCAGATGGAAATAAATACCCGGTTTGCGGTTCGAAAAATAATCGACCAGATTGGCAAGAAAAACAATCTGAATCATACCGTCTTTATCCTTTAAAATCCTTTCCAATCCTTTTTCAAACAGAAGATTCTGGTTATGTTGACTTTGTATCTCGCCCTGCGGAAAAACGAGTACCATATTCTGATTGTCGGTCAACAGTTCAGCGGTATAATGCAGCGTTTCTATAAGACTTTTCGATTTTTTATTGACCGAAAAACCACCGGTATAATTGAAAAACCAGAATTTCCGAAGTTGATCCTCGAGCATCATAAAGTGAAATTTCCGATGAAGCACTTTCAAATTAATATACATAGCCCAAAACCCGTCCCACCAGCTTATATGATTGGAAATAAGCAATACAGGAAGATTTTTATCCTGAATTTCGCCAACGATCTTTACCATTCCAAAATGCCTTTTGATAATCGAACCGGCATACCATTTAAAAAATGGATGAATGATAAAATTGTGTTTGGCTTTCAGCATCCGTTTTTATCTTAAAAAGAAGTATAAAATCAAAAAAAACAAAAACTGACAGATTAAAATCAGCGCCGCCAGTTTGTTTTGGATTTGTATGCGGGCCACTTTCAATAAGGCATGAAAAATAAGTGCAATCACAAACCAGGCAAGGTAATTTTTGAGCGGGACAATATCATCGATCCAATACCACATATCAATAACAGGCGCAAGTTGCTCCAGAACAAGATCATACACCAGCATCAGCGATGAAGCGAAAATAATTTTCAACAGAGGATGAATTTTCACTTTTTCGAAGACAGAAGCGGTTGTGTAGACCAGAAACAACCAGTTCAAACCAATAATAACAGGTGTAAAGTAGATTTTCGGTCCCAGACTGTCACCGTATTTATATTCGCCAAAGATCAGTCCGGTATTCACACCGATTGCCTCAACCACGTAGCCCATAATAAAAACAGCCAGAAAAATCAAAAGGGGCTTTTTTTCTGTTTTATCAGGATGAAAAATTGCCAGTCCGGTAAAACTCAGTAAAAGCGCCAATGGAACAAGTCTGACGAAGAGCGGAAATGAAAACGGCAGCAATAATCCGGCGATACCCACCGCATAAAATATGACAAAAAAAATCTTCGTCTCAAGTACTCTGTTTTCAATAAATGATTTTACAGTCATCGCAAATTCTGTGGCTTTGGTTTTGGATTAATAGATTTTTTCGAATCTCCGTATCAGAAGCAGATTGAACAACATCAGACTGAAAGCATAGCCAAAATCTTCTATCGGGATGGTGAAAACCCGGATTCCCAAATTTTCGTTGTCGTTGTACCAAACCACTTCACTTTCGATAAAACTGCCTGTTAAAAGGGCATTTACAATAAAAAACGGTATCAGAATCAATAAAAATGTAATATAATAGCCAGGCATGATTCCTGATTTATCGAACAGTGCTAAAAGTAGCGCCAGAATAAGCGTGCTGAAAATATAAACAGTATAAATTTTATCATAATGCAAAACTAAAATCAACGCCAGAACAACGATAATGCTGATAGTTAAATATTTACTCAACCTATCTCCCACGCGGATATGTGGAAAATATAATATGAATGCTTCATGCAGAAAAATACTGGCGTAAGGTATGATGATAAAAAACAACCATTCTTCGAGTGGCAGTTTAAAAAAAGAAATATTTGAAACATACTTTGGATTGAAACCCCAGACACCCCATTTCGTCATATAAACATCGCATAGGATGTAAAATGCCGCAACAATTAAAATTGAAGGCAGCACATATTTCCATTGGGTGTAAAAATGTAGTTTTTTATCGAAACTCAGCAGCAAAGGAAAGGCAATGGAGCCAATCAACAAGATGAAATAGAGTGACATAGATTACTTTTTAAAAAATCGTAAAGGAAAAATCAACAGACCAAAATTTCTGAAATCATCGGCACTTTTTGGGCGATGGTGCGCCAGATGCGCATTGATGATCGCATCGGTGTAATAGCCTGGTTTTCTGAATAAAAATGGTATTCGCAGACGCTGATGAATGAGAATATCATGGATTATGAAATACGTGAAACCGTACAAGGTGATTCCAATACCAATAAAAACCAGCGATAACATATTGATTGTCAGTCCGATGATCATTAAAATGATTGCCGGAATGGCATAAACCAAAAAGAAAAGATCGTTTTTCTCAAAACGCGAAGTTGCCATCTTGTCAAGCGAAACCTTGTACTGATCGTTTACGTGGTGATCTTTGTGCCATCGCCACAAAAAACCATGCATCACATATTTGTGATTTGACCAGGCGACGAATTCCATAAAAAAATAAGCGATGATTACCAAAGCAATATTGAGCATACAGGATTTTATTTTCAGGTTAATAATTTGTCGATGAACAGCTTACAATTAAATAAGTTTAAGTTTGTATTTCATCCAGGCTTTGCCCAGCAGCCAGATTTTCATGGGGTCGGAAATCCGGATGCGTGTTTTCACGATTTCATTTGCCGGTGTATTTCTGATTTTCCTTAACAATTCAAGATAAAAATCAAAGGCAACCAACACGGCAAGTTTTGATCTTCCGGGTAATCTTTTGACACCTTCATGTGCTTCACGAAAATCCTCTTCTATGTTTTTCACAAGTGCGTTTTTCGTTTTTTCATCAAAAGAATGAATGTCAAAATCAGGAAAGTACTTACGGTCCAGTTGTTCGACATCCGCTTTCAGATCGCGGAGAAAATTCACTTTCTGAAATGCTGAACCCAGTTTCATGGCGGGTTTTTCGAGCTCATTGTAAAGCTTTTCATCGCCGTTTACAAAGGCTTTGATACACATTAATCCAACCACATCAGCCGATCCGTAAATGTAGGTATTGAGCTCACTGGTGTTTTCGTAAACATGCTTGCTCAGATCGGTTTTCATACTGAGTAAAAATGAATCGATAAAATGAATCGGAATGTTGTACTTTTTTACAGTGATTGCAAAAGAGTGCAAAACAGGATTCATACTTATTCCGCTTGCAATGGCTTCGAGACAATCGTTTTCAAAGTTCTTCAACAATATTTTTTGGTTGTAGCCATGAAAAGTATCCACAATTTCATCAGCTACCCTTACAAATCCATAGATACTGTAAATTGCCTGTCGCGTTTCAGGTGATAATAAACCCACCGCAAGTGAAAAGGAGGTACTATACGATTTTGTTATTAACTTACTGGTTTTAAACGAGATGTCATGGTAAATTTCCATTTCCGGTAACATTGTTTTAAAAAATGTTTGTTCAAATATTTCAATCCGAAACTTTCAGTTTCAAAGTTATATATATTTTGTTTAATAATTTATATTAAACATTAAACAAAACAATAATTTTAACGTCTGTATCAATGAAATGTTCAATCATCAGCAAAAATAATTCTAAACCTACGATTTCTGGAAAATATTTTGCTGCAACTATCATGAAATATGTGTGTAATCAATAAGTAACAATCAGTTTACCAATAAAATATTTAGCCATTTAAATGTACTAAATTAGGTGTAAAAAAGTGTGTTAATAACAGTAGTCAAATAATAATGCCTTTTCTGTCAATTTTACCACTTTCCAAAAATGGAATCCTTTCAATATGAATGATTTGTCGTGGTATTTCATGTGAATCCAAGGCTTCTGAAAGTTGTTTCCATAATTGATATAATGCCTTGATACCAAACTTTTCTTCACAATACAGTACTACGGTTTCACCTGCTTTTTCATCTTTCAAAGTGCTGATGATGAATGGTTTATTGAACAGATGTCTGATTTTATTCTCGACTTCTTCGGGATGAATTTTTCGTCCGGCACTTACAATCACATGGTCGTTCCGGCCATGAATTTTGAATCTGTTTCCTTCATCAATCTCTGCAATGTCGTTTGTGATGACAGGATCTTTCTGCACAAAAGGCGCTGTAATCACCAGGCAAGCCCGCTGATCAAGCGAAACATGAATATTTTCAAATGGTGTAAACCAATCGGATCTGTTGGTTCCGTTGATCGGTCTTAATGCGATATGACTTAGCGTTTCAGTCATGCCGTATGTATGATAACACTGTGTTTCAATATTTTGCAAATCATTTTCAAGTTTCTGCTCAATGGCGCTTCCACCGATAATCAGTATTTTAATAAGATGGAATTTATCAGGCGATTGTTTCAGAATCTGATTCACCTGCAAAGGAACCATCGCGGAAAAACCGACAGGCGTTTCAAGTTTTTCAACCGGATTTGCGCTTACGTCTGTTGTAATCAGGTCCATACTGATAACCATCGCACGGACAATCATCATTTTCCCGGCAATATAATCGGGTGATAAGCATAAAAGGGCTTTCATTCCTTTGCCAAGCCTCAAAAATTGTCCTGTTGCAAAAGCACTTTCGATCATACTTTGTTTCAAAACCTGCATCTTCTTTGGTTTACCTGTCGAACCGGAAGTCTGCAGCGAAATCTCATCGTTTTCTCCAATCCATTCTCTGTAAAACCCAAGCACTTGCATCGCCAAGGCATTCGTTTCAATCCTGCATTGTTCCTCCAGATTTACCGGGGTTAACAGTTTCCCATTCAAAAACAAAGTGTGAGAAGTCCAGACATTCATGGCTTTAACGATTTCGTTTTCCATTGTAACATAGGATTGTAATAAAGCTTGCCGTTGCGCAATTCAAGCGGTGATCCGATATTATTTGTAAAAAGTTGTCCGGTACCCAGTCCCTGTGTGATTGGGTTCGCCGTTTTGAAAGTCCACTGCGCGATGGCATTCAAACCGATATTTGATTCAAGTGCTGAGGTAATCCACCAACCGATACTGACTGCCTCGGCATGATGAATCCATTTTTTTGCGACACCTATTCCTCCCAATAAACTGGGCTTCAATATGATGAATGAAGGTTTAATCTGTGCAAGTAAATGCGGCTGTTTCTCCTCAGAAACGCCAATCAATTCTTCATCGAGTGCAACAGGCACAGGACTTTCACGGCAGATTCTAGCCAACGAACAAGGCTGTTTTGGCTTGATGGGTTGTTCAATGGAATGAATACCGAATTCGGATAGCCGTTTAATTTTTTCAAGCGCTTGTTTCTCAGTGAAAGCGCCGTTGGCATCCAATCTTATTTCAAGCTGGCCAGACGAAAATTCTTTTCTGACAGACTGTATAATTGCCAGCTCTTCGTTAAAATCGATGGCTCCGACCTTCATTTTAATACAATTAAAACCCGCGTCCAGCTTTTGTTTTATCTGTTTTTTCATGAATGCGGCATCGCCCATCCACACAAGTCCATTGGTTGCAATTCCGGCAAAACCTTTGGTAAAATCCGTTTCACCAAACAAACATTTTCCGCCTTCAGCCAAATCAAACAATGCGGTTTCAAGACCAAAACGGATAGCAGGAAACAATGCGCCACGTTTTATGATCCATTGCGAATAATCGTTAATATTATCGCACAATGATTTCAATTCGTCTTCGAAAAGACCGGTATCATCCGGACTTAAGCCCGGAATAAGGCTACATTCGCCAATTCCAAAGCACTCAGGAGAATCCTGTAATGCAACGAAAATATACCAGGAATCTTTGGTATGCAATACTCCCCGTGAGGTTCCACTCGCCTGCTTAAATATGAGCGTATGTTTTTTGAATCGTGCTGTCAGCATATCAAATCAGATTACAACAGCCAAAAACAAGAGTCAGCAACAGGGTTTTTATGGCCAGTTTCTTCAAAAACGGATCAAGCTGATCCAACAGACTGGTCTTGCGGATTTTAGCAAGATCGATGATAAAAAGTGGTAAAAGAAATAAAAACGTAAATTGATATACTCCTTTGAAATTCAATATATTATACACAGAAAGCATAATAAATGGCAAAAGAATGAGCAGACAGTGATACAGAAAGGCATTCCGAAAGCCAATTTTAACCACGACCGTATTTTTTTTGTTTGCTTTGTCGTTTGCCATATCGCGCATATTGTTGAGGTTGAGCACGCCCGTACTCAATAATCCCATGGCAGCAGCCGGAAGCAAAACCTGAAGACCAAGTGTTTTTGTCGAAAGTAAAAATGTTCCGCAAACGCCAACCAATCCAAAAAAAAGAAACACGAAAAAATCGCCAAAACCCACATACCCGTAAGGATTTTTGCCAACAGTATAATTAATTGCTGCGGCAATCGCGCCGATACCGGTCAGCACAAAAAGCAGTGAAGACATCAGACTGAGTCCGGAAGCAAGAAAAACAAGGGCCAATCCGCTTATAAATGATAAAAAAGCAAAAAGAATTACCGCATATTTCATTTCCCCGGATGTAATTTCTCCTGATTGTACTGTTCTCATCGGGCCGATACGATGCTGGTTATCAATCCCGCTTTTCGAATCGCCATAATCATTTGCCATATTCGACAGTATCTGTAAAAATAGCGTTGTGATTCCGGCAAGGATTACTGGCAATACCGCGAAATTTTTCTGACCTGCCGCCACAAAACCACCCATGGCGATGCTCGACAGCGCCAATGGCAAAGTGCGCAGCCGTGCTGCTTTGATCCATGATTTAACAGATGCCATCGTTTTTAGCGCTGAAGTTTTGAATAAGTATGAAAACCTGAAGAGACTAGTTGAAAATTATTTAGCATTGTGATAGATGCCATTAAACCTAAGCATTTCAGGGAAATTTCGGATATTTATGAAAATCGGGTTCGCGTTTTTCGAGAAATGCATGTTTTCCTTCCTGGGCTTCCTCGGTCAGATAATACAACAAGGTCGCATTACCGGCAAATTCCTGCAATCCGGCCTGTCCGTCCAGCTCGGCATTTAATCCGAGTTTAATCATACGTAAGGCCATCGGACTACGTTTCATCATGATTTCACACCATTCTACCGTTGTGTCTTCGAGTTGTTCGAGCGGAACAACTTTATTTACCAAACCCATCTCAAGCGCTTCCCTTGCTGAATAAAACTGGTTGAGAAACCATATTTCACGGGCTTTCTTTTGTCCGACAATGCTAGCCAGATAGGAAGATCCGAAACCGGCATCAAAACTACCAACTTTTGGTCCGACCTGCCCGAAACGTGCATTATCAGAAGCAACCGTGAGGTCGCAGATTACATGCAGCACATGTCCTCCACCCACTGCCCAACCGTTGACCATAGCGATGACGGGTTTTGGCATGGAACGGATTTTACGTTGCACATCCAGAACATTTAGCCGGGGAATGCCATTTTCGTCGAGATAGCCACCTTCGCCTTTCACCTGCTGGTCGCCACCGCTGCAAAAAGCTTTGTCGCCTTCACCGGTAAGGACAATTACATAAATATCATTGCTTTCGCGACAGATATCCAGTGATTCCGCAATTTCAAATGTGGTCGTCGGGCGAAAGGCATTGTGCACTTCGGGCCGGTTGATGGTAATTTTGGCGATGTGATTCCAGCTTTCGAAGCGGATATCTTTGAAGACTTTCAATGAAGTCCAGTTACGTTTTGTCATGTTACAGTGCTTTGTTGCAAAAATAGTTAGTTTATCGACAAGCTTTAGTTAATTGCTCAGATTGATAAGATTTCCGTTTTCGATTAACAAAAGTTTTAAGCAAATGTTTGCCATTCACTATTTTTTACTCACTTCTTTGTGCCTGAAACACTTTATCAGATGGTCATTCATCATGCCGGTAGCCTGCATGAAGGCATAACAAATTGTGCTTCCGACAAATTTAAAACCTCTGGCAATCAATGCTTTGCTCATAGCATCGGATTCATCTGATTTCACCGGCATCGCTTTGAGTGAAGAAAGTGTATTATCAATGGTTTGATAATCTGTAAACTGCCAGATGAACTTGTCGAAACTCCCAAATTCCTTCTGAATGCGTATAAATGCTATCGCATTGCCAATAGTAGCCTTGATTTTCAGCCGGTTCCGGATGATACCGGCATCATTCATCAGTTCCTCGATTTTATCATCGTCATATCGGGCAATTTTTTGGGCATCAAAACCATCAAATGCCTGTCTGAAGTTTTCTCTTTTGTTCAGGATCGTTTGCCAGCTTAATCCGGCCTGAAAAGCATCCAGTACCAGATATTCGAAAAGTTTTGCATCATCATGCAAAGGTGTGCCCCATTCATCATCATGGTATTGAATCATTAAGACATTGTTTGAAGGCCAATCGCATCGTTCCATTGTTTCCAGTTTTGCCCAAAAATATAAAATTCATCGATAACGGCTTTTCTAAATACTTAATAAAAATGAACCAAACAACGGTCAAAATCGATGAAAATGAGGTATTCATTGGAGAGTTTTTCTGTTTCCCTGACGAATTTAGTGTCGAATCTACCTGATTTATAAGTATTTTCATGTTTTCAACATAATTGCACCTGAATAATGACTACCTTTGCCGCTCATTATTTAAAATATTTTATGCCTAATTTTCAAGAACTTGGCCTGAATCCCGACCTCCAAAAAGCCGTTGAGGCACTCGGATTCAAAGAGCCAATGCCGGTTCAAGCGGCCGTTATCCCCATTTTATTAGAAACTCCTACCGACCTGGTCGGATTGGCACAAACCGGAACCGGCAAAACGGCAGCCTTCGGATTGCCTGTTTTACAACACATTGACACCGATCTCCGTCAAACACAGGCCGTAATTCTGTGTCCTACCCGCGAGCTGTGTATTCAGATTACCAAAGACCTGACAAGCTTCGCTGTTTTCATGCCCAAGATGAAGATTATCCCGATTTATGGTGGTGCAAGCATCGAAGTACAGATGAAACAATTGTACGACAATCCGCAAATCATTGTTGCCACACCAGGCAGGATGAACGATATGATTCGTCGTGGAAAAACTGATCTTTCCCATGTGAAATGGGTTGTGCTCGACGAAGCAGATGAAATGCTCGATATGGGATTTCAGGAAGAAGTCGATACTATTTTGCAGGAAATGCCGAAAGAAAAACACACTTTGTTGTTCTCGGCAACCATGCCAAGTCAGGTTGAACGCATCCTGACCAAATACATGAAAAAACCTGTGATTAAAACCGTTGGCGACCGCAATGCCGGAACAGCCAATGTGAAACACATTTACTATCTGGTTCACGCCAAAGATCGTTATGTTGCCCTGAAACGTATTGCCGATTACAATCCTAATATCTATGCCATCGTTTTTTGCCGCACACGGCGCGAAACGCAGGAAATTGCTGACTCACTGATCCGTGACGGTTACAATGCCGACGCTTTACATGGCGATTTATCGCAATCACAACGCGACCATGTAATGAACCGTTTCCGTGTACGTAACCTGCAAATGCTGGTTGCTACCGACGTAGCTGCCCGCGGACTTGACGTGACCGATCTTACCCACGTAATCAACTATAATCTTCCTGATGAATCTGAAACCTATATTCACCGCAGTGGCCGTACAGGCCGCGCCGACAAAAACGGTGTGTGTGTAAGTATCATTAATATGAAGGAAAAAGGTAAAATCAAGATGATCGAAAAATCGGTCGGACGTGAGTTTGCCAAAGCAAAAATACCTACCGGTGTGCAGGTTTGCGAGAAACAATTATTCAATCAGATCGACAGAATGGAAAAAGTGGTTGTGAACCATGAAGACATCGATTCTTTCCTTCCTGTAATTTTCCGCAAACTGGAATATCTTGACCGTGAAGAGGTAATCAAACGATTTGTTTCACTTGAATTCAATAGTTTCCTCGAATATTACCGCGATGCACAGGATCTGAATGTAGATGAAACACGCAGCAGCCGTGACGATTATAGTGAAAGATCATTTGGCCGCGACCGTAACCGTGGTGACAGACCAGACAGACCAGCACGCACTGGTGACAGCTATAGCCGTGATCGTGGCGACAGACCTGAAAGAAGTGACAGACCAGACAGAGGTGACAGACCAGACCGCGGCGCAAGACGTCCGGAAGGTGACAGGGACGATGCACGCAGAGGAAACCGCAGCAGCGGTGGCTTCCAGCGAATGTTTATCAGCATTGGCCGTAAAGACGATATCAATACACCTCCGAATTTGATTGGAATCATCAATGAAGTAACCCGTTCACGCGATGTAAACATCGGCCGTATCGATATCAGCGACGCTTATTCGTTTATTGATATTGACAGTCAATCTGTTGGCACTGTTATGGAATCATTCGCGAACGCGAGAATGAATCCAAGAGGCATCCGTATTGAAGTTGCCGGCGAACGCGAAGCTGAAAGAGATTCTTCTAAACCACGGAATAAAACCAGTTATGCAAGTGAACCACGAAGTGACAGGAAAGAAAGACCTGCCATTCATCGTTCTGATAAGCCTGCATCGGATTACAAAGAGCGCACAGGTAAACTCATTTCGGACCACAATGATCGTACAGGAAAGCCTAAACCAAGTTACAGAGATCGTCCGGATAAAAGAACCAGAAGATAACAACAATAGTTGTGATTTTATAATCAAAAACCTGATATTTTGAATATCAGGTTTTTTTATACCAGAACAATCAATTTGAACCAATTCTGAACATAAAAAAGTCGCGGACTTAATTAGTCCATAAAGTCGGGAGTTTGATTCAGAATGTTCGGGTTCGAGATGTCGATGAGCT